>JANPHI010000386.1:0-19914 GCA_031424355.1 Betaproteobacteria bacterium
CCAGGTTCTCGATGCGCACGCCCCACAGCCCGGGCCGGTACACGCCGGGCTCGATGGAGGTGATCATCCCCGGCTCCATCGCCATGTGCGGGTCGGGCAGCGCCTTGCTGATGCTCTGCGGGCCTTCGTGCACGTTCAGGAAATAGCCCACGCCGTGGCCGGTGCCGTGGCCGAATTCGATGCCCTCGGCCCACAGCGGCGCGCGGGCCAGGCTGTCCAGCATCGGGCTCAGCGTGCCTTTCGGGAAGCGCGCGCGCGACAGGTTCATCGTGCCTTTCAGCACCAGCGTGTAGTCGCGCTTCATCGCCGTGCTGACCGTGCCGATCGGCCACACCCGCGTGATGTCGGTGGTGCCGCCCAGGTACTGGCCGCCGCTGTCGATCAGCAGCAGGCCGTCGCCCTCGATGACGGCGTGCGACTCATCGGTGGCGCGGTAATGTGGCATGGCGCCGTTGGCGTTGAAGCCGGCGATGGTGGAAAAGCTCAAGCCCACGAAGCCCGGGCGGCGCGCGCGGGCGGCGCTCAGGTGTTCGTCGATGGTCAGTTCGGTGATGCGTTCGCCGCGTGCCTGCGCCGCTTCGAACCAGGCGTAGAACTCGCACATGGCCGCGCCGTCTTCGGCCATCGCCTCGCGCACGAAGGCCGCTTCGGCAGCGGTCTTACGGCTCTTCAACAGGGTGCTGGGGTTGATGGCCTCGACCACCGCGCAAGCGGCGCCGACCTGCGCGCGCAAACCGTGGGTGATGCGCTTGGGGTCGATCAGCAGCGTGTGTTCCGAGCCGAGCCGGCCCAGTGCCGCACCGGCCTGCGGATAGGGCGCCAGCGCAATGCCGTCGGCCTTCAGCACCGCTGCCAGCGCGGCATCGACCTTGCCCTCGCCGACGAAGAGCGTGCCGCCCGTCAGGTCCAGCAGCAGGTGCGCCAGAAAGACCGGGTTGTAGGTGACGTCGCTGCCGCGCAGGTTGGTCAGCCACGCGATGTCGTCCACGGTGGACATGAAGTGGTGCGTGGCGCCCCGGCTGGCCATCGCGCGGCGCACGGTCGCCAGCTTGTCGGCGCGCGGTGTGGGCGCTTGCGGCGCCGCGTGCTCGTAGACCGGCTGCGCGGGCAGGGCCGGGCGCTCGGGCCAGATGTCGTTCAACAGGTCGATGTCGGTGCGCAAGGTGATGCCAGCGGCGTCCAGCACCTGTTGCAGGGCCTTGGCGGCCGCCAGGCCCAGCACCTGGCCATCGACCGCGACGACCGCGCCCTTGGGCGTGTTGCGGGCCAGCCAGTCCAGGTGGTCGGCGGACGCGCCGGTGGCGATCTTCACCAGCTCGATGCCGGTGCCGGCCAACTCGGCTTCGGCCTGCACCCAGTAGCGGCTGTCGGCGAACAGCGCGGCCCGGTCGGCGGCCACGACCAAGGTCGCCATCGACCCGGTGAAGCCCGACAACCACTGCCGGCCTTGCCAATGCCCGGGCAGGTATTCGCTGAGGTGGGGGTCGCTGGACGGCACCAGCAGCGCGTGTACACCGCGCTGGGCCAGCACTTCGCGCAGCTGGGTGATGCGCAGGCGGTTCGGGGAGGTGCGGGTGTCCATGGTGGCGCTCCAGACGGCAAAGCCACGATTCTAGGTTTCCGCTGCTAAGCTGCGCGCCCGCGAACCGCTATCCCATCGGAGGCCCCATGCCCGGACTGCTGCCCCACGTTGACCCTGACGGCCTGCTTGAATATTCGGTGGTCTACACCGACCGCGCCCTGAACCACATGTCCAAGAAGTTCTCGGGCGTGATGAAAGATATCTCGGCCACGCTGAAAGAGGTCTACGGCGCCGCTGCCGCCGTTGTGGTGCCGGGCAGCGGCAGCTTCGGCATGGAAGCCGTGGCGCGCCAGTTCGCCGGTGGCAAGGACGTGCTCATCGTGCGCAACGGCTGGTTCAGCTACCGCTGGACGCAGATCTTCGACATGGCCGGTGTGACCTCGTCGTCCACGGTGCTGAAGGCGCGCATGGTGGCGCCGGCGCCGAAGTCGCCCTTCGCGCCGGCGCCGCTGGACGAGATCGTGGCCACCATCCGCAGCACGAAGCCGGCGGTGGTGTTCGCGCCGCACGTCGAGACCTCGGCCGGCATGATCCTGCCCGACGACCACCTCGTTGCCATCGCCGCCGCCGTGCACGAATACGGCGGCCTGTTCGTGCTGGACTGCGTGGCCTCGGGCGCGATGTGGGTGGACATGCGCGCCACCGGCGTGGACGTGCTGATCAGCGCGCCGCAGAAGGGCTGGAGCAGCACGCCCTGCGCGGGCCTGGTGATGCTGTCGGAACACGCCAAGGCGCTGATGGCCACCACCACCAGCAGCAGTTTTTCGCTGGACCTGAAGAAGTGGGCGGCGATGATGGAAGCCCACGAGCAGGGCGCGATGGCCTACCACGCCACCTACCCCACCGACGGCCTGGTTGCTTTGCGCGACGTGATGAACGAAACCCGCGCGATGGGCTTCGCGCAGGCCAAGGCGGCGCAGATCGAACTGGGCCGCCGCGTGCGCACGCTGATGGAAAGCAAGGGCATCCCCAGCGTGGCCGCGCCCGGCTTCCAGGCGCCTTGCGTGGTGGTCAGCTATACCGACCATGCCGACTGGCAGAACACCAAGGCCTTCGCCGCGCAGGGCCTGCAGGTGGCGGCCGGCGTGCCGCTGGCCTGTGACGAGCCGGCCGACTACCGCAGCTTCCGCCTGGGCCTGTTCGGCTTGGACAAGCTGCAGAACATCGACCGCACCGTGGCCACTTTCGAGCAGGCCCTGAACGCCGTCCTGTAGAGCCAAGCCCGACAACATCAGCCCAAGCACATCGGGCCCTGCCAGGAGACGACGATGGAACAACCGGCCGCCGGCAAAGAGCACAAGCCGCTCTACCAGTCCTTGTATTTCCAGGTCATCACGGCCATCGTGATCGGTGTGCTGCTGGGCCACTTCTGGCCCGAGACCGGGGCCGCGATGAAGCCGCTGGGCGACGGCTTCATCAAGCTGATCAAGATGATCATCGCGCCCATCATCTTCTGCACCGTGGTGGTGGGCATCGCCGGCATGGAGGACATGAAGAAGGTGGGCAAGACCGGCGGGCTGGCGCTGCTGTATTTCGAGGTCGTCAGCAGCGTGGCGCTGGTGGTGGGCCTGCTCATCATCAACGTCGTGCAGCCCGGTTCGGGCATGAACATCGATGCCAGCACGCTGGACACCAAGGGCATCGCGGCCTACACCGGCCCGGGCAAGATGACCAGCACGACCGACTTCCTGCTGAATGTCATACCCAGCACGGTGGTCGATGCGTTCGCCAAGGGCGAGATCCTGCAGGTGCTGCTGTTCGCGCTGTTGTTCGGCTTTGCGCTGCACAAGTTCGGCGGGCGCGGCACGCTGGTCTTCGACCTGATCGAGAAGACCTCGCACGTGCTCTTCGCCATCGTCGGCACCATCATGAAAGCCGCGCCCATCGGTGCCTTCGGTGCGATGGCTTTCACCATCGGCAAATACGGCGTGGCCTCGCTGTTATCGCTGGGCGCGTTGATGGCCACCTTCTACGCCACCTGCCTGTTGTTCGTCTTCGTGGTGCTGGGCGGCATTGCCCGCTTCCACGGCTTTTCGGTGTGGAAGTTCATCAAGTACATCAAGGAAGAACTGCTCATCGTGCTGGGCACCTCGTCCAGTGAATCGGTGCTGCCGCGCATGATGGCCAAGATGGAGAACCTGGGCGCCAAGAAGTCGGTGGTCGGCCTGGTCATCCCCACCGGCTATTCCTTCAACCTGGACGGCACCAGCATCTACCTGACGATGGCGGCGGTGTTCATCGCGCAAGCCACCAACACGCCGATGAGCCTGACCCAGCAGCTCACGCTGCTGCTGGTGCTGCTGCTGACCAGCAAAGGCGCAGCGGGCGTCACCGGCAGCGGTTTCATCGTGCTGGCCGCCACGCTGTCGGCCGTCGGCCATGTGCCGGTGGCCGGCCTGGCGCTGATCCTGGGCATAGACCGCTTCATGTCCGAAGCGCGCGCGCTGACCAATCTGATCGGTAACGGCGTGGCCACCATCGTGGTGGCCAAGTGGACCGGCGACCTGGACACCGACCGTTTGCGCCGGCAGCTCGACAACGAGACCGACGCCGAGGCCGAGGAGCCGGAAGCGGTGCTGGACACCCACGACGTGCACCTGCCGCCCAGCCTGCGGTCTTGACGTTGAGGCGGCGCCGCCTCCGGCCGCTGCGCCGCGTCAGAGGTGGGTGCGCAAGCGCCAAATTTCCGGGAACAGCACCGCGTCCAGCATCTTGCGCAAATAGCCCACGCCGCTGGTGCCGCCGGTGCCGCGCTTGAAGCCGATGATGCGTTCCACCGTGGTCACGTGGCGGAACCGCCAGAGGCGGAAGGCGTCTTCCAGGTCGGTGAGTTTTTCGCCCAGCTGGTACAGGTCCCAGTGCGCTTCCGGCGCCCGGTAGACGGTCAACCAGGCGGCTTCCACCGCCGCGTTTTCGGCGTAGGGCTGGGTCCAGTCGCGCACCGTGTGGCTGGTCGGCACGGCCAGGCCACGGCGGGCCAGCAGGCGCAGCGCTTCGTCGTAGAGCGACGGTGACCGCCAGGCCGCTTCCACATGCGCCAGCAGGTCGGGCCGGTGCGCATGCGGCTTGAGCATGGCCTTGTGCTTGTTGCCCAGGCTGAATTCGATGCAGCGGTACTGCCAGCTCTGGAAGCCGCTGCTGTTGGCCAGGTAGGGGCGCACGGCGCTGTACTCGGGCGGCGTCATCGTGGCCAGCACATCCCAGGCGTGCACCAGCTGTTCCATGATCTTGCTGACCCGCGCCAGCATCTTGAAGGCCGGGTGCAGCTCGTCGGCCGCGATGTGGCGAATAGCCGCGTGCAGTTCGTGCAGCATCAGCTTCATCCACAACTCACTCGTCTGGTGCTGCACGATGAACAGCATCTCGTTGTGGTCGGGGCTGAGCGGGTGCTGGGCGGTCAGCACGCGGTCCAGGTGCAGGTAGTCGCCGTAGCTCATGTCGCTGCGGAAGTCGAGCAGCGCGCCCTCGTGTTCGGCGGCCGTCGCCAGGGGTACCGCCACCGGCTCGTCGGGCCCGGCTGGCGGCTCGTTGCCGTGACCGAAGGGACAGCCGCCCGTGCTCGCGTTCGTGCCCGTTGTCGTGTTCATGTGACCGCCTGTCGCTGGTTGAATTCGGGGCGGCGCCACTGGCCGCTGTGCAGCACGTCGCGCAGGTGTTCGGCGGCGTCCCAGGCATCGACGAAGCGCACATAGAGCGGCGTGAAACCGAAGCGCAGGATGTCCACCGCGCCCGCCGGGTGCGACGGGTCGCCGGCGCGGAAGTCGCCGATGACGCCGCGCGCAATCAGCGCCTGCATCACCGGGTAGCCGATCTCGGGGTGGCTGAAACAGACCTGGCTGCCGCGCAGCGCGTCGTCGGCCGGCGAGGCCAAGGTCAAGCCGGGGCAGGTGGCGAGCACCTGCGCCGCGAACAGCCGCGTCAGCGCCAGCGACTTGGTGCGCAGCGCCGGCATGCCGCCCAGCGGCTCAACCGCCAGCACGGTGTCCACGCCACATTCCAGCGCGGCCAGGCTCAGCACCGCCGGCGTGCCGCACAGGTAGCGCGCGATGCCGGCGGCCGGCCGGTAGCCGGGCGTGAATTCGAAAGGCGCGGCATGGCCGATCCAGCCGGCCAGCGGCTGCCAGAAGCGGTCGACATGGCGCGGGTGGGCCCAGACGAAGGCCGGCGCACCGGGGCCGCCGTTCAGGTACTTGTAGCCGCAGCCGATGGCGAAGTCGGCGTCGGCGCCCAGCAGGTCCACCGGCACGGCGCCGGCGCTGTGCGCCAAGTCCCACACCGTCAGCGCGCCGGCCGCATGGGCGGCGCGGGTCAGCGCGGCCATGTCGTGCATGCGGCCGGTGCGGTAGTTCACATGGGTCAGCAGCAGCACGGCGGTGCGGCTGTCCAGCAGCGCGGGCAGTTCGTCGGGTTCGGCCAGTTGCAGCTCGAAGCCGCGTTCGCGGCACAGCGCCTGGGCGATGTACAGGTCGGTCGGAAAGTTGCTGCGCTCGCTCAGGATGACCTTGCGCTGTGGCACATCGGCGGCGCTGTCTGCCTCAATGAGCGTCAGCGCCGCGCTCAGCACCTTGAACAGGTTGACGCTGGTCGAATCGGCCACCACCAGTTGCCCGGCGCCGGCACCCAACAGGCGCGCGATCTTGTCGCCGATGCGCTGCGGCAGGTCCATCCAGCCGGCGCTGTTCCAGCTGCGGATCAGGCCGTTGCCCCATTCGGCCTGCACCACCTGCTGCACGCGCGCCGCAGTGGCCTTGGGCAGCACGCCCAGGGAATTGCCGTCCAGGTAGATCACCCCAGCCGGCAGCGCGAACTGCTCGCGCAGCGCGGCCAGCGGGTCGGCGGCGTCCAGCGCCAGGGCGTCGTCACGGGTCATTCGAGTTCTCTCAAGATGGCGCGGACGGGTGACGCGTCGGCGGTGGTCAGTTTCAGGGGCAGGGCGATGAGTTCGTAGTCGCCTTCGGGCACGCCGTCGAGCACCAGGTTTTCCAGCACGCGCAGGCCGCGCAGGCGGATGACCTGGTGGCTGTCCAGCGTCTTGCTGTCGGCCGGGTCGATGCTGGCGGTGTCGATGCCGATCAGCGTCACGCCCCGGTCGGCCAGGCGTTCGATGGTGGCGGGCGCATAGGCGGCCAGCGCGGCGTCCCAGCGGTCTACCGGCGCGCTGCGGTAGGTGCGCACCAGCACGCGTGGGGGCAGGCTGTCGCCGATGGCGTGGGCGATGTGCTGCCATTCGACCAGCGGCCCGACGGCGATGGCGTGGATGACGCGGCAGGGCCCCAGGAAAGGCGCCAGATCGACCGCGCCGATGGCGGCACCGGCGTCGTCGTAGTGCAGCGGCGCGTCGGCATGGGCCCCGGTGTGCGGTGACAGCGTCAGCGTGCTGACGTTGACCGGGCAGCCCGGTGCGATGCGGGCGGCCCAGACACTGCTGAAAGGCGCGTCACCCGGGAACACCGGTGAGCCGGCATGCACCGGTGGCGAGATGTCCCACAGGCGGCGGGGTCGGGTCATCCACCGATGATAGGCGTCGCCACCTGCGGCGCACGCGGCCGCGAGCCGTAGGTCAGGCGCGCCCACAGCGCTTCCATCGGCCCGCGCTCGTGCGTCTTCAGCCACCAGACGCTCCACGGCACCTGCACCAGCCAGAACAGGGCCAGCGACAGCGCCAGGCTGGCAGCCGGCCCCACCTGCATCCACAGGCCGAAACCCCAGCCTTGGAACAGCGTGGTGCAGATGGCCGTCTGCATCAGGTAGTTGGTCAGCGGCATGCGCCCGGCGGCGGCCAGCGGGGCCAGCCGGCGCTGCCAGGCGGCCTGCTGCGCCAGGCGCACGATGACCAGCACGTAAAAAATCATCATGCCCAGGCGCGACAGGCTGTAGCAGACGCTGCCCAGCACCTTGATGGGCGAAGGCCCCGGGATGCGGTTCATCTCGAAGATGACGGTGAAGGCCACGCCGCAGCCCAGGCCGACGGCCAGCGCCACCCAGGTCAGGCGGCGGATCTGCGGCATCAGTTCGGCCGCCCGCTGCACCCAGCGGCGGCGGCCGGCCAGCAGGCCGATCAGCATGGTCAAACTCATCATCACCCACCAGCCCACCGCGCCCCACAGGTTCAGCCAGCCGGTGTAGAAGAAATTCATCACACGGCTGTTTTCCAGCGCGGCAGCCAGAAAGCTGCCGTGGCCATAGGCCGCGTTGTTGCTGATCTCGAAGGCCTGGGCCAGCCGCACCCGCTCGGCCGTCATCTCGGGCGTGAAGATGAACACCCGCAACGCGCCCGACAGGGCCGGGTAGACGATGCAGGCGGCGATCAACAGCATCACCGTGCGGTCGCTGATGCGGCGCAAACCCAGCACCAGCAGCAAACCCAGGATGGCGTAGGTGTGCAGCACGTCGCCCGGCCAGAAGACCCAGGCGTGCAGCACGCCCAGCACCGCCAGCACACCCAGGCGGCGCAGGTAGAAGCCGGTGGCGTGCTCGGGGTCGCGCTCGGCCATGCGCGTGAACTGGATGGTGAAGCCGATGCCGAACAGCAGGCTGAACATGCTGTTGAACTTGCCCGAAAACAGCGCCTCGCGCAGGAATTCGGCGCCCTGGTCGATTTGCCCGGGCCACAGGTGCGAACCATCGGCCTCTGCGAAGAACGAGCTGTTGAACCCCGGCATGTTCATGATCAGGATGCCCATCAGGGCCACGCCGCGCAGGATGTCCAGCGTGGGGATGCGCTGGCTGGCGGGCAATTGAACCGGGGCGCGGGTGTCGGTGTTGGACATGGCGGCAGCCTGATGGTGCGGGTGCCTGCATTCTGGGCGTCGGCCGCCCGGTGCGCGTCACCAACCCTGACGGCATGTCTGCTGTTGCGGCGGGCCATGCCGCTGCAGGGCCCGGGTGTGATTCCGGCTTGAACTGCGCCGTCGTTCAGTTAGGCTAGACCCGGTTCGACAACCTTGGAGCAGCGCCCATGAAACCCGTTTCCGAACTCCTCAAGAAGCGCGACGGCACCTTGTGGCATGTGCGCCCTGAAGACAGCGTCTTCACCGCCCTGGAACTGTTGTCGCAGTACGAAGTGGGCGCCTTGGTGGTGATGCAGGACGGCCGATTGGTTGGCGTGGTCTCCGAGCGCGACTACACGCGCAAGGTGGCGTTGCAAGGCCGCAATTCGCGCGAGACCAAGGTCGCCGACATCATGACCTCGCAGGTGCTCACCGTCACGCCGCGCACCGGCACGCGGGCCTGCATGCAATTGATGAGCGAGCGCAAGATCCGCCACCTGCCGGTGGTCGAAGCCGGCACCGTGCAGGGCATGATTTCCATCCGCGACATCATGGACGACATCATCGCCACGCACGAGGCCACCATCGCGCAGCTGGAGAACTACATCCACTCGTGACCGGTGTGCTTGCCGGGCTGGCCAGCCGGGCCCAGGCCTCAAGCTATGCTCAGCCCCCTATGACCGAGCCCGACGGAATAGAGACGGCCATTCAGCGCAGCATGCTGCGGGTGGCGGTGCGCAATTCGGCGCGCAGCGTGCCGCTGCTGACGGTGGCTGTGGTCTTCATCGCCTGGTTGGGTTGGGACGCCGGCGCCCACGGCGCCTCGTTGGCCACGATGGCCCTGGGTTTGCCGGTGGCGGCTTGGCGCCTGGTGCTGGGGCTGGTCCACCGCAGCCGCGACAGCATCCTGCCCGAGCGCGTCCGCTCGCTGCAATTGCAGCTGGAAGCGAATGCCCTGCTGGTGGGTCTGATGTGGGTGGTGGCCACCGTCTTGATCTACCCCACACTGCGCGGCACCATGGCCACGGTGTACGTGGTGATCGTCTGCGGCTCGGTGTCCACGGCGGCCTTCTTCATGTCGATGGCCGGCCGCAGTTTCTTGATGCTGACGGCCATGCAACTGGGGTCGCTGGCGGCCGTCTCGCTGTGGTCCTCACAGGCCTATTCCTTGCCGCTGGCGGTACTGGCCGTGCTCTTCGGTGTGACCATGACGCGGGCCACGCTGGAATTCCGCACCACGGCCCTGCGCGCCATGCGCAACAGCCTGCAGGCCGACCAGGCGAATGTTTCGCTGGTGCGCGCCAAGGAAGCCGCTGAAGCCGCCAACCTGGCCAAGAGTCAGTTTCTGGCGACGATGAGCCACGAGATCCGCACGCCGATGAACGGCGTGCTGGGCGCGCTGGACCTGCTGCGTCAGACCGAACTCGATGTGCGCCAGCGCCGCCTGGTGAAGACGGCGGCGGCGTCGGGCGAGTCGTTGATGGACATCCTGAACGACGTGCTCGACCATTCCAAGATCGAGGCCGGCAAGCTCGTGCTGTCGGCCACGCCGATGTCGCTGCACTCGGTGGTCAATTCGGCCACGTCGCTGTTCCGCGCCAATGCCGAAAGCCGCGGGCTGACCATCACCCTGCAGATGGGTTCAGACGTGCCCGACGGCGTGGTGGGCGATGCGCCGCGCCTGAAGCAGGTGCTGTTGAACCTGCTGGGCAACGGCGTTAAGTTCACCGAGCGCGGCGGCATCACGCTGGGGCTGACGGTGCTGCCACCGGCCGCCGCAGCCACGGGAACCGCCGCTGCAAGCCCTGCAGCCAGCACCGCAGCACCTGGTGCAGCCGCAACCGAAATGGGGCCGACCGACAAAGCCGTGTGCGTGCGCTTCGCCGTGACGGACACCGGCATCGGCATCCCGGCGGCAGCGCTGGAAGAAGTCTTCCAGCCTTTCTTGCAGGTCGACAGCACGCGTTCGCGCCTGCGCGGCGGCACCGGGCTGGGGCTGGCCATCAGCCAACGCATCATCGAGGCGATGGGCGGGCGCATCGAGGTCGACAGCCGCATCGGCATGGGTTCGGTCTTTCGCTTCGACCTGCGGCTGCCGCTGGCGCCCCACCTGCCGCCGCCGCATCTCGATTCCGATTTCGGTGGCCTGGACGTGATGGCCCAGGTGGCGGGCGTGGTGCTGCTGGTGGAAGACAACGTCGTCAACCGCATGATCGGCGCCGAGATGCTCAAGTCCTTTGGCGTTGACGTGCTGGAAGCCGAAGACGGCGCCCAGGCCCTGACGCTGCTGCAGTCGCAGCGCGTGGACCTGGTGCTGATGGACATCCAGATGCCGGTGCTGGACGGCTATGCCGCCACGCGCGCGCTGCGTGAACGTGAACTGCGGCTGCGCCTGCCGCGCGTGCCCATCGTGGCACTGACGGCGAACGCCTTCGACGAAGACGCCGTGCAGTCGCTGGCGGCCGGCATGGACGCCCACCTGGCCAAGCCCTATTCGCGTGCCCAGCTGCGGGAACTGCTCACCCGCTGGTTATAAAAGACCCCCAGGCTTGTCCCTTCGGGCCTTCGCCACCCCCCGAGGGGGCTCATGCAGCGGCCCGGCGTAGCCGGTTCCGCGCATGGCCTTGGTCGGCCTGCCCTCGGTCAGAGAGCCAGGCGCTTGCTCTGCATCAGCAGCAGGCCTTCGAAGATCAGCGTGTCCACGGTCTCGAAGGGCACGTCGGTCACCGGCGCCAGCTTGGCGGCAGCGCCGCCGGTCATCAGCAGCAGCGGCTCGGCGCCGGTGCGGGCGTGCAGGCGGCGCACCTGGCGTTCGATGGCGCCCGCGATGGCGTTGACGCCGCCGCTCATCAGGGCGTCGCTGGTGTTGGTGGGGAAGTCGGTGACTTCGCCGGTGGGCACTTTCAGGCCGTCGGTGCCCATTTCCAGCGCCTTCTGCATCAGGCCGAAGCCGGGCAGGATCAGGCCGCCCAGGAAGTTCCCTTCAGCGTCCAGCGCATCCACCGTGACGGCGGTGCCCACCATCACCACCAGCGCGGGCCGGGGCTGGTCGCCCTTCGCCACGCCGGCCAGCACGCGCCAGCGGGCACCGGCCAGCGACACCCAGCGGTCGGCACCCAGGCGGCTGGGGTGGTCGTAGCCGTTGTGCAAACCGGCCTCGTGCACCGAAGGCACGACCCAGCGGGGTTCGATGTCCCACAGTTCGAGCTGTTCCTCGACCCGGCGCCGCACCGCTTCGCCCGCCACCACACAGCCCAGCATGCTGGACGGCACGGGCAGGTCTTTCCAATCCGTTTCGGCCAGATCGTCGATGGTTTCGAGGAAGACCGCACCTTGGCGCAGCAAGGCGGCCCCCGGATGCGGCGCCGCGTACAGCGCCCACTTCAGGCGGCTGTTGCCGATGTCGATGGCGAGAAAAGTCATGGGTGTGTGTCCCGGTGCGGGCGCGATGGTAACCACCATCGATGCCGCCGGGCAGCGGTGGCATGATGCCCCGCTGACCTTGGCGCCCGCGACAAGCGCAGCGCCCACCCCGCCGAAACTTCGCCACGCCGACATGACCGACCTCTCTGCAGAAGCCCGCGCCCTGGCCGACTACCGCCCCGCGAACAAGGTGCGTTTCGTCACCGCCGCCAGCCTGTTCGACGGCCACGACGCGGCCATCAACATCATGCGGCGCATCCTGCAGGGCATGGGCACCGAGGTCATCCACCTGGGTCACAACCGCAGCGTTGACGAAGTCGTGACGGCGGCGCTGCAGGAAGACGTGCAGGGCATCGCCATCAGCAGCTACCAGGGCGGCCACGTCGAGTACTTCAAGTACATGGTCGACCTGCTGCGCAGCCGCGGCGGCGCGCACATCCAGGTCTTCGGTGGGGGTGGCGGTGTCATCGTGCCGGCGGAAATCCGCCAGCTGCAGGACTACGGCGTAGCCCGCATCTACAGCCCCGAAGACGGCCAGCGCATGGGCCTGCAGGGGATGATCGGCGAGATGGTGATGCGCTGCGACGCCGACTTGTCGGGCTACGCGCCGGCCGATGCCAGCGCGCTGCAAGGTCACTCTGACGCCGCCTGGCGCGCGCTGGCCCAGGCCATCACCGCGCTGGAAAACGGCAAGGCCAGCGACAGCCTGCGCGCTTCGCTGACCGCTGCGGCGGCCGCATCGACGACACCGGTGCTGGGCATCACCGGCACCGGGGGTGCCGGCAAGAGTTCGCTCACCGACGAACTCATCCGCCGCCTGCGCCTGGACCAGGGCGACGCGCTGCGCATCGCCGTCATCAGCATCGACCCCAGCCGGCGCAAGAGCGGCGGCGCGCTGCTGGGCGATCGCATCCGCATGAACGCGCTGGCCCCCTGGGCTGGCGGCCCGCGCGTCTTCATGCGCAGCCTGGCCACGCGCGACTTCGGCAGCGAGATCAGTCAGGCCCTGCCCGACGCGCTGCTGGCCTGCAAGGCGGCGGGCTTCGACCTGATCGTGGTCGAGACCTCGGGCATCGGCCAGGGCGACGCCGCCATCGTGCCGCTGGTGGACGTGCCGATGTACGTGATGACGCCGGAATTCGGCGCCGCCAGCCAGCTCGAAAAGATCGACATGCTGGACTTCGCCGAGTTCGTCGCCATCAACAAATTCGACCGCAAAGGCGCGGCCGATGCGCTGCGCGATGTGGCCAAGCAGGTGCAGCGCAACCGTGAAGACTGGATGCAGCGGCCCGAGGCGATGCCGGTCTTCGGCACCATGGCCAGCCGCTTCAACGACGACGGCGTGACGGCGCTGTACCAGGCGCTGCTGCCACGCCTGGCCGAACTGGGGTTGGCGGTCAGCCCCGGCCGCCTGCCCGCCGTGGCCACGCGCCACAGCACCCACCAGGTGCCCATCGTGCCCGGCGCGCGGGTGCGCTACCTGGCCGATATCAGCGACACCGTGCGCGGCTACAAGCGCAACGCGCTGGCACAAAGCCGCATCGCCCGCCAGGTGCAGCAACTGCGCGCCACCGCCGGCATGCTGCAGACCGACAAGCCCGAACGCCACCGCGCGGTGGAGGCCGTCAACGACATCGCGCAAACGCGTGAAGCGCTGCTCGACGGGCACTCCCGCAAGCTGCTGGCGATGTGGCCGGACATGCGCAAGGCCTACGCCGGCGACGAGTACGTGGTGAAGATCCGTGGCCAGGAAATCCGCACCGCGCTGACCCACACCACGCTCAGCGGCAACAAGATCCGCAAGGTGTCGCTGCCCCAGTACGAATGCGAGGGCGAGCTGCTGAAGTGGCTGCTGCTGGACAACGTGCCGGGCAGCTTCCCGTACACCGCCGGCACCTTTGCCTTCAAGCGCGAGAACGAAGACCCGACGCGCATGTTCGCCGGCGAGGGCGATGCCTTCCGCACCAACCGGCGTTTCAAGATGGTCAGCGCGGGCCTGCCGGCCAAACGTTTGAGCACGGCCTTCGACAGCGTCACCCTCTACGGCAACAACCCCGACCGCCGGCCCGACATTTACGGCAAGGTGGGCAACAGCGGCGTTTCCATCGCCACGCTGGACGACCTGAAGGTGCTCTATTCGGGCTTCGAACTGACCCACCCGGCCACCAGCGTCAGCATGACCATCAACGGCCCGGCGCCGACCATCCTGGCGATGTTCATGAACACCGCCGTCGACCAGAACCTGGATAAATTCAAGCTGGACAACGGCCGCGAACCGACCGAGGACGAAGCCGAAAAGATACGCGCGTGGACGCTGGCGAATGTGCGCGGCACCGTGCAGGCCGACATCCTGAAAGAAGACCAGGGCCAGAACACCTGCATCTTCAGCACCGAATTCAGCCTGAAGGTGATGGGCGACATCGCCCAGTATTTCGTGCTGCACGACGTGCGCAATTTCTACTCGGTCAGCATCAGCGGTTACCACATTGCCGAGGCCGGTGCCAACCCGATCAGCCAATTGGCCTTCACGCTGAGCAATGGCTTCACCTTTGTCGAAGCGTATTTGGCGCGCGGCATGCACATCGACGATTTCGCGCCCAACCTGAGCTTCTTCTTCAGCAACGGCATGGACCCGGAATACACCGTGCTCGGTCGGGTTGCGAGAAGAATCTGGGCGGTGGCGATGCGCGAGCGTTACGGTGCGAATGAGCGCAGCCAGAAGCTGAAATTCCACGTGCAGACCAGCGGCCGTTCCCTGCACGCCCAGGAAATTCAGTTCAACGACATCCGCACCACGCTGCAGGCGCTGATTGCGGTTTACGACAACTGCAATTCACTGCACACGAATGCCTTTGACGAGGCCATCACCACGCCCACCGAAGACAGCGTGCGCCGCGCGATGGCCATCCAGATGATCATCAACCGCGAATGGGGCTTGGCGAAAAACGAGAACCCCAACCAGGGCGCTTACGTCATCGACGAATTGACCGAATTGGTGGAAGAAGCGGTGCTGACCGAATTCGAGCGCATCGCCGAACGCGGTGGCGTGCTGGGCGCGATGGAAACCGGCTACCAGCGCGGCAAGATCCAGGAAGAGAGCATGCATTACGAGATGCTCAAGCACACCGGCGAATATCCCATCATCGGCGTCAACACCTTCCGCAACCCGCACGGCGACCCGGCGATGGACACCATCGAACTGGCGCGCAGCACCGAAGAAGAAAAGCAATCGCAATTGGCGCGGCTGGCCGACTTCCACGCCCGCCATGCGGCTGAATCACCGGCCATGCTGCAGCGTCTGCAACAGGCGGTCATCGCCAACGGCAATGTCTTCGAGGTGCTGATGGACGCCGTGCGCTGCTGCAGCCTGGGGCAGATCACCGACGCGCTGTTCGAAGTGGGCGGGCAGTACCGGCGCAGCATGTAGCTGCGTCCCGGCCGGCGCGTTCACCGCCCCGGCCGCCGCCCCATGAACGGCCCCATCAACTGGTCCAGCAGCGCCGCAGGCACCGGTTCGTCGGTGCCGTAGCGCTGCACGGCCCCGCCCGGTGCGTGCCAGGTGCCGAACAGCCGGTCCACCACCGGCAGCAGCGCCGCGTAATTGCCGTGCCCCCGTCCGTCAGCCCCCAGGTGTTCGTGGTGGCGGTGGTGAAAGGCCGGCGTGGCGACCAACTGTTCCAGCGGCCCGAAACGCCAGCGCACATTGGCGTGGATCAGATAGCCCCAGGTGCTGCCCAGCAGCGCCACCAGCAGCGGCACCCAGTCGGTCTGCTCACCGCCCGGTCGGGCCAGGCCCAGCGCGTACAGCGGCAGCAGGCCGCACAGGCGCGTGAGCACCAGATCGACCGGGTGGGCGCGGGTGTTGACCAGCCAGTCCATCTGCTCGGCGCTGTGGTGCACGGCGTGGAAACGCCACAGCACCGGCCAGGTGTGCATGGCGCGGTGCCCCCCGTAAAAGCCGACTTCGGCGACGGCGATAGACAGGGCCAGCCGTGCGGTTGTCGGCAGGTCATGCAGCGCCGGGAACAGGCCCTGCGGTGCCACGCTGTGCAGCGCCCACAGCAGGGCTGCCACCGCCATCAGCACCAGCTTGGGCGGCAACAGGCTGCTGATGAAGTAATAGACCGCGTCGGTGCGCCAGGCGCGGCGCAGCGCGGGCTGCGGGTGCAGCGGAAAGAGGCGCTCCAGCGGCACGAAAACCACCACCAGCAACAGCAGGCCGTTGCTGTGGCGGAACAGGTCCAGCGCCCACGCGGGCCAGCCGGTGGTCAGGCCGCGCAGCGCCTCCAGCATGCGCGGTGCGCCTCAGGCGGCCACGCGCTGCCAGCGCGTGCGGCGGTACAGCAGCCCGCCGGCCAGGCCGCCCAGCAGCAGCGTCCAGGCGGTGGCGGGTTCGGGCACGGCCTCCAGCACCACGCCGTCCAGCAGCACCAGCGGCGGGTCGCCGGTGCCCACCGAGAAGAAGCTCAGCACTTCGGTGGCGTTGTTGGCGGTCAGCAGCATGGTTTCGCTTTTCCACGGAGACAGGGTCAGCGTGCTGCCATCGGCCGTCATGAAGGTCGAATTCAAGGTGGTCGCGCCGAAGCTGACCTGCCAGTAACCGGTGACGGGGCCCGGCGTGGTGAAGGGCGGTTGCGTGTCTTGCACCAGGGCCTGCAGAAAGCTCAGCGTGTAGCGCGCGCCGGGTGTCAGGCCGGTAATGGTCTGGGTGATGGGCGCGTTGGCGAAGTCGCCGTCCGACATCACGAAATTGCCGCCGTCGGGGCTGCTGGTGGGCAGCGGCCCGGCCACGCCCACCGGCGGCCCGGGGTTGCACAGGCCGGTGGGAAACAACACGCCCGTGCCCGGGGCACCGGGTTGCCAATTGGGCAGCACGATGGCTTGGCCGACGTTGGACGTGGCCCAGCCGCTGACCGAGACCGGCGAATTCGGGCAGCCGCCGAACGCGCTGGCAGGCCAGGTGCTGGTGACCGTGGCGGTGGTGATCTCGAAAGACCCGTTGGTGACGAGGTTGGCTTGCGTCTGCGTGGTGAACACGCAGGCCAGGGCCAGCAGGGCGGTCGGCACGCAGCGTGCACGGGACCGGGGGAGAAGTCTGAACATGGCAGTCTCCGTCCCGCCTGTGAAGGGGGGCGGGTGCCGGCCAGCCTACGCTTGCGCACCCGCTCTGGCGAGACGCCCCAGCCCGGTTCGTGGGCTGGGATTTACCCGTATGGCAGCGACCCTGAAACCGCGCAGCCTTGGCACCCCGGCGATACGCTGGCGCGGCCACAGCGCTTAGGCTGAAGGCTCGACTTCCACCCCACGGAGACACCCCGCGATGCAAGACCTTTTCTCACTGGCCGGCCGCACGGCGCTGGTCACCGGCGGCTCGCGCGGCATCGGCAGGATGATTGCTGCCGGCTTCCTGAAAGCCGGCGCCCGCGTCTACATCTCGGCCCGCAAGGCCGAAGCCTGCAACGCCACGGCGGCCGAGTTGTCGTCGCTGGGTTCCTGCATTTCGCTGCCGGCCGATGTGTCCACCGAAGCCGGCCTGCGCGGCCTGGTGGCGGCTTACGCAGCGCGTGAAACGCACCTGGACATCCTGGTCAACAACGCCGGCGCGGCCTGGGGTGCCGACTTCGACGAATTCCCCGAAGCCGGCTGGGACAAGGTCGTCGATCTGAACCTGAAAACGCCCTTCTTCCTGACCCAGGCGCTGCACGGCTTGCTGAAGGCCGGCGCGGCGCGCGGCCACTGCGCCAAGGTCATCCACATCGCGTCCATCGACGGCGTGTCGGTCAACCCGCAAGAGACGTATTCCTACGCCGCCAGCAAGGCCGGCCTGATCCACCTGACCAAGCGCATGGCCTTGAAGCTGGCGCCCGAGGGCATCGTGGTCAGCGCGATAGCACCCGGGGCCTTTGCGTCCGAGATGAACCGTGTGGCGCGCGACCACGGCGACGAGGTGGCGCAACGCATCCCGGCGCGGCGCATCGGCGTGGATGACGACATGGCCGGCGCGGCCATTTACCTGGCTTCCCGCGCGGGGGACTACGTGGTGGGTTCGACGCTGGTCGTCGATGGCGGCGTGACGTATGCGCGTTGAAAGCAGGCGCGTTGAAATGACGCGCGCTGATCCGGTGTGAACAAGGAGAACGAAATGATCGACACCCTGGCTGTCTGGCACGAGGTGGTGAAGACCCGCGACATGGCCAAGCTGGCCACGCTGCTGGCCGACGACGTGGTCTTCCATTCGCCGGTGGTGCACACGCCGCAGCGCGGCAAGGCCATCACGCTGTTGTATCTGCAAGGTGCGATGCACGTGCTGAACATGAACAGCGCGCAATTCCGCTACGAGCGCGAGATCGTCGGCCCGCGTGACGCCCTGCTGGAATTCGCCGCCGAAATCGACGGCGTGCACATCAACGGCATCGACCTGATCCGCTGGAACGACAGCGGCCAGATCGTCGATTTCAAGGTCATGGTGCGCCCGTTGAAGGCCGTGAACGCTTTGCACCAGAAAATGGGCGAGATGTTGCAAACACTGAAGTGAGACCGCGATGAACAACCCCAGCTTCGAAGAATTCCAGTCCGCCGCCCTGGCCCAGGGTTTCGATGAGGTGCTGGTGCGCGAATGGGCACCGGGCCAGCAGATCGCCACCCACACCCATCCCTTCGAAGTGCAGGCCCGCGTGGTGCGCGGTGAACTGGCGCTGACCTGCAATGGTCACACGCGGCGCATCGTGGCCGGGGGTGGTTTCGAACTGGCGCTGGAAGCGCCGCACGCCGAGCACTACGGGCCTGAAGGCGCTACGTTCTGGGTGGCGCGCAAGCACCCGAAGGTCTAGCCGCCGCTTGCCGTGGGCGCGGCGACAAGGCCGCCCGCAGCCCACACCTTTCAGTTCGCCGTGGCCCCTGCCGCCCGCACTGCCGTGCCCCAGCGCCGGTGCTCGGCCCGGATATAAGCCGCCACCTGCTCGGGCGTGCCCTTCATCGGCGCGCTGCCATCGGCCAACAACTGGCCGATGGTGGCCGGGCTGCCCAGGGCCTGGTCCACCGCTGCGTTGATCTGCTTGACGATGGCCGCCGGCGTGCCGGCTGGCGCGACGATGGCTTTCCAGTCGCTGGCCTCGAAGCCCGGGTAGCCGCTCTCGTCCAGCGTGGGTGCATCGGGCAGCACCGGCAGGCGCTTCAGCGCGGTGATGGCCAGTGCGCGCAGCTTGCCGCCCTTGATCAAACCCAGCACGGCCTGGGGCGTGGCGAACATGAAATCGGTCTGGCCGCCGATCAGGTCTTGCAGGGCCGGTGCGGCGCCTTTGTAGGGCACGTTGGTGAAGCTGAAGCCGGCGGCCTTGCCGAACATCTCGCCGGCCAGGTGGCCCACGGTGCCGGTGCCGGCCAGGGCCTGCGTCAAGGCGCCGGGCTTGGCTTTGGCGGCGGCCACCAGCGAGGCCACGGTCTTCAGCGGGCCTTCGCTGCGTACCACCAGCACCATAGGCTGCGAGGCCACCAGGGCCACCGGCACGAAGTCCTTCAGCGGGTCGAAAGGCAGCTTGGGGTAGAGCGCCGGGTTGATGGCCAGCGTGCTGGTCTGGCCCATCGCCAGCGTCAGGCCATCGGGCTTGGCCTTGGCCACCGCGTCCATGCCGATGTTGCCGCCGGCGCCGGGCTTGTTGTCGGTGACGACGCTCCAGCCGGGCTGCGTTTTCATCAGCTTGTCGGCGATCAGGCGCGACACCGCGTCGGTGCCGCCGCCTGGCGTGAAGGGCACGACCAGGCGTATCGGCTGGGCCGGGAAAGGCTGGGCCTGTGCGGCGCCGTTGAAGAGCAGCAGGGCAGCCAGCAGCGGCCAGGGTGTGCGTTTCATGGGGTCTCCGATGCCGGCGCGGCTGCGGCGCCAGTGCCGACCACCCCTTCGTTTTGCAGTTGGGCGATGGACTCATCGCTGTAACCCAGTTCGCGCAGCAGGCTCACGGTCTGCGCGCCCAAAGCGGGCGGGCCGCTGCGCACGGACAGGCGTTCGCCGTTGATCGTCAGCGGCAGCAGCGGTACCTGCGTCTGCACCGCGTGGCCGGCGCCGCTGGCATCGGCCGGCACCGTCACCGCCGCCAGCCCGCCGGTGGCTTGCAGGTGGGGGTCGTCGAAGAGGTCTTGCGG
>JANPHI010000387.1:0-9332 GCA_031424355.1 Betaproteobacteria bacterium
CCGCGACGGCGACCCCAAGGACGCGTCCAACCTCTACGCCTACCTGACGGCGCAAACCATGGTGCATGTGCTGAAGGCCTGCGGCAACGACCTGACGCGAGAGAACGAGAAGAAGCAGGCAACCAGCATCAAGGCGCTGAAGCTGCCGCTGATTCTGCCCCGCATGACGCAGAACACCTCGCCGACCGACTACTTCCTGGTCAAGCAGGGCCAGCTGGCGAAGTTCACCGGCACCCAGTGGCAGGGTTTTGGTGATGTGCTGAGCACCGGCGCCTGATTCGGCTGGCCGGGCCGCGCCCTGCGGCCTGGCTTCAGGTGCCTCTTAGAAAGTACTTGATCAAACCCTTGGCCACAAAGCCGATCAGCCCGAAGCCCAGCGCCAGGAAGAGCACGAAAGTACCGAAGCGTCCGGCCTTCGATTCGCGCGCCAGCTGGAAGATGATGAAGACCATGTACAGCATGAAGGCGCCTACCCCGAAGGTCAGGCCGAACTGCGCGATCTGTTCTTCGTTGTAGCCGAACATCAGGCGGTGCCTTGCGTTTCGACCTCGGGCTCGGTGCTCACCACCAGGTCGCGGTAGGCGTGCCAGCTGGCATGGGCCAGCCAGGGCACCACCACCACCAGGCCGACCATCAGCGTGGCCATGCCCAGCAGAGTCAGCCCCAGGATCAGCGTGGCCCACAGCGCCATCGCCAGCGGGTTGATCAGCGCCGCGCCCACGCTGGTGGCCACGGCGGTCAACACGCCGTGCGGGCGGTCCAGCAGCATGGGGATGGCCACCACCGAACTCGCGAACATCGGCGCGGCCAGCACGCTGCCCAGCACCACCCAGGCTTCGAAGACGTGGTTGCTGTCGCTGAGCACGACCACGCGCAGGAAGTCGGCCGGGCTGTTGACGGGCGCGCCGGCGAAGGCCGTGATGAGGGACGCCGAGGTCAACACCCAGCCGGTGCCGGCCAGCGCCAGCAGCAGGCCGAAGCGCACCAGCCGGCTGTCCTGCGGCACCCAGGCGCCCAGCGCCACGGCCAGGCCGGCCGGCTGGTTCTTTTCACGCGCGCGGCTGACGGCGTACAAGCCGGTGGCCACCAGCGGCGCCACCAGCAGGAAGCCACTGAAGGCGCCGGCCAGCAGCCAGAAACGGTCGCGCGCCCCAAGCACCAGCAGGGCGCCGAAAACGGCGGTCGCCAGACCGTGGGCCAGACCGGGCAGGGGCTTGTGGACGAGGTCGGCCCAGCCCTTCATCAGCCAGATCAGCGGCTGCAGGGGTGGCACCGCTGCGATGCGAAAACCTCGGGCGTGGTCGGGTGGGGTCAGGGGCAACATGCGGGTGTCAGCAGTCTGTGCGCGGCCGCTTCCAGCGACGCTGGCAGGCCGTCAGGCAGGTCCAGCGTGAAGGCTTGGTCGAAGTGCTTGAAATTGCGCTGCATCGACCGCGTGTAGACCGGGTCGTAGTGTTCGGTCAGCAGTTCCTGCACCACCGGGGCCAGGTCGCCTGCGCGGGCCTGTTCCTGCCAACGTGCCACGACGGCGTTGCCGCGCAACTCGCGCAGCGCGTTCAGGCGTTCGCAGAAGCTGTCGGTGTCGGCCACGAAATAGGCGTAGTCGACGAGCAGGAAGTCCACCCGGGCGCTCAGGGGCATTTCGATCTGTATGCACCGCGCGGCGCGCAAGCCTTCCAGCAGGCGCTCGGGCACGCGCAGGCGGCCGATGGTGCGGCTCTCGCCTTCCACATAGACCGGACGCGCCGGGTCCAGTGCGCGCAGCGCTTCCCACACCAGCGTCTCGAAACGCTTCTGCGACGGCTGCGGCTGGCCCGGCAGCGGGCCCAGCACGCTGCCTTTGTGGCAGGCGATGGCCTCCAGGTCCAGCACCTGTTCGCCTTGCTGCTGCAGGGCCTGCAGCAGCCGGCTCTTGGCTGAACCGGTGCGGCCGATGACCACCCGCCATTCGAATCTGGCGGGCAGCGTCTCCAGGTCCAGCAGCACCGCCCGGCGGAACTCGCGGTAGCCACCTTCCAGCACCGCGACGGTGAAGCCGATCTGGTCCAGCACCATGGCCAGCGAGCCCGAACGCTGCCCGCCGCGCCAGCAATAGACCAGCGGTTTCCAGTCGCGCGTTTGCAGCATCAGGTTCGCTTCAACGTGGCGCGCGATGTTGCGCGCCGCCAGCACCGCACCACGCTTGCGGGCTTCGAAGGGCGATGCCTGCTTGTACTGGGTGCCGACGCTGTGCCGCTCCTCGTCGTTCAGCGTGGGCCAGTTGACGGCACCGGTCAGCCGGTCTTCGGCGTGTTCACTTTCGCTGCGCGCGTCGATGACGGCGTCGAATTCGGCCAGTCGCGCGATGGCGTCGGTGGCCAGGATGCGTTTCAGGCCCACGGCGGTCTCGGGTTCAGCCGGCCGCCGCGCCCACGGCGTCGAGCAGTTCGGTTTCGATGCGCAACTGGCCTTTGGGCCGCTGCAGTTCAGGGCTGTCGACGAGGAAGGTGTCTTCGACGCGTTCGCCCAGCGTGGTGATCTTGGCCAGCTGCAGGTTGATGCGGTTGTGCGCCAGCACGCGGGCGATGGCGTAGAGCAGGCCGGACCGGTCGCTGGCCGACACGGCCAGCAGCCAGCGCTGCGCGCGTTCGTCGGGCGCCAGTGACACGCGGGGCGTGACCGGGAAGCTGCGCACGCGGCGCGACACCCGGCCGCTGCGCGGCTCGGGCAGCGGGCCGTCGGACGACAAGGCGATGGTGGCCTGGGTCTCGACCAGCGAGATCAGGTCGCGGTATTTCAGTTCGGCTTCGCCGGCGCCGTGGTCGGCCCACAGGTTCTGCGTGGTCACGACCTGGAAGGTGTCCAGCGCGTAGCCGGCCCGCGTGGTGTGGATCTTGGCGTCCAGGATGCTGAAGCCGGCGCCGTCGAAATAGCCGCAGATGCGCGCGAACAGGTCGGGGCGGTCGGGCGAGTAGACCAGCACCTGCAGGCCGTCGCCGATGCAGGACGGCCGCGCCTGCACCACCGGCACCTCGGTCTGCACATGGCGCCACAGGGCGCGGGCGTGCCAGGCGATGTCGGCCGCGTCGTGGCGTGCGAAGTAGCTGAGTTCGAGTGTTTTCCACAGCGGCTCTTCGGTGCCGGGCAGGGCGCTGTGCAGGGCCAGCATGTGGCGCGCGTCTTCCTTGCGGGCTTCGATCTCGGCGTCCAGATTCGGCTGTGCGCCACCCAGGGCGCGCAGCGTCAACCGGTACAGGTCTTCCAGCAGCTTGCCCTTCCAGGCGTTCCACACCTTGGGGCTGGTGCCACGGATGTCGGCCACCGTCAGCAGGTACAGGCCGGCCAGCCGGCGCGGCGTTTCCACCAGCTTCGCGAAGCTGGTGATGACGTCGGCGTCGGACAGGTCTTCCTTCTGTGCGATGCGGCTCATCGTCAGGTGGTGCTGCACCAGAAACTCGATGAGCTGGCTGTCTTCGCGGGCTATGCCGTGGTCGCGGCAGAAGCGGTGCGCCTCGACGACGCCGAGCTCGCTGTGGTCGCCGCCACGGCCCTTGGCGATGTCGTGGAAGAGGGCGGCCACGTAGAGCACCCAGGGCGCGTCCCATTGCGCGGCCAGCTGGCTGCAGAAGGGGTATTCGTGGGCGTGCTCGGGGATGAAGAAGCGGCGCATGTTGCGCAACACCATCAGGATGTGCTGGTCCACGGTGTAGACGTGGAACAAGTCGTGCTGCATGCGCCCGACGATGCGCCGGAAGACCCACAGGTAGCGGCCCAGCACGCTGGTCTGGTTCATCAGGCGCAGCGCATGCGTCAGCCGCTTGGGCTGGCGCAGGATGTCCATGAAGATCTCGCGGTTGATGGGGTCGCGGCGGAACTCGGCGCCCATCACCTGGCGGGCGTTGTACAGCGCCCGCAGCGTGCGCGCCGAAAGGCCCTGCAGCCCCGGTGTCTGCTGGTAGACCAGGAAGGTTTCCAGGATGGCGTGCGGGTTGTTCAGGTACAGCGTGTCGTGCGCCACTTCCAGCATGCCGCCACGGTCGAAGAAGCGCGCGGTGATGGGGCGCATCGGCGTGGCCTCGGACCCGTTGACGCGCTCCTCGATGTTCAGCATCAGGATCTGGTTCAGCTGCGTCACCGCCTTGGCCGCCCAGTAGTAGCGGTGCATCAGCACCTCGCTGCTGCGCTGGCCGTTGACCACGGCGGGGCTGTTGGCGTAGCCGAAACTTTCGGCCACGGCGGTTTGCAGGTCGAAGACCAGGCGGTCTTCGCGCCGCCCGGCGATCAGGTGCAGGCGCGCCCGTATCAGCTTCAGCGTGCCTTCGTGCTTGACCAGCTGGCTGGCCTCGAACGGTGTGATCAGACCCTTGGCCGCCAGGTCGCTCCAGGTGCGGCCCAGGCCGGCGGCGCGCGCCACCCAGATCACCACCTGCAGGTCGCGCAAACCGCCGGGGCTTTCCTTGCAGTTGGGCTCCAGTGCGTAGGGCGTGCCTTCGTACTTCACGTGGCGCTGCTGCATTTCCAGCAGCTTGGCGCGCAGGAAGGCGCGCGGCTCCATGGCCTTGTCCTGCGCCTTGCGGAACTGTGTGTACAGGCGCTTGCTGCCGCAGATGCAGCGCGATTCCAGCAGCGCCGTCTGCACCGTCACGTCGCGGGCGGCTTCGGCCAGGCATTCGGCGCTGCTGCGCACCGACGAGCCGATTTCCAGGCCGACGTCCCAGCAAGCCGTGACGAAGCGCCCGACGGCTTCCTGCAAGGCATCGGTCTGCTCGCCGGGCAGCAGCGTCAGCACGTCGACGTCGGAATAAGGGAACAACTCGCCCCGCCCGTAACCGCCCACCGCCACCAGCGCGGCGCTGGGGGGCATGCCGCAATCGGCCCACAGGGTGGCCAGCGTGCCATCGACCAGGCGGGCCAGCGCGCGCGTCAGGTCGGTGGCGGCCTTGGCCGTGGGCCGGGCGCTGCGAAAGTGCTGCAGCAGCGCCGCCTTGCCGTCGCGGAATTGCGCGCGCAGCACGGCCACGCTGCCCGGCGCGTGGCCGGTGGCCTCGGGCTCGGCAAGCATGGTGTCAGGTGGTGGCGAGCGCAGCGGCCTGGCCGTAGCCCAGCGGCGCGAAGGCCGGCGCCGGCGGGCTGCCGGCAGACACCGTCAGTACCTCGTAGCCGGTCTCGGTGACCAGCACCGTGTGCACCCACTGCGCCGACAGCGAACGGTCGCGCGTGACGATGGTCCAGCCGTCGTAGGGGCGGTTGCCCTTGCGGTCTTCCTTGATGTCGCGCTTGCCGGCGTTGATCATCGGTTCGATGGTGAAGATCATCCCGGGCACCAGTTCTTCCAGCGTGTGCGGCCGGCCGTAGTGCAGCACCTGCGGTTCTTCGTGGAAACGCGCGCCCACGCCGTGGCCGCAGAACTCGCGCACCACGCTGTAGCCGGCGTGTTCGGCGAAGACCTGGATGGCGTGGCCGATGTCGCCCAGGCGCACGCCGGGCTTGACCTTGACGATGCCCTTCCACATGGCGTCGAAGGTGACCTGGCACAGCCGGCGCGAGGCGATGGTGCCTTCGCCCACCACGTACATGCGGCTGTTGTCGCCGTGCCAGCCGTTCTTGATGATGGTGACGTCGATGTTGACGATGTCGCCGTCCTTCAAGGGGCGGTCGTCAGGGATGCCGTGGCAGACCACCTCGTTCAGCGACGAACACAGCGAAGCCGGGTAGGCCGGGTAGCCCTGCGGCTGGTAGCCCAGCGTGGCTGGGATGCCGCCCTGCACATGCACCATGTGGTCGTGCGCCAGCTTGTCGAGTTCCAGGGTGGTGACACCGGCGCGCACATGGGGCGTCAGCATGTCCAGCACTTCGGAAGCCAGACGGCCGGCCAGACGCATGCCTTCGATGTCGGCGGCGGATTTGATCGTGATAGCCATCCCGGGATTATCCCACTGGCCCTCTAAAATCGGTGATTCCCCCCGTTAGCCCTGGACCGCATGAGCGCCTCGCCCCTCCATTTGACGCATTTTCCGGGCGGCGATGCGCTCTCGGCCTTCCGCGCCCAGGCGCTGCTGCTGGCCTTGCAGGCCGCCTGCCCGCGCATCACCGCCGTGGCTGCGCGCCATGTGCATTGGGTGGCGCACGACGCTGCACCGGCCCGCGCCGACGCCGACAAGCTGCAGGCGTTGCTGACCTACGGCGACGCCTACGCCGGGCCGCAGGCGGGTGAACTGGTGGTGGTGCTGCCCCGCCTGGGCACCGTGTCGCCCTGGGCCAGCAAGGCCAGCGACATCGCCAGAAACTGTGGCCTGCAGCTGCACCGCATGGAACGCGTGACCGAGTTCCGTCTGACGCTGAAAAGCGGCCTGCTCAGCGCCGCCAAACCCTTCACCGCCGACGAGCGCGCCGCCGTCGCGGCCCTGCTGCACGACCGCATGACCGAGAGCGTGGCTTTCGAGCGCGAAGCGGCGGCGCATCTGTTCGATGCACAGCCGGCGGCGCCGCTGGCGCATGTCGATGTGCTGGGCGCCGGCCGCTCGGCGCTGGACGCGGCGAACCGCGAATTCGGTCTGGCGCTGTCGGCCGACGAGATCGACTACCTCGTCGCTGCCTTCACCAAGCTGGGCCGCAACCCCAGCGATGTCGAACTGATGATGTTCGCCCAGGCCAACAGCGAACACTGCCGGCACAAGATCTTCAACGCCCGCTTCAGCATCGACGGCATCGAACAACCCTTGTCGATGTTCGGGATGATCCGCCACACCGAGGCCACGTCGCCCCAGCACACCATCGTCGCCTACGACGACAACGCCGCCGTGATGGAAGGCGGGCCGACGCAGCGCTGGCTGCCGCAGGGCTACCTGAACGCGCCCATCTACGCCGCGCGCGACGAGACCACGCACATCCTGATGAAGGTGGAAACGCACAACCACCCGACGGCCATCAGCCCCTTCCCGGGTGCCAGCACAGGCGCGGGCGGCGAGATCCGCGACGAAGGCGCGACCGGCCGCGGTGCGCGGCCCAAGGCCGGCGTGACCGGTTTTTCGGTCAGCAACCTGCACCTGCCGGGCACCAACGAACCGTGGGAACAGAAGCCCGTCGGCAAACCCGAGCACATCGCCAGCGCGCTGCAGATCATGACCGAGGGCCCGCTGGGTGGCGCGGCCTTCAACAACGAATTCGGCCGGCCCAACCTGGGGGGCTACTTCCGTGTTTTTGAGCAGAACGTGGCCGGCGTGCGGCGCGGTTATCACAAGCCCATCATGATCGCCGGCGGCCTGGGCATGATCAGCGCCGGCCAGGTCAAGAAGCTGCCTTTCGGCGCCGGGACCTTGCTGGTGCAACTGGGCGGGCCTGGCATGCGCATCGGCATGGGCGGTGGCGCGGCTTCGTCGATGGCCGCCGGCAGCAACACCGCCGCGCTGGACTTCGACAGCGTGCAGCGTGGCAACCCCGAGATCCAGCGCCGCGCGCAAGAAGTCATCAACCACTGCTGGGCGCTGGGTGAGATGAGCCCCGTGCTGGCCATCCACGACGTGGGCGCCGGCGGCATCAGCAATGCCTTTCCGGAACTGGTGGACGGTGCCGGCAAGGGCGCCACCTTCGACATGCGCAAGGTGCCGCTGGAAGAAAGCGGGCTGGCGCCCAAAGAGGTGTGGTGCAACGAAAGCCAGGAACGCTACGTCCTGGCCATCAACCCCGATTTGATGCCACTGTTCGAGCAGATGTGCCGGCGCGAACGCTGCCCCTTTGCCGTCGTCGGCGTGACGACCGACGACCGCGAACTGGTGCTCGAAGACGGCCCGGCCGGCGAGCGCGTCATCGACATGCCGATGGACGTGCTGCTGGGCAAGCCGCCCAAGATGCACCGCGACGTGCAGCGGGTGGCTCGCGCGGAAGCGCCGCTGGAACTGACTGGCGTGAAGCTGGCACAGGTGGCGCTGGACGTGCTGCGCCACCCGACGGTGGCGAGCAAACGTTTCCTGATCACGATAGGCGACCGCACGGTGGGCGGCCTGAACCACCGCGACCCCATGGTCGGCCCCTGGCAGGTGCCGGTGGCCGACTGTGCGGTGACGCTGGCCGACTACGTGGGCTTTCGCGGCGAAGCGATGGCCATGGGCGAACGCACGCCGCTGGCCGCGCTGGATGCGCCGGCGTCGGGCCGCATGGCGGTGGCCGAGGCCATCACCAACCTGCTGGCCGCGCCCATCGAATTGAGCCGCATCAAGCTCAGCGCGAACTGGATGGCGGCCTGCGGTGAAGCGGGCGAAGACGCGGCGCTCTACGACACCGTGAAGGCGGTCGGCATGGAACTGTGTCCGGCATTGGGCATCGGCATCCCGGTCGGCAAGGATTCGCTGTCGATGCGCACACGCTGGCAGGCTGATGCTGGAGCGCAGCAGGTCACCGCGCCGGTCTCGCTGATCGTCACCGCCTTCGCGACGCTGGACGATGTGCGCGGCAGTTTCACGCCGCAACTGCAGCCGGGTGACACGACGCTGGTGCTGATCGACCTGGGCCATGGCAAGAAGCGCATGGGCGGCAGCATGCTGGCGCAGGTGCTGGGGCAGTTCGGCAACGAGGTGCCCGACCTCATCGCCCCGCAGCAACTGAAGTCGCTGGTCGCGGCCATCAACACCCTGCGTGCGCAGGGTCGCATCCTGGCTTACCACGACCGCAGCGACGGCGGCTTGTGGGCGGCGGTGTGCGAGATGGCTTTTGCGGGGCACATCGGCGTCAGTTTGAACGTCGACATCCTGGTCACGGAAGGCGACGGCATCGCCGACAGCCGCGCCGAGTACGGCGATTCCAAGAACTGGGCCGGGCAGGTCAGCGAACGCCGCAATGAACTGACGCTGAAGGCCCTGTTCAACGAAGAACTGGGCGTCGTCATCCAGGTGCCGACCGCCGTGCGCAACGAGGTGATGGCCACCTTGCGCGAGCACGGCCTGAGCCAGCACGCGCACTTCATCGGCAAGCCCAACGACCGGGGCACGGTGGAGGTCTGGCGCGACACCCAAAGCCAGTTCAGCGCGCCGCTGCAGGTGCTGCAGCAGCAGTGGGACGAGGTCAGCTGGCGGATAGCCCGGCTGCGCGACAACCCGGCCTGCGCCGACAGCGAACATGCCGCTGCCGGCGACCCGGCCGACCCCGGCTTGCACCTGCACCTGAGCTTCGACGCAGCGGAAGACGTGGCCGCGCCTTTTGTCCACACGCAGCGCCCGCGCATCGCCATCCTGCGCGAGCAGGGCGTCAATTCGCACCTGGAAATGAGCCATGCCATGGCCCAGGCCGGCTTCGACACGCACGACGTGCACATGACCGATCTGCAGACCGGCGGTGCGCGGCTGGACCAGTTCCAGGGC
>JANPHI010000388.1:0-11859 GCA_031424355.1 Betaproteobacteria bacterium
GAAGCCGTCGTAGTAGCCGGCGGCCACGTAGCACAGGTCCAGCGCGGCAGCGCCCGGGCGGCGCAGGCCGGCGCAGCTTTGCATCACCTCTTCGAACATCTTCACGTAGCGCTTGAAGTTGTCGCCCTTGCGGAAGGGGAAGCCGGTGCCGATCAGCGAATCGGCCAGGCGCAGGCGCTTGGACACACGCAGCCGGCGGTCGTTCAGGAAGGCGCCGCGGCCCTTGCTGGCGTAGAACAGGTCATTGCGCGTGGGGTCGTAGACGACGGCCTGCTGCACCACATTGCGGTGGGCCAGTGCGATGGAAACGGCGTAAACCGGGAAGCCGTGCAGGAAGTTGGTGGTGCCGTCCAGCGGGTCGATGATCCAGACGAATTCGCTGTTCTGCGCGCCGTGTTCGCGCCCCGATTCTTCGGCCAGGATGCCGTGGCCCGGGTAGGCCTCGAGCAGGATGTTGATGATGGCCATCTCGGCCGCGCGGTCGACTTCGGAGACGAAGTCGTTCGGGCCTTTGCGGCCGATCTTCAGCACGTCCAGATCGAGCGCCGCCCGGTTGATGATGGACCCTGCCGCGCGTGCCGCCTTGATGGCGATGTTGAGCATGGGGTGGAGCGCTTGCGACATGGGAAGAGTCCTGTAGGGCCGTGGTCGGCGGGGCCGACAGGCAGGGTGGGGCGGCGAATGGGATAAAGAACGTCGCGGTGACAATCACCGCGTGAATACCCCGAGTTTACCGGCACCCACCGCCACCGATGCGCCACCCGACCCGACCCGCTTCGTGCTGATCGGCACGAGCCACCCCGGCAATGTGGGTTCGACCGCGCGGGCGATGAAGGTGATGGGCTTTACCGACCTGGTGCTGGTGGCGCCGCGTTTTGCCGACGTGCTGCAGCGCGAAGAGGCCATCGCGATGGCCAGCGGCGCCACCGACATCCTGGCCAGCGCGCGCGTGGTGGCCACCCTGGCCGATGCGCTGGACGGCATCAGCTGGGCCTGCGCCACGGCGATGACGCCACGCGACTTCGGCCCGCCCACGCTGGCCCCGCGCGAACATTTCGCCACCCTGGCTGCCAGCCCGCAGTGCGTGGCCTTCGTCTTCGGGCCCGAACGCACGGGGCTGTCGAACGAGGACGTCTACCGCTGCCACGCCTGCATCTCGGTGCCCACCAACCCGGGTTACGGTTCGCTGAACCTGGCGCAGGCCGTGCAACTGATCGCCTACGACTGGCGCATGGCGCTGGGCGGCTACGGCGTCCAGCCGCGCACCACCGACCCGCTGCTGGCCGACGGTGCCGCCGTGGCCGGCCTGCTGGCGCACTGGCAGCAGACGCTGGAGGCGATCGGTTTCCTCGACCCTGCCGCGCCGAAGAAGCTGATGCCGCGGCTGAACCAGTTGCTGAACCGCGCGCAGCTCAGCGCCGAGGACGTGCACATCCTGCGCGGCATCGCCAGGGCAGCGGCAAGGGCGGCAGCGCGGTCTTCAGGCCCCCGCTAGACTTCCAGCCATGTTTGCAAGACTCCGCGAAGACATCGATTGCATCCTGGAACGCGACCCCGCTGCGCGGTCGTCCTGGGAGGTTCTGACCTGCTACCCGGGCTTGCACGCGCTGGTCCTGCACCGCCGCGCCAGCTGGTGCCGGCGCCACGGCCTGCACTGGCTGGCGCGTTTCATCTCGCACATCGGCCGCTTCCTGACGGGCATCGAACTGCACCCCGGCGCGACCATCGGCCACCGCGTCTTCATCGACCACGGCATGGGCGTGGTGGTGGGCGAAACGGCCGAGATCGGCGACGGCTGCACCATCTACCAGGGCGTGACGCTGGGCGGCACCTCGCTGACCAAGGGCGCCAAGCGCCACCCGACGCTGGGCAAGGGCGTCATCGTTGGCGCCAATGCGCAGGTGATCGGCGGCTTCACGGTGGGTGACGGCGCGCGCGTCGGCAGCGGGGCCGTGGTGACCAAGCCGGTGCCAGCTGACGCCACGGCGGTGGGCAACCCGGCGCGCATCATCCAGCGCGAAACCGACGCCGCGCGTGAAGCGGCCGCAGCCAAGATGGGCTTCTCGGCCTACGGCGTGACGCAGGGCGACGACCCGGTGTCGCAGGCGATGAAGGGCCTGATCGACAACGCCTCGTCCCAGGAACACCAGGTGATGCTGCTGTGGCAGGCCATCGAGAAGCTGTCGGCACGCACCCGCGAACTGCCGGCCGGCGACTGCGTGCCGCAGGACGCGCAGACCACCGAGGTCTTCGACGCCGAGCGGATGAACCGGCTGGTCAAGTAGCGCGATTCAGGCCGGCTTCAGGCGCGGCCCGGCGTGCGGGTGGCGCCTTCGGGGCGCACCGCCGTCTTGGGCCTGAAGGCTTTGCACAGCCCGCCATCGGTGGCGATGTAGGGCCCGCCGATCAGGTCCACGCAATAGGGTACCGCCGCGAAAATGCCGTGCACCGGCGGCGTCGCGGCGGGCAAACCCGCCAGCGTCTCGGCTATGGCTTTGGGTTGCCCCGGCAGGTTGATGACCAAGGCCTGCCCGCGCACCACGGCCACTTGCCGGGACAGGATGGCTGTCGGCACGAAGGCCAGCGAAATCTGCCGCATCTGTTCGCCGAAGCCCGGCATCACCTTCTGCGCGATGGCCAGCGTGGCTTCCGGCGTCACGTCGCGCAACGCGGGGCCGGTGCCGCCGGTGGTCAGCACCAGGTCGCAGCGCACCGTGTCCACCAGGTCGATCAGCGTGGCGCTGATGCCGTCCTGCTCGTCCGGGATCAGCCGTTCCTGCCATTCGATGGGGTTGCGCAGCGCGCGGCCCAGCCAGTCCTTCAGGGCCGGAATGCCCTGGTCGGCGTAGACGCCGGCCGACGCGCGGTCGCTGATGCTGACCACCCCGATGCGCACGGTGTCGAAGTTGCTCCGGGTGTTGTCGATCATGCTGCCGCTCATTTCGCCGACAAATAGGGTTTGATGAAGTGGAAGAGCTCGCGGTGGCTCTTCGGTTGGCGCGCCTCGGGCACCAGGTCCTTGGCGTCGCGCCGCGCCGCGCGCACCAGGCTGCGCAGCTGCTGGGTGTCGGTGTCGGGGTATTCGTTCAGCCAGGTGGTCATGGCCTCGTCGTCGGCGATCAGTTCGGCCCGCCAGCGTTCGGTCTCGTGCAGCGTCAGCGTGTCCTTGGCCGAGCCCAGCGTGGCGCTGGCCACGGCTTCGCGCAGTGCTTCCTCGTCGGCATGGCGCATCAGCTTGCCAACGTACTGCATCTGCCGGCGGCGGCCTTCGTGGCTGCGGGTGCGGCGGAATTCGGTGATGGCGTCGCGCAGGATTTCGGGCATCTCGATGGCCGCGAAGCGTTCAGCCGACAACTGCGACACCGCATTGCCCAGCGCCTGCAGCTCGTGCGACTGCTGCTTGAGCTTGGTCTTGCTCGGGCCGGTATCGACCCAGGCGCCCGGTTCCGCCGACTCGGCGGCGCCCAGGCCGGCGTCGCCGTAGTGCACATCTATGCCGCGGTGCGGGGCGGGGCGTCGGGACATGGCGTGGGTGTGACGGTGAACCGTCGCTGCAAGAGGGCGCCCATTATCATCGGCGACCGCTATCCGCAGCCCTATCTGGATCACCGCACCGATGACCACCACCCGCGCCGAACAGGGCTTTGCCTACCGCCAGGAACAGTTCCAGCAAATCGTCGAAGACACCTTGAAACTGGCCCAGGGCCTGGGCGCCAGCGACGCGGGGGCTGAAGTGTCCGAAGGTGTGGGCCTGTCGGTGTCGGTGCGCAAGGGTGAACTGGAAAACGTCGAACGCAACCGCGACAAGAGCCTGGGCGTCAGCGTCTACCTGGGGCAGCGGCGCGGCAATGCCAGCACGTCCGATTTCTCGGCGGCGGCCCTGCGGCAGACCGTGCAGGCGGCCTACGACATCGCGCGCTTCACGGCCGAAGATCCGGCCGCCGGCCTGCCCGACGCCGCCGACCTGGCCACGCCGGCCGAAGTGGCGCGCGAACTGGACCTCTTCCACCCCTGGGCCATCGACGCCGCTGCCGCCGCCGAACTGGCCCGCCGCTGCGAAGACGCGGCCCTGCGCGTGGACCGCCGCATCACCAATTCCGAAGGCGCCGGTGTGTCGGCCCAGCAGGCCCATTTCTGGGCCGGCAACACGCGCGGCTTTCGCGGTGGCTATGCCAGTTCGCGCCACTACCTGTCGGTGTCGCCCATCGCCGGCAAGGGCGCAGGCATGCAGCGTGACGGCTGGTACACGTCCATGCGCGACGCCGCCGACCTGGCCGCGCCCGAAGTCGTCGGCCGCTACGCCGCCGAGCGCGCGCTGTCGCGCCTGAAGTCACGCCGCGTGCCCACCGAGCAGGTGCCGGTGCTGTTCGAATCGACGGTGGCCGCCGGCCTGCTGGGCGCCTACGTGCAGGCCACCTCGGGCGGCGCGCTGTACCGCAAGACGACCTTTCTGGTGGACAGCCTGGGCAAGAAAGTGCTGCCGGCGCACATCGACATTGTCGAGAACCCGCACGAACTGAAAGGCAAGGGCAGTGCGCCTTTCGACGACGAGGGCGTGCGCACCGCGCCGCGCCAGGTGGTGCAGGGCGGTGTGGTGCAGGGTTACTTCCTCAGCACCTACTCGGCCCGCAAGCTGGGCATGAAGACCACCGGCCATGCCGGCGGTTCGCAGAACCTCAGCATGACCAGCCGCCGCACCAAGAAGGGCGACACGCTGGACGCCATGCTGGCCAAACTGGGCCGGGGCTTGTTCGTCACCGAGCTGATGGGGCAGGGCGTCAACTACGTCACTGGCGACTATTCGCGCGGTGCATCGGGCTTCTGGGTCGAAGACGGTCGCATCGCCTACCCGGTGCATGAAGTCACCATCGCCGGCAACCTGAAGCAGATGCTGAAGAACATCCAGGCCATCGGTGCCGACGTCTACGTGCAGGGCAGCAAATCGGTGGGTTCGGTGCTGCTGGGCCACATGCAGCTGGCCGGCTCCTGATCGCGCCAGCGCTGCCCTGTTTGCAGCGCCCGCCGCCATGCGAACCGCCCTCGTCACCGACCTGCACGCCAACCGCGAAGCGGTGCAGGCCGTGCTCGACCACGCAGCGGCGCAGGGCGTGGACAGCCACGCCTTCCTGGGGGACTTCGTCGGCTACGGCGCCGACCCGGGCTGGGTGGTGGACCGCGTGCGCGAACACGTCGCACGCGGCGCGGTGGCGGTGCAGGGCAACCACGACGCTGCCGTGGCGCGCGGGGCGCTGCCCACCATGCGCCCCGACGCCCGCCGCGTGGTCGAGTGGACGCGCGAACAGCTCGACCCGTCGCAACTCGATTTCCTGGCCAGCCTGCCTTTGCAGCAGGTCGTCGGCGAGGTGCTCTACGTGCACGCCAACGCCTTCGATCCGCCGGGCTGGGACTACATCCAGGGCCGCGCCGAAGCCGTGCGCAGCATGCACGCCACCACCGCCCGCGTGACCTTCTGCGGCCACATGCACGAGCCCCGGCTGTACCACCTGTCGGGCGTCGGCAAGGCCGGTGATTTCGAGCCGGTGCCCGGTGAAGCCATCCCGCTGCTGGGCTCGCGCCGCTGGCTGGCCATACCCGGCTCGACCGGCCAGCCGCGCGACGGCAACCCGGCCGCCTGCTACGCCATCTACGACGACGCCCTGGCCGAACTGACCTTCTGGCGCGTGCCTTACGACGTGGAGGCGGCGGGCTCGCGCATCCTTGATGCAGGCCTGCCTTCAGCCTTGGCCGCGAGGTTGCTGGATGGACGCTGAGGGCACCGCACCGACGGCGCCGCCTGTGGCTTCAGCAGCCCCTGCAGCCCCGGTCCTGGGACCGTTGCTACCCGGCAGCGTGGTCGATGGCTGGTTGCTGGAGGAAAGGCTGCACACCGGCGGCATGGCGCACCTGTGGCGCGTGGTGCGCGACGCGTCGGCCGAAGCCTTGAGCCCGGCCGTCGCCGAACTGGTGGACGGTCTGCCGCTGATCATGAAGGTGCCGCGCGTGAAGGGCGGCGAAGACCCGGCCACCATCGTCGGTTTCGAGGTCGAGCAGATGATCCTGCCCCGGCTACGCGGCCCCCACGTGCCGCGTTACGTGGCGCGTGGCGACTTCACGAAACAGCCCTACATCGTGATGGAGCGCATAGAAGGTCCGACGCTGCGACCGCGCCTGGACGAAGCGCCGCTGGCCTTCGACGAGGTCATCGAGATCGGCGCCCGCGTCGCCACCGCCCTGCACGACCTGCACAAGCAGGGCCTGGTCCACCTGGACATCAAGCCCAGCAACAACATGCTGCGGCCCGACGGCACGGCGGCGCTGGTCGATTTCGGCCTGTCCCACCACGACCGCCTGCCCGATCTGCTGGACGAGGAGTTCACGCTGCCGATGGGCACCGGCCCCTACATGTCGCCCGAACAGGTGCAGTACGTGCGCACCGATCTGCGCTCCGACCTGTTCGCGCTGGGCGTGATGCTGTACCACTTCACCACCGGCGCGCGGCCCTTCGGTTCGCCCGACACGGTGCGGGGCCTGCGGCGCCGTTTGTATGTGGACCCGGTCCCGCCCCGCGCCTTGCGCACCGACTGCCCACCCTGGCTGCAAGAGGTCATCCTGAAGTGCCTGGAGGTCAAGCCCGAGCGCCGCTACCAGAGCGCAGCGCAGTTGGCCCTGGCGCTGCAGGACCCGAGCCAGGTGCCCCTGACGGCGCGCGCCGAGAAGATGCAGGCCGGCGGCCTGGTCCGGCGCTTGAAGGGCTGGTTCTTCGCCGTGGGCGCTGAACCCAAGGCCGCACCGGCCACCGCCGTGACCAGCCAGGTGATGCAGAGCAACATCATCGTGGCGGCCGTGGATGTGGACAGCGCCGCACCGGAACTGCTGGACCGCTTGCGCGAGACGGTCAGCCGCATCGTGCTGACCGAGCCCGGCGCGCGGCTGGCCTGCATCAGCGTGATGAAGACCGCACGCATCGGCATGGACGAGCGCGTGGACGCCGCCGGCCGCAGCCTGCACGTGAACCAGCTGGTCGGCCTGAAACACTGGGCACGGCCGATCAGCAAGGCGCTGGATTTGAACGAAGGCCGGCTCACCTTTCACGTGCTGGAAGCGCCCGACACGGCGGCAGCCATCGTCGAATTCGCCGAGCGCAACCAGGTCGATCACATCGTGATGGGCGCGCGCGCCAATTCGGCCATCCGCCGCTACCTGGGCAGCGTCAGCTCGCAGGTGGTGGCGCAGTCGCCCTGCACCGTCACGGTGGTGCGCGTCTGAGGGTGGGCGCCGTCGTTTCGAGCGGGTAAACCCGTCTGAATCGGGCCACAGCGCGCTTCTAGAATTTTTAGTAGGGTGATGGGCGTTGTGCCCTCGCTGCACTCAACAGGAGAACTCCATGGAACGTCGTTCCTTCGTACACGGCGCCGGGCTGGCCGGTGTGCTGGCCGCCGGTGTTGCACCGGCCGTCGTGCATGCGCAGCAGGCCATCCGCTGGCGCCTGGCGTCCAGCTTCCCGAAGTCGCTGGACACCATCTTCGGTGCCGCTGAAATCTTCGCCAAGAAGGTCGGCGACATGACCGGCGGCAAATTCCAGATCAGCGTGCACGCGGCTGGCGAACTGATGCCGGCCTTCGGCGTGGTCGATGGCGTGCAGAACGCCACCATCGAGATCGCCCACACCGCGCCGTACTACTTCTTCGGCAAGGACCCGACCTTCGCCATCGGCTGCGCCATCCCCTTCGGTTTGAATTCGCGCCAGATGACGGCGTGGATGTACGAAGGCAACGGCCTGAAGCTGATGCGCGACTTCTACAAGGGCTACAACATCGTCAACTTCCCCGGTGGCAACACCGGTGCGCAGATGGGTGGTTTCTTCCGCAAGGAAGTGAAGTCGCTGGCCGACATGAAGGGGCTGAAGTTCCGCATTGGCGGCTTCGGCGGCAAGATCATCGAGCGCATCGGTGGCGTGGCACAGAACATCCCCGGCGGCGAGATCTACCAGGCGCTGGAGAAGGGCACCATCGACGCGGCCGAATGGGTCGGCCCCTACGACGACGAGAAGCTGGGCCTGTACAAGATCGCCCCCAACTACGCCTACCCGGGCTGGTGGGAAGGCGGTCCGCAGCTCGACTTCTTCATCAACGACAAGGCCTACAACAGCCTGTCGGCCGAGTACAAGGCCATCGTTGAAGCCGCGTCGGCCTACGCCCACGTCGACATGCAGGCCAAGTACGACGCGCGCAACCCGGCGGCCCTGAAGCGCCTGGTGGCCGGCGGCACCAAGCTGTTCCGTTTCCCCAAGGAGATGATGGACGCGGCCTACAAGGAAGCCATGGGCCTGTACGGCGAACTGTCGGCCAGCAACCCGGCCTGGAAGAAGGTCTACGAGGACTACGCCGTGTTCCGCCGCGACCAGAACCTGTGGTTCCGCTTCACCGAAGCCGGCTTCGACGACTTCATGCAGGCACAGAAGCTTTGAACGGCGTCTGAGCGCATTCAGCGCGCAAGCGAAAGGGGCTCCGAGGAGCCCCTTTTTTCATACCGCGCGGGCCCCGGTCGAGGGCGGCCCGCGGTCGTTCACTTCTTCTGCTTGTCCTGCTCGTTGGCGCGCAGGATGGCCGCCATCGGGTCTTCGGCCTCGTCCTTCTTGCCGTCCGCCTTGACCTCGGGCTTGGCGTTGGCCTTGGGCTCCAGACCCGGCATCGTCGGCTCCGGCTTGGTTTCCTGCCGGCTGCGGTCGATGTCCTGCTGCAGCTGGTCGATGTTGCCCTCGGCCGCCTTGTTCAGGTCGCGCGTGACGATGCCCGGGAAGGCGATGATCAAGCCGACCATCACGATCTGGATGACCACGAAGGGCACCGCGCCCCAGTAGATCTGGCCGGTGGTGACCTTGGCGATGGTGCGGCCGGTGACGCGGTCCTTGTAGTCGTCGTTCGGCGCCACGCTGCGCAGGTAGAAGAGCGCGAAACCGAAGGGCGGGTGCATGAAGCTGGTCTGCATGTTCACCGCCAGCAGCACGCCGAACCACACCGGGTCTATGCCCAGCTTGATGGCCACCGGGCCGATCAGCGGGATGATGATGAAGCTGAGCTCGAAGAAGTCGAGGAAGAAGGCCAGCACGAAAACCAGCAGGTTGACCACGATCAGGAAGCCCAGCTGGCCGCCCGGCAGGCCCGTCAGCAGGTGTTCCACCCACTTCGGGCCGTCCACGCCCTGGAACGCGAGACTGAACACGGTAGAGCCCAGCAGGATGAAGACCACGAAGCAGGACAGCTTCATCGTCGAATCCATCGCCTGGCGCAGCAGCTTCAGGTCGATGCGCTTGCGCGCCAGCGCCATCAGCAGCGCGCCCACGGCGCCCATCGCGCCGCCTTCGGTGGGCGTCGCAATGCCCAGGAAGATGGTGCCCAGCACCAGGAAGATCAGGCCCAGCGGCGGGATCAGCACGAAGGTCACCCGTTCGGCCATCTTCGACAGCAGGCCCAGCTTCAGCACCTTGTTGATGACCGCCAGCACGAAGGCCAGACCGACGCCAACGCACATCGAAACCACGATCAGCTCGTCCGTCGGCGTCTCGGCCGGGCGCGACTTGGCGAACAGCACCGCCAGCGCCACGCAGGCCACGAAGAGCAGGCCCAGCGACTTCAGGCCCGACTTGCCGTCAGGCTCGCGGATGGTGCGGGCCTCGGCGGGCAGCGCGGGCACCCATTGCGGCTTCACCAGGCTGATCACGACGACATAGCCCACGTACAGGCCGGTCAGCACGAAGCCGGGAACGAAAGCGCCCTTGTAGAGATCGCCCACGCTCTGGCCCAGTTGGTCGGCCATGATGATCAGCACCAGCGACGGCGGGATGATCTGCGCCAAGGTGCCCGATGCGGCGATGACGCCGCTGGCCACGCGCCGGTCGTAGCCGGTGCGCAGCATGATGGGCAGCGAGATCAGGCCCATCGCGATGACCGAAGCCGCGACCACGCCGGTGGTGGCCGCCAGCATGGCGCCGACGAAGATGACGGCGTAGGCCAGCCCGCCGCGCACCGGGCCGAAGAGCTGGCCGATGGTGTCCAGCAAATCTTCCGCCATGCCCGAGCGTTCCAGGATCAGGCCCATGAAGGTGAAGAAGGGGATCGCCAGCAGGGTGTCGTTCTGCATGATCCCGAAGATGCGCAGCGGCAGCGCCTGCATCAGCGAAGCCGGCAGCAGGCCCATCTCGATGCCCACGAAGCCGAAGAACAGGCCGCAGGCGGCCAGCGAGAAGGACACCGAGAAGCCGATCAGCAGGAAGCCGATCAGCCCCATGAACATGATGGGGGCCATGTTGGCCGAGAAGAATTCCATCATCGTGCGGCTCCGGGGGCGGCGGCTTCAGCGGCGGCTTTTTCAGCCTGGGCGCGAACGAATTCGGCCAGTTCTTCTTCGGCCGATTTGGCCTGCAGTTTCAGTGTCGGGTCGGGGATCAAGCCTTGCAGAAAGGCGATGCGCTTGATCAGTTCGGACACGCCCTGCACCAGCAGCAGCGTGAAGCCGATGGGCACCATGGCGAACACCGGCCAGCGGATCAGGCCACCGGCGTTGGACGACATCTCGCCCGTGAGATAGGCCTTCACCACCAGCGGCCACACCAGGTCGATGACGGTGATGCAGAAGGGGAACAGAAAGAGCACGATGCAGATCGCCTCGACCCTGATCTGCGTGCGCTTGCTGAAACGGCCCAGCACCACGTCGATGCGCACATGCTCGCGGCGCAGCAAGGTGTAGCCGGCGGCCAGCAGGAAGACGGCGGCGAACAGGTACCACTGGATTTCCAGGAAGGCGTTCGAGCTGGCGTTGAAAGCCTTGCGGACAACCGCGTTGACGGCGCTGATCAGCACCGCCGCCAGGATCAGCCAACTGGCCCACCGGCCTACCCTTTCGGTGACGGCGTCGATCCACTTCGATAGTTGCAAAAGTGCGGTCACCCGTCTCTCCTTGTGAGTTTTTCCATGGCCCAGCGCAGCGCTGACGCTGTGCGCCGAGACTGTAGGTGAATGTGAGCCGGTGGCCGCTGTTGCGGCGGCCTTTCGAGCCCCGGGCATACCCGGGGACGTCCATCCAGCCCCGCGCGCAAGGCGCTTCGCGTTTCAGCCCTGAACGGCCTGCACGTACAGGTTGGTCGAGCGCGCGCCCGAACGGCAAAACGCCAGGATGGGCTTGGGCAGTTCTTGCAGCAAGTGCGCGAAAGCGGCGATCTCTTCCGGCGACTGGTAGCCGCCGCTGACCGGCAGATGGCGGTACTGCAGACCGGCCGCCTCGGCAGCAGCCTGCATCTGCGCGCTGCTGGGCTGGTCGGGGCCGTGCTCGTAGTCGGGGCGGTTGTTGACGACGCTCTTGAAGCCCGCGGCCGCCGCTTCGGCCATGGCCTCGGGCGTCAGTTGCGGGGCGACGCTGATGCCGTCGGCGATGGGGCGGGTGGGCAGCTTGCTCATGGTGCTGACTGTGCCATCACTTCGACAGCGCTTGCTTGACCGCTGCCGACACCAGGCCCATCTCGGCCTTGCCGGCCAGCTGGGCCTTGGCGGCACCCATCACCTTGCCCATGTCACCGGGACCGGTGGCGCCGAGTTCGGCCACGATGGCGGCTATGGCCGTGCCCACCTCTTCGGCCGACAGGCGCTGCGGCAGGTAGGCCTCCAGCACCTTCACCTCGGCCGCTTCCTTGTCGGCCAGGTCGCTGCGCCCACCCTGCTGGAAGGCCGTGATGGAGTCTTTGCGCTGCTTGATCAGCTTGTCCACCAGGCCGATGACGGCGGCGTCATCCAGCACGATGCGTTCGTCCACCTCGCGCTGCTTGCAGGCGGCCAGCAACATGCGGATGGTGGACAGCCGGTCGGC
>JANPHI010000389.1:0-7746 GCA_031424355.1 Betaproteobacteria bacterium
CGCGCTGGCCCAGGGTCTGGCGGCCGAACTCGGCTGGCCCTGGGCGCTGATCGACCAGCACACCTTCCCCGACGGCGAAACGCGTTTGCGCCTGCCGCCGCAGCTGCCGCCGCGCGTGGTGCTGCTGCGCGGCCTGCAAGACCCCAACGCCAAGTTCACGCAACTGCTGCTGGCAGCCGCCGGCGCGCGCGAGCTGGGCGCGCAACACCTCACGCTGGTCAGCCCCTACCTGGCCTACATGCGGCAAGACCTGGCTTTCACGCCGGGCGAGGTGGTCAGCCAGCGCCACATCGGCCGGCTGCTGGCGGCCAGCTTCGACGCGGTCGTCACGGTGGACCCGCACCTGCACCGCGTGGCCACGATGGACGAGGTGGTGCCGGGCCGGCGGGGCATCGCGTTGACGGCGGCCGAACTGCTGGGCGGCTACATCGCGCAGCAGGTGCCTGGCGCCTTGCTGCTGGCGCCTGACGAAGAGGCCGGCCAGTGGGTGCGGCGCGCCGCGCAGGCCCACGGGCTCGACCATGCCGTGTGCCACAAGACCCGCCACGGCGACCGCGACGTGGACGTGGTGCTGCCGCTGCCTGCTGGCGTGGTGGCCGGCCGCGCCGTGGTGTTGCTGGATGACGTGGCCAGCACCGGCCGCACCCTGGCCGCCGCCGCGCGCGGTGCACTGGCCGCCGGCGCCGCCAGCGTGGACGTGGCGGTGACCCACGCCCTCTTCATCGCCGACGCGCTGGCCCAGGTGCAGGCCGCTGGCGTGCGCTGGGTGTGGAGCAGCGACTGCGTGCCGCACGCCAGCAACGCGGTCAGCGTGGTGCCACTGCTGGCGGCGGCGCTGCGCCGGCTCTGACCGCCAGCGCCCGGCTTGCGGGTGCGGGTGCGGGCCTGAGGCGGGAGCCTCAGGCCTCGCTGGCCTCGACCAGCGCCCGCGTGTAGGGCTCAACCGCCGCGCCCGCGCAGAGCGCGTCGCTGCTCAGCGTCTCCACGATGCGGCCGTGCTGCATGACCGCCAGGCGATCACACAGATGCGCCACCACACCCAGGTCGTGGCTGACCAGCAGGTAGGTCAGGCCCTGGCTGCGCCGCAGTTCGGCCAGCAGGTTCAGCACTTCGGCCTGCACCGACACGTCCAGCGCCGAGGTGGGCTCGTCCAGCAGCAGCACCTGCGGCTGCAGGATCAGCGCGCGGGCGATGGCCACGCGCTGGCGCTGACCGCCGGAAATCTGGTGCGGGTAGCGGTGGCGGAAGGCGGTGCTCAGGCCCACGCGCAGCAGCATTTCGTCGATGCGCTCATCGACGCGGTCCATGCCCTGCACCAGCAAGGGTTCGGCCAGCGCGCTGCGCACCGTGTGGCGGGGGTGCAGCGAGCCGTAGGGGTCTTGAAACACCATCTGCACGCGGCGCGCCAGCGTGCGGTCGCGCTGCTTCGTCATGGCCTGGCCGTCTATCGCCAGTTGGCCCTGCCAATGCAGGTACTGGCCGGCCAGGCAGCGCAGCACCGTGGTCTTGCCCGAACCCGATTCACCGACCAGGCCGAAGGCCTCGCCGCGCGCGACGCTGAAGCTGATGCCCTGCAGCACCGTGCGCGCCTGGTCGCCGCTGCCCAGGTCCAGCGTCAGGCCCTGGGCTTGCAGCATGGTGGTTGGATGCATGTCAGTGTCAATTCGACGTGAGCCAGGCCGGGTCGCGCTGCAGCACCGGCAGTTGCGCGCGGCGCCGCGCCAGCGTGGGCAGGGCCTGCAGCAGGCCTTGCGTGTAGGCGTGCTGCGCGTGGTCCAGTTCGCTGGCTGGCAGTTGCTCCATCACGCGGCCGGCGTACATCACCAGCACGCGGTCGCAGAAGCGGCGCACCAGGTTCAGGTCGTGGCTGATGAACAGCAGGCCCAGGCCTTGTTCGGCGACCAGTTCGTCCAGCAGCGACAACACCTCTTGCCGCACCGAGACGTCCAGCGCCGAAGTCGGTTCGTCGGCGATCAGCACCTGCGGCTTCTGGGCCAGCATCATCGCGATCATCACGCGCTGCCCCATGCCGCCGGACAGCTGGTGCGGGTACTGCGCCGCCACGCGCTGCGGCTCGCGGATGCGCACGCGTTCCAGCAGCGCCAGCACGCGTTCGTGCGCCTCGGCGCGCGGCACGCCGGGCTCGGCCAGTTGCACCGCCTCGACGATTTGCCGGCCCACGTTCATCACCGGGTTCAGGCTGAACTTCGGGTCCTGCATGATCATCGCCAGCCGCTTGCCGCGCAGGCCAGCCATCTGCGCGGTGCTGGCCGCCAGCAGGTCGGTGCCGTCGAAGACCATGCGCCGTGCCGTGATGCGCGCCTGGCCCGGCAACAAGCGCAGCAGGGCACGTCCCACCGTCGTCTTGCCCGAGCCCGATTCGCCCACCACAGCCAGCTTTTCGCGGCCCAGCGTGAACGACAGGTCGTGCACCACGGGCACCGGGTTCAGCGGCGTGCCGTAGGCGACGTGCAGGCCTTCCACCTGCAACAGCGGTGCGGGGGTGTTCATGTGCCGTCAGTTCCGTTGGCGCGGGTCGAGCGCGTCGTTCAGGCCGTCGCCCAGCAGGTTGAAAGCCATGCTGACCAGCAGGATGGCGGCGCCGGGCGCGGCCACCATCCACCAGCTGTCCAGCATGTAGCGGCGGCCGTCGGAGATCATCGCGCCCCACTCGGGCAGCGGGGCTTGCGCGCCCAGGCCCAGGAAGCCCAGGCCGGCGGCGGTGAGCACGACCGAGGCCATGTTCATCGTCAGCCGCACCAGCACCGAAGGCAGGCACAGCGGTGCCAGATGCCGCCACAGCACGCGGGCGTGCGAGGCGCCTTGCAGTTGCGCGACGACGATGAAGTCGGCCTGGCGCAGCGTCAGCGCTTCGGCGCGCGCGAGGCGGGCGATCGGTGGCCAGGCGGTGAGCGCGATAGCCAGCACCGCGTGGTCCAGGCCGGGGCCGAGGGCGGCCACGAAGGCCAGCGCCAGCACCAGGCCAGGGAAGGACAGGAAGATGTCGGCGACGCGCATGCACACCGCGTCCACCGCGCCGCCGAAATAGCCCGAGACCACGCCCACCGCCATGCCCAGCGGCCCGACGACGACGGTGACCAGGGCCACGATGTACAGCGTGATGCGCGCGCCGTGCACCAGCCGGCTGAACAGATCGCGGCCGAATTCGTCGGTGCCGAACCAGTGCGTGGCGCTGGGGGCTTGCAGCGCCTGCGCCAGGTCTTGCGCCAGCGGGTCGTGGGGCGCGATCCAGGGCGCGAACAGGGCCACCAGCACCAGCACCGCAATGATGGCGATGCCGCAGGCCGTCAGCCGGTTGCGCAGCAAGCGGCCCAGCGTGGCGCGGGCTTCTTCAAGCCAGGCCGAGGCGGCGCCTTGCGTTTGAATGGCAGTGGCCGTGTTCATGGGCGGGTCCGGGGGTCGAAGACCTGGTACAGCGCGTCGGTGGTCAGGTTCAGCGCGACGAACAGCACGCCGATGACCAGCACCGAGCCCATCACCGCGTTCATGTCGCCCAGCAGCAGGCTGCCGGTCAGGTAGCTGCCGAAGCCGGGCCAGCCGAACACGGTTTCCACCAGCACCGCGCCTTCCAGCAGGCCGCCGTAAGCCAGCGCGATGATGGTCAGCAGTTGCACGCGGATGTTCATCAGCGCGTGTCGCCAGATCACCAGCCGCTCGGGCAGGCCCTTCACGCGCGCCGTGGTGACGTACTCCTGCGACAGCTGCGCCAGCATGAAACTGCGCGTCATGCGACTCAGGTAGGCCATCGAATGCAGGCCCAGCACGCAGGCTGGCAGCAGCAAATGGCGCAGCGCACTGCGCAGCGCGGGCATGTCGCCGGCCAGCAGGCAGTCGACGAGCAGCAGCCCCGTTCTGCGCGGCACCAGGCCTTCAAAGCCCAGGCCGATGCGGCCGATGCCGCCGGCCCAACCCAGCCAAGCGTAGAACACCAGCAGGCCCATCATGCCGAACCAGAACACCGGCGTGGAATGGCCCAGCAGGCCCAGCACGCGCGCCACGTGGTCCAGCGGGCCCTTGTGGTGGGTGGCCGCCATCACGCCCAGCGGCACGCCGAGCACCACGCCGATGAGCATCGCCAGCGTGGCCAGTTCGATGGTGGCCGGCAGCACACGCGCCAGGTCGGCCGTCACCGCGCTGCCCGTCAGCAAGGCCTTGCCCAGGTTGCCGTGCAGCAGGTCGTTCAGGTAGCGGCCGAACTGCGTGGCCAGCGGCTGGTCCAGGCCCAGTTGCTTGTGGACCTGCTCGTAGGTGCTGCGGTCGGCATCGGGGCCGACGATGGCCAGCACCGGGTCCAGCGGCATCACGCGGCCGATCATGAAGGTCAGCAGCAGCAGGCCCAGCAGCGACACGACGACGCTGGCGGCGCGGCGCAGCGTAGGTTGAATCCAGCGCGGCAACACCGCGGCCTGCAAGGTGGTCGTGTTCATGCGCTGGCCACCTTGTAGACCTCGCGCAGCCGCGTCGCGCCCGCCGGGTGGCCCACATAGCCGCGCACGTTGCGGCGCAGCACCTGGGTGTCCAGCATCTGCGCCAGCGGCTGTATCGCGCCCACCGTGCTGTCGAAGCGCTGCTGCGCCTGTTGGTAGAGGGCGGTCTGCTGCACGGCGTCGGGCGCGAGCAGCGCGCTGTCGATCAGGCCGTTCAGCACCGCGTCGGCATAGCCCGTGCGCCAGCCCTGGAAGTTCGTCAGCTTGGCGGCGTCGCGGTTGTCGGGGTTGTAGACCAGCGAACGCAGGCTGGAATGCGGGTGCGGTTCAGACCCGCCGCCGCCCCGCCCGACGACGATCTCGAACTTGCGGTCGCGCATCGCGCCGTAGACCTGGTTGCCGGTGCCCGGCAGGATGGTGGCGCGGATGCCGGCCAGCGCCAGCGTGGCCTGCAGGTTGGTGGCGATGGACGTGAAAGGCGCTTCGGCGACGACCCGTATCGTGGTGTCGAAGCCCTGTGCCAGGCCGGCCTCGGCCAGCAGGCGGCGCGCGGCGGCGGCGTCCAGTTTGTAGCCGGGTTCGGGCAGCGAAGCCGGCAGGCCCGGCGGCACCGGTCGCTGGTGCAATTCGCCGTAGTAGGGCAGTACGCTGCCCACCAGACCCTGGAAGTCGATGAGGTGGCGCAGCACGGCCTGGCGCACGCGGGCGTCCGCAAAGTGCGGGTCGCGGGCGTTCAGCGCCACGTAGTAGACGGTGCCGCGGCGCAGCGATTCGACGGCGATGTCGGGCCGCTGGGCCAGCGCGCGGATGTCGGGTGCCGACAGGCCGCCGGCCACGTCCAGGTCACCGCGCATCAGCATCAAACGCAGCGTCTGCGATTCGTTCATGTGGCGCAGCACCACACGTTGCAGCTTGGCCTCGCCGCGCCAATGTTGCGCGGTGCGGCGCATCGTCAGCAACTCTTTGGGCCGCCAGTCTTCCAGCGTGAAGGCGCCCGATCCAGCCGCATGCGTCGTCAGCCAGCCGTTGCCCAGGTCGCCCTTGCCTTGCGCGTCCTTCACCTCGTGCTTCAAGACCTCCGCCCGGTCGAGCACATAGCCGCTCATCGACGTGGCAAGCGTGTACAGCACCAGCAGCGGGTCGGTCGGCTGCGGCAGGTCGATGACCAGGCGCTGCGGTCCGTCGGCACGGATCAGCGCGGCCACGTTCGCCGCCGTGTAGCCATAACTTTTCCACACCGAAGCCAGCGCCAGGTTCAGTTTCAACACGCGCTGCAGCGACCACGCGGCGTCTTCGGCCGTCAGCGCGCGGCCGCTGGCGAAGCGCGCGCGCCCGTCCAGCTGCAGGGTGATGCGGCGTTTGCCCGCATCGACTTCGTAGGTCGTGGCCAGCGCCGGCAGCAGCTTCGTGGTGTCGACGGCATCGAGCTCCAGCAGGCTGTCGTACAGGTTGCAGGCCACGGTCACCGCGTCCAGCCCGGTGGCGGCAGCCGGGTCCAGCGACAGCAGGTTGTTCATGCTCATGCCCACCAGCAACTGGTCGTCGGGTGACCCGGCGCGCGCCGGTGCCGCCCAGGCCGTGGCGGCCAGCCAGGGCAGGGCGGCAAGTTGTCGTCGGCGCAGGGCCACGCTGGACATGGTGGTGCTCAGTAGGTCGCGGTGGTGTGCCGGGCGATGTAGTCGAAGTTGATGTCTTCGCCCAAGCCCGGCCCCTGCGGCAGCGCCACGTTGCCCTCGCTGTCCAGCGGGTCGATGATGGCGTTCAGATAGGGCGGCACCTCGTCGTAGTCCAGGAAGGGGTGCAGCAGGCCGCGTTCGTACCATTTGCAATTGCGGATGGCACCGCACACCGCCAGGTTGGCCGGGCCGTTGCCATGCACCTCGCAGTTCATGCCGAAGGATTCGGCCAGGGCCGCCACCTTCATCACCGGGCCGATGCCACCGGTGCCGGTGACGCCGGCGCGCAGGATGTCGCAGGCACCCGCCGCCACCCAGTCGGCGCGGCTGTAGTGCTTGCCTGACAGGCTTTCGGGTCCGACGATGGGGATGTCCAGCTGCCCGGCCAGCCAGCTGTACGAGGCCATGCTCTGCTCGTTCATCATCTCTTCGAACCAGGTGAAGTTCAGCTCTTGCAGCGCGCGGCCGATGCGCAGCGCGTCGATGCGGCTGTACTCGTGGTAGCCGTCCAGCATCAGTGCGATGTCGGGCCCCACAGCCTTGCGCACGGCGGTGCAGGCCTTGATGTCCATGCCCGGGTCGGGCGCGAATTTCACCGGCGGCATCCAGGTGTGCAGCTTGATGGCCTTGTAGCCGCGCGCGACCAGTTGCAGCGCGAAGGCGGCGTATTCCTCGGGCGTTGAAAGCCCGCCCGCCAGTTCGTCGCCGCACATGGTGCTGCCGTAAGCCGGCAGCTGGTGGCGGTAGCCGCCCAGCAGTTGGTAGACGGGCGTCTTGAAGGCGCGGCCGACCAGGTCCCACAGCGCGCTGTCAACGGCGGCCAGTGCGCGGTCGGTCAGTTGGCCGGCGCTGCCGCGCTGCCAGTGTTCGAGTTCGGCCCACAGCTTTTCGCGCTGCAGTGCGCTCTGCCCCACCAGCACGCGGCGCACGAACTGGTTCAACACGTGCGGGCGCACCACCTGCGGCGGTGCGAAGCAGTGGCCTTCGGCGCCGTCGGTCGTCCGGATGGTCAGCAGCGCCAGGCTGCCGGTGCCCAGCGGGCCCGGGTGCGAGTGACCGGCGGTGTCCACCGAGCGGCGCGTGGGGTGCGTGAACTCCACGGCGTTCACGCTGGCTATCTTCATCATTGCGGGTTTTCCATCATCAGTCGTCTGATGAGTAAAAGTGTATGCGACCCGGCGGCGTTTGAGCCATGCTGCAGGGAAAACGAGCATGAAATTACGGAGGAAACGGCGTTTCAGGATGGAAGTCAATCGATATACTGAAGTCAGTCGTCTGATGAGTTAAGACGAAATCGATCACCCAACTGACGAGCTCGCACCATGCCTTCCACCACCGCCGGCCCCGTGAATCCATCCAGCAGCCGCACGCCCAGCCAGTCGCAGCGCGTCGTCGAAGGCGTGTCCGAGCGCATCCAGAGCGGCGCGCTGCGACCGGGCGAACGCGTGCCGCCCGAACCCGAGCTGATGCGCGAATTCGGTGTCAGCCGCAGCGTGGTGCGCGAGGCGGTGTCGCGGCTGCAGGCCAGCGGCCTGGTGCGCACGCGGCAGGGTATCGGCAGCTTCGTGCTCAGCGCGCAGCCGGCCGAAGCGCTGCTGAAAGCCGCCGGCCCCGACCTGAAG
>JANPHI010000390.1:0-11723 GCA_031424355.1 Betaproteobacteria bacterium
CGCCGACCTGGCCAACGCCGACCTGGCGCAAAGCAAGGCCGCCGTGGCCGAAGCCGAAGCCAACGCCGCCGACGCTGCGGCCAACGCCGCGCGGGCCCGCGAACTGCAGACCACCGGCGCCTTGTCGGCGCAGCAGATCAACCAGTACCTGACCGCCGAACGCACCGCACAGGCTCGCCTGGACGCCCTGCGCGCCAGCGCGAAAGTGCAGCAACTGCGCCTGGCGCAGACCCAGGTGCTGGCGCCCGACGCGGGCGTGATCTCGTCGCGCAGCGCCACCGTGGGCGCGGTGGTGCCGGCCGGGGCTGAGCTGTTCAGGCTGATCCGCCAGAGCCGCCTGGAATGGCGCGCCGAAGTGCCGGCCAGCGACCTGGGCCGCATCCAACCCGGCATGGCCGTGCGCGTGACCACGGCCGGCGGCAGCACCGTGGCCGGCACCGTGCGCATGGTGGCGCCGACGGTGGACGCGGCCACGCGCAACGGCCTGGTCTACGTCGATCTGCCGGCCGCGTTGAAAGGTGGCGCAGATGGCAAAGGGCGCGTCCCGTCGGACGCGCGGGCCGGCATGTTCGCCCGTGGCGAATTCGACATCGCCCGCAGCAGCGCGATGACGCTGCCGCAGACCGCCGTGCTGCTGCGCGACGGTTTCACCTACGTTTTCAAGATGGCCGCGGACAACAAGGTGCAGCAGGTGCAGGTCGGCGTGGGGCGGCGCGTTGGCGACCGCATCGAGATCACGCAAGGCCTGGACGCCAGCGCCAAGGTGGTGGCCGCCGGCGCTGGTTTCCTGGGTGACGGCGACACGGTGCGGGTCGTCGAAGCGGCCGCCGCAGCGCCGGCCAAGACCGCAGCGGCGAAGTGAAAAGGCCCACGCGATGAACGTTTCAGCCTGGAGCATCCGCAACCCGATACCGGCGGTGATGCTGTTCGTGATGCTCACCGCCGTCGGCCTGCTCGGCTTCAACGCGATGAAGGTGCAGCAGTTCCCCGACATCGACCTGCCCACCATCACCGTCAGCGCCAGCCTGCCCGGCGCGGCGCCGGTGCAGTTGGAAACCGAGGTGGCGCGCAAGATCGAAAACGCCGTCGCCGCGCTGCAGGGCGTGAAGAACATCTACACCAAGGTGCAAGACGGCGTGGCTTTGGTGACGGTGGAATTCCGCCTGGAAAAGCCCACGCAGGAAGCGCTGGACGACACCCGCGCGGCGGTGCAGCGCGTGCGCGCCGACCTGCCGGGCGAACTGCGCGACCCGGTGATTTCGAAAGTCGATCTGGCCGGCTCGCCCATCCTGACCTACACGGTGGCGTCCAGCAAGATGGACGACGTGGCACTGAGCTGGTTCGTCGACAACGACGTCAGCAAGGCCATCCTCAGCGTGCGCGGCGTGGGCAGCGTGGCGCGGGTGGGCGGCGTGTCGCGCGAAGTGCGCGTCGAGCTGGACCCGGCGCGCCTGCTGGCGCTGAACGCCACCGCCGCCGACATCTCGCGCCAGCTGCGCGCGGTGCAGCAAGACGCGTCCGGCGGGCGGTCGAACATCGGCGGCATCGAGCAGTCGGTGCGCACCATCGCCACCGTGAAAAGCGCGGCCGAACTGGCGCAGCTGGACATCGCGCTGGCCGACGGCCGGCGCATCCGCCTGGACCAGGTGGCCACCATCAGCGACACCGTGGCCGAGCAGCGCAGCGGTGCGCTGCTGAACGGCAAACCGGTGGTCGGTTTCGAGGTGGTCCGTTCGAAAGGCGCCAGTGAAACGGCGGTGGCCGACGGCGTGCGCGCCGCACTCGCCAAACTGCGCGCCGCGCATGCCGACGTGGACGTGACCGAGGCCTTCAACTTTGTCGATCCGGTGGTCGAGAACTACCACGGCAGCATGTATTTGCTGATCGAAGGCGCGGCGCTGGCGGTGCTCGTCGTCTTCCTCTTCCTGCGCGACTGGCGCGCCACGCTGGTGGCCGCGACGGCGCTGCCGCTGTCCATCATTCCCACCTTCGGCGCGATGTACTACCTGTTCGGTTTTTCGCTGAACACGGTGACGCTGCTGAGCCTGAGCCTGGTGGTCGGCATCCTGGTCGACGACGCCATCGTCGAGATCGAAAACATCATGCGCCACCTGCGCATGGGCAAATCACCCTTCGACGCGGCGATGGAGGCGGCCGACGAAATCGGCCTGGCCGTCATCGCCACCACCTTCACGCTGATCGCCGTCTTCCTGCCCACCGCCTTCATGGCCGGCGTGCCCGGCAAATTCTTCGTCCAGTTCGGCTGGACGGCGGCCATCGCGGTCTTCTTCAGCCTGGTCGTGGCGCGCGTGCTGACGCCGATGATGGCGGCCTACATCCTGAAGCCGCCCAAGCGCGAACACCGCGACGCGGCCTGGATGACGCGCTACCTGGGCTGGGCCGGCTGGTGCCTGAAACACCGCGTGCTGACGCTGTCCGCCACCGCCGTGTTCTTCGTTGGCAGCTTCATGCTGGTGCCCTACCTGCCCACCGGTTTCATCCCGCCCGACGACCTGAGCCAGACGCAGGTGACGGTGACGCTGCCGCCCGGAAGCACCTACCCACAGACGCTGGCCGCCGCCGAGCAAGCCCGTGAGCTGATCCAGAAAAACGAGCACGTGAAGATGGTCTATACGGCCATCGGCGGCGGTGCCACGGGCGGCAACACCTTCGACCCGGGCAGCGGTTTGGCCGATGTGCGCAAGGCCACGCTGACCATCAACATGACGCCTCGCGGCGAGCGCCACGGCGTGACCAAACAAACGGTTGAAGCCCAATTTCGCGAGCTGCTCGCCGTACTGCCCGGCGCCCGCGTCAACGTCGGCTTCGGCCAGAGCAGCGAGAAGTACGTGCTGGTGCTGGCCGGTGAAGACGGCGCCACGCTGGGTGCGCATGCGGCGGTGGTGGAACGCGAATTGCGCAGCATTCCCGGCATCGGCGCGGTCACCTCCAGTTCCAGCCTGGTGCGGCCCGAACTCATCGTACGGCCCGATTCCGCCCGCGCCGCCGACCTGGGCGTGACCAGCGCGGCCATCGCCGACACCTTGCGCATCGCCACGGCGGGCGACTACGACCAAAGCCTGCCGAAACTGAACCTCAGCCAGCGCCAGGTGCCCATCGTCATCCGCCTGCCCGCCAGCGCGCGCGCCGACCTGAACCTGCTGTCGCGCCTGCCGGTGCCGGGCAAGGCCGGGCCGGTGGCGCTGGGCAATGTGGCGACCCTCTCCATCGCCAGCGGGCCGGCGCAGATCGACCGCTACAACCGCCTGCGCAACGTCAACTTCGAAATCGAATTGAACGGCCAGGCGCTGGGCGAGGTGAAGGAGCAGGCGCTGAACCTGCCCAGCCTGAAGAGCCTGCCGCCGGGCGTGATCCAGACCGAGATCGGCGATGCCGAGGCGATGGAAGAACTCTTCGCCAGCTTCGGCCTGGCCATGCTGACCGGCGTGCTGTGCATCTACATCGTGCTGGTGCTGCTGTTCAAGGACTTCGTGCAACCGGCCACCATCCTGGGCGCGCTGGTGCTGTCGGTGCCGGGCGCTTTCCTGGCGCTGTTCGTCACCCACACGGCGCTGTCCATGCCCAGCATGATCGGCCTGATCATGCTGATGGGCATCGCCACCAAGAACAGCATCCTGCTGGTGGACTACGTGATCCTGGCGCGGCGTGAACACGGCCTGGGCCGGCTTGAGTCGGTGCTGGACGCCTGCCACAAGCGCGCCCAGCCCATCGTGATGACCACCATCGCGATGGCCGCCGGCATGCTGCCCATCGCGCTGGGGCTGGGCACCGACCCCAGCTTCCGCGCGCCGATGGCCATCGTGGTGATTGGCGGCTTGATCACGTCCACCTTCCTCAGCTTGCTGGTCATCCCGGTGCTGTTCACCTACGTGGACGACGCCATCGCGCTCAGCCAGCGCCTGTTCCAACGCGGCCGCGCCACGCCGGCTGCAGCCACACCCCTGGAAGGTCAAGCATGAAGAATTTGTTGATGCAGCGTTGGGCGCAACAGCCCACGCGCCGCGACTGTTTGCGCATCGGCGCTGCGGCCTGGATGGCGGCGGCCTTCCCGCTCACCGCCGCCGAAGCGCCGCCCTACGAGGTGCTGGACCTCGACTGGACCGACAGCGACCGCCAGCGCGCGGTGCCGGCGCGGCTGTACCTGCCGACCACCGCAGCCACCGTGCCGCTGATGGTGTTCTCGCACGGCATCGGCGGCTCGCGCAACGGCTACAGCTGGCTGGGCCGGCACGTGGCCAGCCACGGCATCGCCAGCCTGCACCTGCAGCACGTCGGCAGCGACCGCCAGCTGTGGACCGGCGGCAGCGTCTTCAACATGGTCGGCCGGCTGCAGGCGGCCGCGCAGGAAGGCGAGGCCATCGCCCGTGCGCTGGACCTGCGCTTCGGCCTGAACACGCTGCTGGCCAGCCCGCTGGCCGGCCGCATCGACACCCGGCGCATCGTGGCCGCCGGCCACAGCTACGGCGCCAACACCACGCTGCTGGCCAGCGGTGCGCGCGTCGAACGCCAGGGCCGCGTCATCGACTTGCAAGAGCCGAGCTTGAAGGCCGCCGTGGTCATCTCGGCACCGCCGTTTTATGGCGACGCCGACCCGCAGAAGATCCTGGCCAGCGTGGCCGTGCCCAGCCTGCACGTCACGGCCACCGAAGACGTGATCCGCATCCCCGGCTACTACAGCGGCGCCGAAGACCGCGTGGCGGTGTTCGACGCCACCGGCGGCCCGCGCGGCCCGAAGAAATGGCTGGCCGTCTACGAAGGTGGTTCGCACAGCATGTTCACCGACCGCGCCGGCACCGGCGGCGTCACGCTGAACCCGCAGGTGAAGGTGGCCACGCAGGCGCTGGTGCTGGCCTTCCTGCGCAGTGTGTTCGACGGCGAAGACGCCGACATGGCCATCTGGCCGCAGCGCAACGCGGCCCTGCTGGCGCGCTTCGTGCCGCCGCGCGCGGCCTGAGCGGCTCCTGCTCCCGCAAGCGGGAGCGCGTCGGGATGAGGCTCAGCCGGTCCGCGCGTCGGCCTTCACCACCGCGTAGCGCAGCAGCGTTTTCTCGCGCGCCTCGGCGTGGTCCACCACCGGCAGCGGGTAGTTGCCGGCAGCGCCCAGCGTGATGCCGGCCGCCGCCAGGTCCACCGGCGGCGCCGTCCACGGTGAGTGGATCAGCTTGCCCGGCAGGCCGTTCAACTGCGGCAGGTAGCGGCGGATGAACTTGCCGTCGGGGTCGAACTTCTCGCTCTGCGTGACCGGGTTGAAGATGCGGAAATAGGGCTGGGCGTCGCAGCCCGAAGACGCCGCCCATTGCCAGCCGCCGTTGTTGGCGGCCAGGTCGAAGTCGTTCAGGTGCAGGGCAAAGTAGGCCTCACCTTTTTTCCAATCGACACCCAGGTCCTTGGTCAAAAAGCTGGCCACCACCATGCGCAGGCGGTTGTGCATGTAGCCGGTCTGGTTCAGCTGGTGCATGGCGGCATCGACCAGCGGGTAGCCGGTGCGGCCTTCGCACCAGGCGGCGAACAGCGCGTCGCCGGGCTTGCCGTGTTCCCACTTGATGCGGTCGTAGTCCGGCTTGAAAGCGCGGTCCACCACGCGCGGGTGGTGGTGCAGGATCTGGTGGTAGAAATCGCGCCAGATCAGTTCCGACAGCCAGACCTGCGCGCCGCGCGAACCGGCCGCCGCCCGGGCGTGGGCCTCGCGCGCCAGGTGGCGGATGCTGACCGTGCCGAAGCGCAGGTGCGTGCTCAGGTAGCTGGGGCCTTTCAGCGCCGGGAAGTCGCGGGTGTCGCCGTAGCGGTCGATGCGGGTCAGGAAGTCGTCCAGCAGTTCCTGGCCGCCGGCCGGGCCTGTCGGCAGGCGCAGCGTGTGCAGATTGGTCTTCACGAAACCCAGGCTTTCCAGCGCCGGCACACCGGGCTCGGCCGCCGGCCGGCTGGCCAGCGCGGCGGCGTAGCGCGCCACCGGGTAGCTGCTGAGGTAGAAGTCGTCGGCCTTCTTCAGCCAGGCGTTCTTGTAGGGCGTGAACACCGAAAACGGCCCGCCACCCAGCGTCAGCACCTCGCTGCGTTCGAAGACGACGTGGTCCTTGCCGGTGTGCAGCACCACGCCGGCATCGGCCAGCAGGCCGCGCACTTTCGCGTCGCGCGCCAGGGCCGCCGGTTCGTCGTCGTGGTTGGCGTAGACGGCTTGCACGCCCAGCCTGTGCGCCAGCGCCGGAATCTCGCTGTGCGCCCAGCCGTGGCGCACGATCAGGCCCACGTTCTCGACCCCGTGCGAGGCGCCCAGCGCGCGCAGTTCGGCGTCCACGCCGACCAGGCTGTCGCGGATGAATTCGACGCGCCGATCCGCCCTGGGCAGGGCGTCGAGGATGTCGCGGTCGAAGACGAAGACACACCACACCTGGCGAGCGTGGCGCAGCGCGTGGTGCAGGGCCGCGTGGTCAGCAGTGCGCAGGTCGCGGCGCAGCCAGACCAGGGCGCGGGCGAAGGTTTCCGAGGGGTAGGCGTGGTTCACGGGTGCGAGTGTGCCGGGAATAGAATTCCGCCATGCCCACAGGCCCACGCATCGACCTCACCAACCAGTTCCTGATCGCCATGCCGGGCATGGCGGACGAGACCTTCTCGGGCGCTGTCGTCTACCTGTGCGAGCACAACGAAAAGGGCGCTTTGGGCCTGGTCATCAACAAGCCCATCGACATCAAGCTGCGCAACCTCTTCGAAAAGGTCGAGCTCAGCCTGGGTCATGAAGCCCTGGGCAACGAGCCGGTCTACTTCGGCGGCCCGGTTCAGACCGAACGCGGCTTCGTGCTGCACCACAAGCTGGGCGAAGGCGCCGTGCCCTACAACAGCACGCTGTCGATACCCGGCGGGCTGGAAATGACCACCAGCAAGGACGTGCTGGAAGCCATGGCCGACGGCAGCGGGCCGCGCCAGGTGCTGGTCACGCTGGGCTACAGCGGCTGGCAGGCCGGGCAGCTGGAAGACGAGATCGGCCGCAACGGCTGGTTGACGGTGAATGCCGACCCCAAGGTGATCTTCGACACGCCGATTGCCCAGCGCTACGACCGGGCCGTGGGTTTGCTCGGTATCGACCCGCGCATGCTGTCGCAAGAGGCTGGGCATGCTTGACGGGCCCCCAAGCTCGCTAGCGCTCGCTACCCCCCGAGGGGGCCGTCCCCCTACGGCCCGGCAAAGCCGGTTCCGTGGGGGGAAGCTGGGTCGTCGTGCTGCGTAGTTTCATCGCCTTCGACTTCGGCACCCGCCGCGTCGGCGTGGCCACCGGTAACACCTTGCTGCGCAGCGCCAGCCCGCTGAAGACCGTGGCCGCGGAAGGCGACGCGCGCTTCACCGCCATTGCCAACCTCATCGCCGAATGGCAGCCCGACGCCCTGGTCGTTGGCGTGCCCTTCCACCCCGACGGCGCCGAGCACGAGAACACCGTCAAGGCCCGCCGCTTCGCGCGCCAGCTGCACGGCCGTTTCCGCCTGGCGGTGCATGAAGTGGACGAGCGCTACAGCACCACCGAAGCCTTGGCCGACGGCGCGAAAGACGCCGACGCCGCATCGGCCGTCATCATCCTGAATCAGTATTTGCGCGCCTTGCCCGAAGCGGTGAACGCGCCCACAGAAAGCCCCGATGCTGCAACTTGACGCCGAAGCCCTGTACGCCGAACTGCGCGAAGGCGTGCGCCATTTGTTGAAGCCCGACACCGCGCTGGTCGGCATCTGGTCGGGCGGTGCCTGGCTGGCCGAACGCCTGCAGCGCGACCTGGGCTTGCCGGGCGGCGACAAGGGCTACGGCGTCATCAGCAGCACCCTGCACCGCGACGATTTCAGCGCGCGGGGCTTGGCGGCGGGTACCGATCCCACCCGCCTGCCCTTCGACATCAACGGCCGCCACATCGTGTTGATCGACGACGTGCGTTACACCGGCCGCACCATCCGCGCGGTGGTCAACGAACTGTTTGACTTCGGCCGCCCCGCCAGCGTGACCCTGGCGGTGCTGGTGGACCGCGGGGGCCGTGAACTGCCGATGGCCGCCGCCTTCTCGGCCGCCAAGCTGGTGCTGCCGGCCACGCAGAAGCTGTCGCTGGGGCGCCGTGAAGACAAGGATGGCGGCGGCAGCTTCCACTTCAGCGTGACCGACGCCGCGAACACCTAACCACCGAACGACGCACCATGCTGTCCCGACGCAACCCCCAGCTCAACGCCCACGGCGAGTTGATCCACCTGCTGTCCATCGAAGGCCTGCCCAAGGCCGTGCTGACGCAGATCCTGGACACCGCCGGCACCTTCCTCAGCGTCAACGACCGCGACGTCAAGAAGGTGCCCTTGCTGCGCGGCAAGAGCGTGTTCAATCTGTTCTTCGAGAACAGCACGCGCACCCGCACCACCTTCGAGATCGCGGCCAAGCGCCTGAGCGCCGACGTCATCAACCTCGACATCGCCAAGAGCAGCACGGCCAAGGGCGAAAGCCTGCTGGACACCATCGCCAACCTGAGCGCGATGCATGCCGACATGTTCATCGTGCGCCACGCCGAGAGCGGTGCGCCCTACCTCATCGCCCAGCATGTGGCGCCGCATGTGCACGTGGTGAACGCCGGCGACGGCCGCCACGCCCACCCCACGCAGGGGCTGCTGGACATGTACACCATCCGGCATTTCAAGAAGGACTTCACGCAGCTGCGCGTGGCCATCGTCGGCGACATCGTGCACAGCCGCGTGGCACGGTCCGACATCCACGCGTTGACCACCTTGGGCGTGCCCGAGATCCGCGCCGTCGGGCCCAAGACACTCGTGCCCGGCGACCTGGCCGGCATGGGCGTGCGCGTCTGCCACAGCATGGCCGAGGGCATCCAGGACGCCGATGTGATCATCATGCTGCGCCTGCAGAACGAACGCATGAGCGGCGGCATGCTGCCCAGCGCCGGCGAGTTCTTCAAGAGCTACGGCCTGACGCCCGAGAAGCTCGCGCTGGCCAAGCCCGACTGCATCGTGATGCACCCCGGGCCCATCAACCGGGGCGTGGAAATCGACAGCAGCGTGGCCGACGGCAGCCACAGCGTGATCCTGCCCCAGGTGACCTTCGGCATCGCGGTGCGCATGGCGGTGATGAGCACGATTGCAGGGAACCAGGCATGAAGATCCTCATCCAGAACGGCCGTGTGATCGACCCGGCTTCGGGGCGTGACGAGATCGCCGACGTGGCCATCGCCAGCGGCCGCATCGTGGGCATCGGCAGGCTCCCGGACTTCGGCGCCGACCGTGTCATCGCCGCCCACGGCCTCGTCGTCGCCCCCGGCCTGGTGGACCTGGCCGCCCGCCTGCGCGAGCCGGGGCAGGAACACGAAGGCATGCTGGAAAGTGAACTGGCAGCAGCCGCCGCTGGCGGCGTCACCAGCCTGGTCTGCCCGCCCGACACCGACCCCACGCTGGACGAGCCCGGCCTGGTGGAGATGCTGAAGTTCCGCGCCCGCAAGCTCAGCCGCTGCCGCGTGTTTCCGTTGGGCGCCTTGACGCGCAAATTGGAAGGCCACACGCTGACCGAGATGGCCGAGTTGACCGAGGCCGGCTGCGTCGGTTTCTCGCAGGCCGACGTGCCCGTCACCGACAGCCTGGTGCTGCTGCGTGCGCTGCAGTACGCGTCCACCTTCGGCTACACGGTGTGGCTGCGCCCGCTGGACGCCTGGCTGGGCAAGGGCGTGGCGGCGCAGGGCGCGATGGCGACGCGGCTGGGTTTGTCGGGCGTGCCGGCGGTGGCCGAAACGATTGCCCTGCACACCATCTTCGAGCTGGTGCGCGCCACGAAAGCCCGCGTGCACCTGTGCCGCCTGTCCAGCGCCGCCGGCGTCGCGCTGCTGCGCGCGGCCAAGGCCGAGGGCCTGCCGGTGACGGCCGATGTCAGCATCAATTCGCTGCACCTGACCGACGTGGACATCGGCTACTTCAACCCCGACATGCGCCTGACGCCACCGCTGCGCCAGGGGGCGGACCGCGACGCACTGCGCGCGGGTCTGGCCGACGGCACCATCGACGCGCTGGTCTCCGACCACAACCCGGTGGCCGAGGACATGAAGAACCTGCCCTTCGGTGAAGCCGAACCCGGCGCTACTGGGCTGGAACTGCTGTTGAGCCTGGCGCTGCGCTGGGGCCAGGACAGCGGCCTCACGCTGCCGGACACGCTGGCGCGTGTCACCCAGGCGCCGGTGCGGGTGCTGGGTGACGCCATCGGCTCGCTGGCCACCAGCGCCGGGCGCCTGGTGGAAGGTGGCGTGGCCGACGTGTGTGTGTTCGACCCGGCCGCCGAGTGGTCTGTGACGCCGGGCCTGCTGGCCAGCCAGGGCAAACACACACCGTTCTCTTTTGCCAGCACCGGCATGGCCTTGCCCGGCCGTGTGCGCGCCACCCTGGTGGCCGGGACGGTGGCCTACGAGGCTTCTCACCAGAGGACGGACTGATGCAGACCTTGCTGGCGGCCTGGCGCCTGTTCCGGGCCACCCTGCATGTGTTGCACGGCATGGCGGTGATGACGCGCTTCCCGCGGCTGAGCGTGGCGGAGCGACACGAACGCATCCGCTGGTGGTCCGCCGGCCTGCTGCAAGCCATGGGGCTGACGCTGCAAGTGAGCGGTACGCCGCGGCCGGGCGCTACGCTGATCGTCGCCAACCACATTTCCTGGCTGGACATCGCGGCCATTCACGCCGCGGCGCCGCATGCACGCTTCGTGTCCAAGGCCGACGTGCTGTCCTGGCCGCTGCTGGGTTGGTTGATCCGCAACGCCGGCACGCTGTTCATTGAACGTGAACGCAAGCGCGACGCGCTGCGGGTGGTGCATGCGGTGGCGGCGTCCCTGCAGGCGGGCGAGACCGTGGCCGTGTTCCCGGAGGGCACGACGGGCACCGGACCGGCGTTGCTGCCCTTCCACGCCAACCTGCTGCAGGCCGCGGTGGCCACGACCACGCCGGTGCAGCCTGTGCTGCTGCGCTTTGACGACGCGACCGGCCCTTTCTGCGCAGCGGCGCAGTACATTGGCGACACCACGCTGCTGCAGAGTCTGTGGCGCGTGGCTTCGGCCCGCCGCATGAGCGTGGCCGTGCAGGTGATGCCACCCATGTCCACTGAACACGCCGACCGCCGTCTGCTGGCCGAACACCTCCGGGACGTGATGGGGCAGAGGTTGCGCGAATGAGCCCCGCCCGGCCGTCCGAAGGGGCTCGCTCCCGCTTGGCGGGACAGGCCGCAGGCCTTGGGGTGCACCCGTGAGTGTGTTGCTCGCCTTCGAGGACGAGGCGGGCCTGGCCACACGGCTGGCAACGGCCCTGGGCTGGACCCTGGCCTTGGTCGACGTGCACCGTTTCCCTGATGGCGAGACCCGCCTGCGCCTGCCCCACCAGTTGCCGCAGCGTGTGGCCCTGTTGCGCGGACTGCAGCAGCCCAACGACAAGCTGACCCAACTGCTGCTGGCCGCCGCAGGCGCCCGAGAACTGGGTGCGCAGCAGCTGTGCCTGGTCAGCCCCTACCTGGCCTACATGCGCCAGGACATGGCCTTCACGCCAGGTGAAGTGGTCAGCCAGCGCCACCTGGGCCGGTTGCTGGCGGCGGCTTTCGACAGCGTCATCACGGTGGACCCGCACCTGCACCGGGTGACGACCATGGACGAGGTGGTGCCCGGCAGACGCGGCGTGGCCCTCACGGCAGCCGCCTTGCTGGGTGCCC
>JANPHI010000391.1:0-17376 GCA_031424355.1 Betaproteobacteria bacterium
CCTCAGGGCACTACTGGTTGAGTTGCCCAAGGCCAAGACCGTCGAGGACTTCGAGAACTTGCTGCCCTGGCGCCTCGACACGGCCGATCGCTGATCAGCCGCGGGGGCTCGGCGCAAGGGCGCGGTTGATTGACCGCTTACGAGCAGTCGGCGCCTGGAGCGGGAGTGCCAGCGCAACGTCGAGCTGATGTGGCTGACCGGACGCCTGGCGCCGGACTTCAAGACCATCGCCGACTTCCGCCGCGACAACGGTCCCGGCATCCGCAACGTCTGCAGCCAGTTCGTCATGGTCTGCCGCAAGCTCAAGCTGCTTGCCGACGGGGTAGTGGCAGTGGACGGCAGCAAGTTCAAGGCGGTCAACAACCGCGACCGCAACTTCACGCCGCACAAGCTCGAACAGCGCATGAAGCAGATCCAGGAGAGCATCGACCGCTACCTGCAGGCACTGGACACAGCCGACCGCACGCAGCCCGAGGACTTGCCGGCCAAGACGGCGCAGATCAAGGACAAGGTGGCCAAGCTGCGCCGGCACATGCGCACGCTGCGCGAGGTGGAGAAGGAACTTCAGCAACAGCCTGACAAGCAGTTGTCGTTGACCGACCCAGACGCCCGCTCGATGGCCACCAGCGGCAGAGGGACAGGCGTCGTCGGCTACAACGTCCAGGCTGCCGTCGACACCCAGCATCACCTCATCGTTGCGCATGACGTCATCAACGTCGGGCACGACCGCAGTGCGCTCTCATCCATGGCCAAGAAGGCCCAGGAAGCGCTGGGCCGCAAGGGCATCGGCGTGCTCGCTGACCGCGGGTACTACAAGGGACAGGAGATCGCCGAGTGCGAGAAGGCCGGTGTCAACACCTGCGTGCCCAAGCCCATGACCTCCGGCAGCAAGGCCGAGGGTCGCTTCGGCAAGATGGACTTCATCTACATCGCCAAGTCAGACGAATACCGCTGCCCGGCTGGAGAGAGCCTCAAGCGAGGATCCGACGTCATTGAAGACGGCATGCAGTTGCAGGTCTATGCGAAATACGGCTGCGGCGACTGCCCCATCAAGGCCCAGTGCACAACGGGAACAAGCCGCAAGATCAAACGCTGGGAACACGAAGACGTGCTCGACAAGATGCAGCAGCGGCTAGATCGCAACCCCCAGGCCATGAAGATCCGAAGGCGAACGGTCGAACATGTCTTCGGGACATTGAAGCACTGGATGGGATCGACCCACTTCTTGATGAAAACGCTCGATCACGTCCCCACCGAAATGAACCTGCATGTGCTTGCATACAACTTGAAGCGGGTGATGACGCTGTTGGGCATTACGAAAACGCAGAAGGCGATGAAATTGGCGGGGGCGTGAGCCCTCAGAAGGCCGAAAGGGAACAGTCGCGGCCTCGCGAAAGCCGAAATCCGGCTACCGCGTTACTGGATGAACTTCGCTCCGTTCGCCTTCTGCGAGTTCTCACACAGCCTCGGTCGTATCCGGGTGCTCAACCCAGATTGTTCAGTGGCTGCTCAATGACAGCTTGCAGACCTTCATCGAGCCTCGCAGGCTGTTCCTGCATCGCCGAGTGCTCGCACAGGCGAAAGGCGGGTTAGCGCCTCTATGGAGCCCCGCCCAGGTTCTGATTCAGGCCGCGACGCTTTCATGATGGACATGCATGTCGATGTGCACATCGGCATATGGACACAAGACGCCACCAGCGTCATCGCGTTCGACCAGGCCCAGTTCGGTCAGCACCTGCACATCTTCGTGCACGCGCTTGACATCGCGGCCGGCTCGCCGAGCCAGTTCGCGCACCGCCATCGCGCCCTGCCCCTGCAATGCAGTCACCAACGACCAGCGACGTTCGGTGAGTCTGCCGAAGAACGCGCCCGGGCTTTCGAAGTTCAGCGTCTCGCCTTGGTACCTGTGGGCCTGAGCAGCCTTGCCCGATTTCCGCAAAGCTGCACGCCAGTCGGGCGCCATGGTGATGGTCAGCGTGCGTCGTATCGTCATGGCGTTCTCCTTGCCGCATCCACGGCGGCGATGAAATCTTCGACCAAGGCGTCAACCGTGGTGAAGGTGTACGGCAACTCCCGCCCATTCAGATGGCAGTGGTCGCCCTTGCCGCGTTCGTTGTCGAACCCGACCACACGCACGCCGTCCACGGCGTAGACCGCGCGGTACTTGTAACCATGGTCTGTAGGTGGCACCGGTCGCGGCACGCGCCAGACCACCAGTTCCATCACGCCGCCATCGTCGGCAACGCTCTTGAAGCGGGTGATCAACTCGGCCTTCATGTTGGCAATTGTGCCAACAGATGCCGATATTGGCAAGTTCGCCAAGATGTGCCGGGTCCTGTTTTCAGGGAGCCAGTGACCGCGTGGGTCGGCACCACACCACGAGGCCCGAGCCAGCTCGTTTGAACGCTGGGGGACTGGCCAGGAATTCCATGGAAAACCTTCGCCCTTAGTCCCCGTCCAGTCCCCCCGCACTGGCCGATTCGGCACCCTCTGACAACGCGATCAGGTGATCCCAACGCCACAATCAGCCCCAAGTGACTGTCATCAAATGACTTTTTCTATCGGCATCGAGTCCGAAGTCGCCCCGCGATAATTTAGAACTACCTGATGTGCGACTTCTTCTCGAACGCTGCGAAATCCGGGCAAGTCATTGATGCAAAAAGACAATTCACCAATCATCGCGAAGAACGCCGACCTCTCGGGCCACACGCCCATGATGCAGCAGTACCTGCGCATCAAGGCCGACTTCCCCGACACGCTCGTCTTCTACCGGATGGGCGACTTCTACGAGCTCTTCTTCGACGACGCGCGCAAGGCCAACCGGCTGCTGGACATCACGCTGACGCAGCGTGGCCAGAGCGCCGGTGAACCGGTGGTGATGGCCGGCGTGCCGGCGCACTCGGTCGAAAGCTACCTGGCACGCTTGATCAAGCTCGGCGAAGCCGTGGCGGTGGCCGAACAGGTGGGCGACGTGGCCACGGCCAAGGGACCGGTCGAGCGCCAGGTGACGCGCGTGGTGACGCCGGGCACGGTCACCGACAGCGAACTGATGGCCGAGCGCGCCGACACGCTGCTGCTGGCCGTGTTCAAGCACCGCGCCACCTTCGGCCTGGCCTGGTTGGGCTTGAGCAGCGGCAGCCTGGGCCTGACCGAATGCGGCGAACGCGAATTGCCCAGCTGGCTGGCGCGGCTGGCCCCGGCCGAGGTGCTGCACGACGGCAGCGAGTTGCCCGCCGCCGTGCTGCAAGCCAAGGCCGCCCGCACCGCCCGGCCGGCCTGGCAGTTCGACACCGAACTGGGTTCTCGCAAGCTGTGCGCGCAGTTGCAGGTGGCGTCGCTGGCCGGCTTCAACGCACAGGATCTGCCGGCTGCGCAAGCCGCTGCGGCCGCGCTGCTGAGCTACGCCGAACACACGCAAGGGCAGGCGCTGGCCCATGTGCGAACCTTGACGGTGGAGCGCAGCGGCGAGCTGCTGGAACTGCCACCCGCCACCCACCGCAACCTGGAACTGGTGCAGACGCTGCGCGGCGAAACGGGCGACAACAGCCCCACGCTGCTGAGCCTGCTGGACAGCTGCCGCACCGGCATGGGCAGCCGCTTGCTGCGCCACTGGTTGACGCACCCAGCACGCGACCGCGCGCCGGCCAGCGAACGCCATGCGGCCATCGCCTGCTTCATCGACAGCGGCTTTGCGCCGCTGCGCGAGGCGCTGCGCAGCGTGAGTGATGTCGAACGCAGCACCGCCCGCGTGGCGCTGCGCCAGGTGCGCCCGCGTGAACTGGCCGGCCTGCGTCTGACGCTGGCCGCCCTGCCCGCGCTGCGCGCTTGCGCACCACATGGCGCGCCCTTGCTGGAACGGCTGCACGCCGGGCTGTCGCCCGAGCCCGCGCTGGCGCAGGCGCTGCAGGCGATTGCCGCCGAGCCCGCCGTGCTGCTGCGCGATGGCGGCGTCATCGCCACCGGTGTGGACGCCGACCTGGACGAGTTGCGTGCCATCAACGACAACTGCGACGCCTTCCTGCTGGACCTGGAAGCCCGCGAGCGCGCACGCACCGGCATCGCCAACCTGCGCGTGCAATACAACAAGGTGCACGGTTTCTACATCGAGGTCACGTCATCCGGTGTTTCGAAAGTGCCGGCCGACTACCAGCGCCGGCAGACGCTGAAGAACGCCGAGCGCTACATCACGCCCGAGTTGAAGACCTTCGAGGACAAGGCGCTGTCGGCGCAGGAACGCGCCTTGTCGCGCGAGAAATTTCTGTACGAACAACTGCTGGACGAATTGCAGCAGCACCTGCCCGCGCTGCAGGCCCTGGCGCGCGCACTGGCCGGGCTGGACGCGCTGGCCGCATTGGCCGAACGCGCCACCACGCTGGGCTGGTGCCGGCCTGAATTCGTGCCCTACCCCTGCATCGCCATCGAGGCGGGCCGCCACCCGGTGGTGGAAGCGCGGCTGGCCGAAACCGGCGCGGGCAACTTCATTCCGAACCACTGCCGGCTGGACGCCAAGACGCGGCTGCTGGTCATCACCGGCCCCAACATGGGCGGCAAAAGCACCTTCATGCGCCAGGTGGCGCTGATCGTGCTGCTGGCCGCGATGGGCAGCTACGTGCCGGCCACGGCCTGCCGGCTGGGGCCCATCGACGCTATCCACACCCGCATCGGCGCGGCCGACGACCTGGCCAACGCGCAGTCCACCTTCATGCTGGAAATGACCGAAGGCGCGGCCATCGTGCACGGGGCCACCGAGCACAGCCTGGTGCTGATGGACGAGATCGGCCGGGGCACCAGCACCTTCGACGGCCTGGCGCTGGCCGGTGCCATCGCCACCCACCTGCACGACAAGAACCGCAGCTTCACGCTGTTCGCCACGCACTACTTCGAACTGACCGAATTCCCGGCGCAACACAGCGCGGCGATGAACCTGCACGTGGGCGCCGTGGAAAGCGGGCACGACATCGTCTTCCTGCACCAGATCGAGCCCGGCCCGGCCAGCCGCAGCTACGGCGTGCAGGTGGCGCGGCTGGCCGGCATGCCGGCGGCGCTGGTGCGCCAGGCGCGGGCCACGCTGGAAGCGCTGGAAGCCAAGGCGCAGAGCGGGCAGGCGCAAGTGGATCTTTTCGCACCACCGCCAGCCGCTGCCGTGCCCGAGACTTCGGCGGTGGAGCGCGCACTGGCCGCCATCGACCCTGATAGCCTCACGCCCCGCGAGGCGCTGGACGCGCTCTACCGCCTCAAGCAAACCCACAAAGAAAGTTCGCCATGACCTACTGCGTCGGCATACGCCTGAACGCCGGCCTCGTCTTCCTGTCGGACAGCCGCACCAACGCCGGTCTGGATGCGATCAGCACCTTCCGCAAGATGATGGTTTACGAAAAGGCCGGCGACCGTTTCATGGTCATGCTGTCGGCCGGCAACCTGAGCATCAGCCAGAGCGTGCGTGAATTGCTGCAGGTGGAAAAGCTGGACAACGGCACCGAAGAAGGCCTGACGATCTGGAACGCCACCAGCATGTTCGACGCCACCCGCGTGCTGGGCGCGGCGGTGCGCCGCGTGTGGGAACAGGACGGCCCGGCGCTGAAGAAAAGCGGTGTCGACTTCAACGCCAGCATGATCTTCGGCGGCCAGATCAAGGGTGAAGCGATGCGCCTCTTCCTGGTCTACAGCGCCGGCAACTTCATTGAAGCCACGCGCGAAACCTGCTTCTTCCAGGTCGGCGAAAGCAAGTACGGCAAGCCCATCCTCGACCGCGTGCTGACGCCGCGCACCGAGCTGGACGAAGCCGCCAAATGCGCGCTGGTGTCGATGGACAGCACGCTGAAATCCAACCTCAGCGTGGGCCTGCCGCTGGACCTGCTGGTCTACCGCGCCGACAGTTTTGCCTGCGACCAGATCGTCTGCATCGACGAGCAGAACCCGTATTTCCAGATGATCCACAGCACCTGGGGCCAGCGCCTGCGCGAGGTCTTCGAAGGCATCGACGACCCCTGCTGGGACGGCAGCGCCAGCACCCACCCGCTGATGAGCCCGCTGCAGCGCCACGAGCCCATGCGCAAGATCACCGCGCCCGGTGAGCGCATCGTCTGACGATGCCAACTCCCACCGCTACAGCCACCCAGCCCGTCATCGCCTTCAGCCACGCCAACGGCTTCCCGGCGGGCGTCTACCGCAGCCTGTTTGAAACCTGGCGGGCCGCCGGCTACCGCGTCATCGCGGTGGAACGTTACGGCCACGACCCGGCCTACCCCGTCACCAGCAACTGGCCGCGCCTGCGCGACCAGCTCATCGACCTGGTCCGTCGCGAAAGCCCGGGCCAGCCCGTGCACCTGGTGGGCCATTCGCTGGGCGGCTACCTGAGCCTGATGGCGGCCTGCAAGCGGCCCGACCTGACGCGCAGCCTGGTGCTGATCGATTCCCCCGTGCTGACCGGCTGGAAGGCCCACAGCGTGCAAGTGATGAAGGTGGGCGGGTTGATCCGCCGCTTCTCGCCGGGGCGGGTGTCGGCCAAGCGCCGCTGGCAATGGCCGTCGGCCGAAGCCGCCCTTGCGCACTTCGCGGCCAAGCACGCCTTCGCGCGCTGGGAACCCGACGTGCTGCGCGACTACATCGCCGCCGGCTTCGAGCCCGACCCCGAAGGCGACAGCCCGCAGGCGGTGCGCCTGGCCTTCCACCGCGACGTGGAAACGCGCATCTACAACGCGCTGACCCACAACCTGGGGAGCGTGCTGCGCCGCCACCCGCCGCATTGCCCGGTCACCTACCTGGGCGGCACGCGTTCGCACGAGGGCAGCCAGGTGGGCCTGGCCGCCACCCGTGCGCTGGCCCACGACCGCGTACAGTGGATCGAAGGATCACACCTGTTCCCGATGGAACAGCCGGCCGAAACCGCAGCGGCCGTGCTGGCGGCCCTGCAGGCTGCCGAGCAGACACCCACCACCAGCACCCGGAGCTGAACCCATGAAGACTCGCCATCTGGCCGCGTTCGGCCTCGCGCTGGGCACCGCCCTGTCACCCGCCCTCACACCCGCGCTGGCCCAGACCAGCCCCGCCGACCAGCGGCTGCGCAGCATCTACCAGGAACTGGTCGAGATCAACACCACCGACTCGGTGGGCGACTGCACGCAGGCCGCCAAGGCCATGGCCGCACGTTTGAAAGCCGGCGGCTACAGCGACGACGAGATGCAGTTGTTGGTGCCGCCCGGCGCGCCGAAAAAGGGCAACCTGGTGGCGCGGCTGAAGGGCACGGGCGCGCTGAAACCGCTGCTGCTGCTGGCCCACATCGACGTGGTCGAAGCCAAGCGCGAAGACTGGGAACGCGACCCCTTCAAGCTGGTCGAGGAAGGCGGCTTCTTCTACGCCCGCGGCAGTTCCGACGACAAGTCGATGGCCGCGATCTACGTGTCGAACATGGTCCGCTTCAAGCAGGACAAGTTCCGGCCGGCGCGCGACCTGATCCTGGCGCTGACCTGCGATGAAGAACTCGTCCCCGGACCTTACAACGGGGTCGAATTCCTGCTCAAGAACCACCGCCCGCTGATCGACGCCGAACTGGCGTTGAACGAAGGCGGCGGCGGTTCGATGAACAAGGACGGCAAGCCCGTTCTGCACGGCATACAGGCCGGCGAGAAGATCTTCCAGAGCTTCCAGCTGGAGGTCACGAACAAGGGCGGCCACAGCTCGGTGCCGGTACCCGACAACGCCATCTACCACCTGGCTGATGGCCTGTCGCGCCTGGGCCAGTTCAGCTTCCCGTTCAAGCTGTCGGCCACCACGCGCGGCTATTTCGAACGCCGCGCCCCGCTGGAAACGCCGGCCGTCGCCGCCGACATGCGCGCCATCCTGCAAGACCCGCCCGACGCCGCTGCGCTGACCCGCCTTTACGCACTGAGCGCTTACAACAATTCAGCCGTGCGCACCACCTGCGTGGCCACCATGCTGGACGCCGGCCACGCCACCAATGCCCTGCCGCAACGCGCCAAGGCGGTGGTGAATTGCCGCATCCTGCCCGGTGAAAAGGTGGCCGATGTGCAGGCCACGCTGGCCCGGGTGATGGCCGACGGCCAGATCAAGATCACGACCATGGGCACGGCCACCGAGGCGCCCGTGCCCCCGCTGACCCCCGCGCTGATGAAGGCCATCGAAGGCGTGACGGCCGAGATGTGGCCCGGCATTCCGGTGGTGCCCACGATGTCGGCCGGCGCCACCGACGGCCGATTCCTGAACAACGCCGGCATCTGGACCTACGGCGTCACCGGCCTGTTCAGCGCCCCCGGCGGCAGCAACGCCCACGGCCTGAACGAACGCCTGCCGGTGAAGTCACTCTACGAAGGCCACGAGTTCAACCACCGCCTGATCCAGCGCCTGGCGATGCCCTGACGCGATGCGGGGTGCGGGCCGGGCGCTATTCGAAGCGCCCCAGCCGCACCGCCGTGCCGCCGGCCTTCAGGTTCTTCACGCCCGGCATCACCAGCACCGTGCCGTCGTAGGGGGCCAGCCAGACGTGGTCGCCGTCCTGCGCGATGGGCGTGCCGGCTTTTTCGACCACGCCGAAGCCCACCGCCGGCACCAGGAAGCGAAAGGCGCTGCTGCGCGCCACGACGGCTTCGGTCACGCGCACCAGGCGTTGTTCGGGCGGCAGCGGCAGCGGTGCATGGGCCTGCACCCAGGCGGCCCCGTCCGAGCCCATCAGGCCGGTCAGGCCCAGGAAGCGCACCAGGCAGTCGATGGCCACATCGCCCGCCGCCTTCTCCCAGTGCTGACCGCATTCGATGAGCAGCGCCTTCCTGGGCGAAGCCGGGTCGCCGAAGCCGCCCCGTTCCACCATGCGCAGGCCGGCGGGGTGGCCGGTGTCGATCAGCAAGTCGCCCGGCACGCCCAGTTCACGCGCGTAGGCCGCGTTCTTGTCCACGGTGCCGCACACCATCAAGGGGCGGCAGGGGCCGCTCATGCTGTGGATGTCCAGCAGCAGGTCGGCCGCATCGACGAAAGGCCGCAGTTCGCGCGCCCGCCGCAGCTCCACCGAATCACGCGGGCCCTGCAGTTCAGCGTCGGCCCAGACGCGGTTGAAGTCTTCGTCCACGCAGCGCGACGGGAAGGGGTTGGCCGGGTCGTAGCGGGCGTAGGCGGCCACGTTGCCGAAAGCCAGTGTCAGGCTGCCGCAGGCCGGCTGAAAGCCTTGCTTGAACAGCCAGTCCAGCGCGATGGCGCCGCAGATCTCGTTGCCATGGGTCAGCGCCTGCACCATCACCTGCGGGCCGGGGCGGCCCGATGCCAGGCTGTGGACGAAATCGACACCGGTGTTGCCCTGGCGGTAGGGCGCGATGTCGGGGGCCTGCAGCTCGATGGCGTAGGCGTCTTCGTTGGTGCGGCTGTTGGCGTTCATGCGGTTCCTGGGACGGGCGGTCAGGTGGGCGGCATCGGCACGGGCCTTGCTGACCCTGAACCTGGCGGGGCCGCAGTATCACCGTGAAGGTGCGGGCGGACCCGAATGGCTGCACCAAGTCGAGCCGATAGCATGGTGGCGGGCCCCTGCCGGGGATGGCCGCAGACAGGGCGGCCTTGCGGTCGCTGTAGAAAGTTGGATCACCATGCAAGAAAACGAACTGAGACTGTTGATCGAAGAAGTCCGCACCGGTGCACTGCCGCGCCGCAGCTTCATCCAGCAACTGGCGGGCCTGGGCATCGCCGCCCCCATGGCCGGCATGCTGCTGATGCACGCCGGCGTGGCCAACGCCCAGAGCGGCCCGGCCTACAAGCCCACCAAACGCGGTGGTGGCGGCCCGCTGAAAACGCTGTGGTGGCAAGGCCCCACGCTGCTGAACCCGCACTTCGCCACCGGCACCAAAGACCAGGAAGGCTGCCGCGTGTTCTACGAACCGCTGGCCGGCTGGGACGCCGAAGGCAACCTCATCCCCGTCCTGGCGGCCGAAGTACCCACCCGTGAAAACGGTGGCCTGGCCGCCGACGGCAAGAGCGTCATCTGGAAACTGAAGAAAGGCGTGACCTGGCACGACGGCACGCCCTTCACCGCTGACGATTGCATCTTCAACTGGCAGTTCTCGACCGACCCCGGCACGGCCGCCATTTCCATCGGCCTTTACAAGGACGTGAAGGTCGAGAAGATCGACACGCACACCATCAAGGTCATCCTGCCCAAGGCCACGCCCTTCTGGGCGCAGGCTTTCGTCGGCACCTTCGGGCAGCAGATTCCGAAGCACCTGTTCAAGGACTACCTGGGCGCGAAGTCGCGCGAGGCACCGACCAACCTGAAGCCGGTCGGCACCGGGCCCTACAAATTCGTCGACTTCAAGCCGGGCGACATGGTGCGCGGCACCATCAACACGAATTACCACGTCGCCAACCGGCCGTATTTCGACACCATCGAAATGAAGGGCGGCGGCGACGCCGTCAGTGCCGCACGCGCCGTGCTGCAGACCGGTGAATTCGATTACGCCTGGAATTTGCAGGTGGAAGACGAAGTGCTGAAGCGCCTGGAAGCCGGCGGCAAGGGCCGTGCCGTCATCGTGCCCAGCGGCGACATCGAATTCATCCAGCTCAATTACGCCGACAGCACGCAGGAAGTGGAAGGCGAACGCGCCAACCCCAAGACGCGCCACCCGATCTGGCAGGAAGAGGCTGTGCGGCGTGCCATGGCCCTGCTGGTGGACCGCCAGGGCATACAGGAATTCATCTACGGGCGCGCTGCCGTGGCCACGCCCAATTTCCTGAACAACCCGCCGCGCTACCGCAGCCCGAACCTGAAATTCGAATTCAACATCGACAAGGCCAATGCCTTGCTGGAAGGCGCGGGCTGGAAGAAAGGCGCTGACGGCATCCGCGAAAAGGGCGGCAAGAAGTTGCGCTTCATCTACCAGACCAGCATCAACGCCCCACGCCAGAAGACGCAGCAGATCGTCAAGCAGGCGGCTCAAAAAGCGGGCATCGACCTGGAATTGAAGTCGGTCACGCCCAGCGTATTCTTCTCGTCGGATGTCGCCAACCCCGACACCTACCCGAAGTTCTACGCCGACATGCAGATGTACACGACGACGCAGAACGAGCCCGACCCTGAACGCTTCATGGACCAGTACATCTCGGCCGAGTTGGCGAGCAAGGCCAACAAATGGTCGGGCCGCAATTCCAGCCGCTGGCGCAGCGAGGAATACGACAAGACCTTCAAGGCGGTCGAAACCGAACTCGACCCGGTCAAGCGCACGGTGCTGATCATCAAGCTCAACGACCTGGTCAGCAGCGACGGCTACATCATTCCGCTACTCAGCCGTTCACGCGTTTCCGGCGTGGCCAACAAACTCGTCGCCCCGCTTTCGGGCTGGGACAACATCCATTGGGCGCTGAGCGCCTGGTACCGCGACACATGAAAGAAGGTCTGATGCACGAGCAGGAAATTCGCGCCGCTGTAGAAGCGGTGCGCAGCGGGGAACTGCCGCGCCGCCGCTTTGTCCAGCGCATGCTGGGCCTGGGGCTGACGGCGCCGATGGCGGGTTTCCTGCTGATGGAAGCGGGCGTGGCGCAGGCGCAATCGTCAACCCAGGCCTTCAATTACAAGCCGACCAAACGCGGTGGCGGCGGCCCCTTGAAGCTGCTGCTGTGGCAGGGCCCCACGCTGCTGAACCCGCACTTCGCCACCGGCGTGAAAGACGAGGAAGGCAGCCGCGTCTTCTACGAACCGCTGGCCCGCTGGGACGCTGAGGCCAATCTGGTCCCGGTGCTGGCTGCCGAGATCCCCAGCCGCGCCAATGGCGGCCTCAGTGCCGACGGCAAGACCGTCACCTGGAAATTGAAGAAGGGCGTGACCTGGCACGACGGCACACCGTTCACGGCCGACGACGTGGTCTTCAACTACCAGTACGCCACCGACCCGGCAGCCGCCGCCGTCACCATCGGCCAGTACGAAGGCCTGAAGATCGAAAAGGTCGATGCGCTGACCGTGCGCGTGGTGTTCGACAAGCCCCAACCTTTCTGGCCCGGCGGCTACAGCCTGGTGCGCTTGATCCCCAAGCACATCTTCAGCGCCTACGGCGGTGGCAAGTCGCGTGAGGCGCCAGCGAACCTGAAACCCGTCGGCACCGGTCCCTACAAATTCGTGGAATTCAAGCCCGGCGACATGGTGCGCGGCGTCTTGAATGCGAATTACCACCTGCCCAACCGACCCCATTTCGACAGCATCGAAATCAAGGGCGGTGGCGACGCCGTCAGTGCCGCGCGCGCCGTGCTGCAAACCGGCGAATACGACTTCGCCTGGAATTTGCTGGTCGAAGACGAAATCCTGAAGCGGCTGGAAACGGGCGGCAAAGGCCGGGTCGAATTCTCGCCGGGCGGCGCCACCGAAGGCCTGCACCTGAACTTCAGCGACCCTGGCACCGAGGTGGATGGCGAGCGCGCCAACCCCAAGACGCGCCACCCGCAATTCAGCGACCCGGTGCTGCGGCAGGCGATGGCCCTGCTGATCGACCGCAAGGGCGTGCAGGACTTCATCTTCGGCCGCGGCGGCGTGGCCACGGCCAACTGGATCAACAACCCGGTGCGTTACCGCAGCCCGAACCTGAAGTTCGAATTCAGCGTCGACAAAGCGAATGCCCTGCTGGACGGCGCCGGCTACAAACGCGGCGCCGACGGTGTGCGCGAAAAAAACGGCAAGAAGCTGAAGTTCCTGTTCCAGACCAGCATCAACGCGCCGCGCCAGAAGGTGCAGCAGATCGTCAAGCAGGCGGCGCAGAAGGCGGGCATCGACATCGAATTGAAGCAGGTCGTGGCCAGCGTGTTCTTCTCGTCGGACGTGGCCAACAGCGACACCTACGGCAAGTTCTACGCCGACATGCAGATGTACCAGGTCTACCAGGGCCGCCCCGACCCGCAACGCCATTTGCAGCGCTTCGTCAGTTGGGAGGTTTCGTCCAAGGCCAACAAATGGCTGGGCATCAACCTGACGCGCTGGCAGAGCGAAGAATTCGACAAGACCTTCAAGGCCGCCGAGTTCGAGCTTGACGCGGTCAAACGCGCGGCCTTGCTGATCAAGCTGAACGACCTGGTGTGCAGTGACGGCTACGTCATCCCGCTGCTGTTCCGCCCCTCGGTGGCCGGCCTGGCGAAGAACCTGGTGGCGCCGCTGTCGGGCTGGGACAACGACATGGCCGCCATCCACGAGTGGTACCGCGAGACTTGAGTTGGGCCCGTATCTCCTGCGCCGTTTGCTGATTGCGGTGCCCAGCCTGCTGGGCATCAGCCTGATCCTGTTCACCGTGCTGGCGCTGGCGCCCGGCGACCCTTTCGGTGAACTGGCCACCAACCCGAATGTGCCGGCCGAAGTGCGCCAGGCGCTGCGCGAGAAGTTCGGTCTGGACGACCCGGTCTGGCAGCGCTATGTGCGCTGGCTGATGGCCATGCTGCACGGCGATTGGGGCTTCAGCTTCGTCAGCCGCGTCGATGTGGACACGCTGATCTGGCAGCGCGTGCCGGTGACGCTGGCGGTCATCGGCATGTCGCAATTGCTGGCGATGGCGATCGCACTGCCGGTGGGCATCTACGCGGCGACCAAGCCCTACTCACTCTTCGACAAGGTGGCCAACACGGTGGCCTTCATGGGCTTTTCGCTGCCCACCTTTTTCACCGGCCTGCTGCTGATCCTGCTGTTCTCGATCAAGCTGGACTGGCTGCCCTTCGTCTTTCGGGCCGACCTGCCCTCCACCGGCTGGCAGTGGTGGTGGGACAGCTTCAAGCAGTCCATCATGCCCATCGCCGTGCTGGGCCTGTTCCAGGGCGCCAGCTGGACGCGTTACGTGCGTTCGGCGGTGCTGGACGTGATCCGGCTGGACTACGTGACGACGGCACGCAGCAAGGGCCTGGCCGAGCGCGTGGTCATCATCAAGCACGTGGTGCGCAACGCGCTGATCCCGGTGGTCACGCTGGTGGCGCTGACCATGCCGCAGGTCTTCGGCGGCGCCATCGTCACCGAGCAGATTTTCCGCATCCCCGGCATCGGCAGCCTGCTGATCGACGCCATCCTGCGCAACGACACGCCGGTCATCATGGCCGTGACTTTTGTCTTTTCGTGCCTCGTCATTCTTTTCAATCTGATTGCAGACCTGCTGTATGGCTGGCTCGACCCCCGCATCGCTTTCCGCTGAGCCGGCCGTGGCCGCTGCTGCTGCAGTGCCACGCGCCATCGTGTCCCCGTGGACCGAGGCCTGGCGGCGTTTCCGCCGCCACCGCATGGCCGTCTTCAGCCTGGTGCTGCTGACGCTGATGGTGGCCAGCGTGGTCTTGGGCCCGCTGCTGTGGAAGCTGGCCATCAACGACATCGACTTCACCGCGCGCCTGGCCATGCCCAATGCCAAGCACCCGCTGGGCACCGACGACCTGGGGCAAGACCTGCTGGCGCGCATGCTCTACGGCGGGCGCATCAGCATCGCGGTGGGCCTGGCGGCCATGCTGATGTCCATCTTCGTCGGCGTGCTGATCGGCGCGGTGGCCGGCATCTCGCGCGGCTGGGTCGATGCGGCGCTGATGTGGCTGACCGACCTGTTCCTCTCGTTGCCCCAGCTCCCGCTCTTGTTGCTGGTGATCTACCTGTTTCGCGACAAGCTGAAGACCACTTTCGGGCCCGAGGTGGGCGTCTTCATCCTGATCGTGCTGGTCATCGGCGGCTTCCGCTGGATGCCGGTGGCGCGACTGGTGCGCGCCCAGTTCTTCAGCCTGCGCGAGAAGGAATTCGTCGAAGCGGCGCGGGCGCTGGGCGCTTCGGTGCCGCGCCAGGTGCTGCGCCACATCCTGCCGAATTCACTGGGCCCGGTCATCGTGGCCGGCACCATCGACGTGGCCGCGGCCATCATCGCCGAGAGCACGCTCAGCTTCCTGGGTCTGGGCTTCCCGCCGGACATCCCGACCTGGGGCCGCATCCTCTACGACAGCAAGGACTACCTGGACATCGCGCCGCACTGGGCCATCTTCCCGGGCTTCGCCATCTTCCTGACCGTGCTGACCATCAACTTCATCGGCGACGGCTTGCGCGACGCGCTGGACCCGAGGCGCGTGCTGTGACGGCGCTGCTCGACATCCGGGGTCTGAAGACCCACTTCAAGACCGAGGAAGGCTGGCTGCACGCGGTGGATGGCGTGGACCTGGCCATCGCTGCCGGCGAAACGCTGTGCGTGGTCGGCGAGTCGGGCTGCGGCAAGAGCGTCACCGCCAAGACGGTGATGAAGCTCATCGACATGCCGCCCGGCAAGATCGTCGCCGGCCAGGTGCTGTGGCAGGGCCGTGACCTGGTGCCGCTGGACAACGCGGCGATGCGCAGCATCCGGGCCAAAGAGATCGCGATGATCTTCCAGGAACCGATGACCAGCCTGAACCCGGTCTACACCGTGGGCGAGCAGATCGCCGAGAGCGTGCGCCTGCACATGGGTCTGTCGAAGAAGGACGCGATGGACCGCGCGGTGGAGATGCTGAAGCTGGTGCGCATCCCCACGCCCGAACGCCGCGTGCGCGACTACCCGCACCAGTTTTCGGGCGGCATGCGGCAACGGGTGATGATCGCCATCGCCCTGGCCTGCGACCCGAAGCTGCTGATCGCCGACGAGCCGACCACGGCGCTCGACGTGACCATCCAGGCGCAGATCCTCGACCTGATGGGCGAGCTCAAAGACCGCCTGGGCATGGCCGTGATGCTGATCACCCACGCGATGGGCGTCGTCGCCGAAGTGGCGCAGCGCGTGGTGGTGATGTATGCCGGCCGGGTCGTTGAAGAAGCGACTGTGGAAGAGCTGTTCGCCAACCCGCGCCACCCGTACACCCAGGGGCTGATCCGCAGCATTCCGCGCATCGACATGGACGCCACGCACAAGGTGCGCTTGGAGGCCATTGCGGGCACGGTGCCCAAGCTGGTCGCGCCCGTCAGCGGCGGCTTGCCAGTGGGCTGCCGCTTCGCGGCGCGCTGCAAGCACGTCACGCCCGAATGCATCAGCGCCACCCCGCCGCTGCGCGAGATTTCACCTGGTCACAAAGTGGCCTGCATCCTGGACGTCGTCGCATGACCGAGCCATTGCTGAAGGTCCAGAACCTCGTCAAGCACTTCCCCATCAAGGGCGGTTTGCTGGGCCGCGAGGTGGACCGCGTGCACGCCGTCGATGGCGTCAGTTTCGAATTGCAGGCCGGCGAAACGCTGGGCGTGGTGGGTGAATCGGGCTGCGGCAAAAGCACCACCGGGCGCTGCATCCTGCGGCTGATCGAACCCACCTCGGGCGAAGTCTGGTTCGAAGGCAAGAGCGTCATGCAAGCCACGAAAGCGCAAATGCGCGCGCTGGCCCGCGACATGCAAATCATCTTCCAGGACCCCTACGCCAGCCTGGACCCGCGCATGACGGTCAGCGCCATCGTCGGCGAAGCGCTGACCATCCACAAGCTGACGAAAACGCCGCGCGAATACGACGACCGCGTCGTGCAGCTGCTGGAAACCGTGGGCCTTTCCGCCGACCACATGCGGCGCTTTCCGCATGAATTCAGCGGCGGCCAGCGCCAGCGCATCGGCATTGCGCGGGCGCTGGCGGTGAACCCGAAACTGATCGTCTGCGACGAAGCCGTCAGCGCGCTGGACGTGTCCATCCAGGCCCAGGTGATCAACCTGCTGGAAGACCTGCGCGAACAATTCCAGCTGACCTATGTCTTCATCGCCCACGACCTGAGCGTGGTCGAACACATCAGCCACCGCGTGGCCGTGATGTACCTGGGCCGCATCGTCGAGATCGCACCGGCCAAGCTGCTGTACACCCACCCGCTGCACCCCTACACCGAAGCGCTGCTGTCGGCGGTGCCCATCCCCGACCCGACGGTGAAGAGGAAGCGCATCCCGCTGCAGGGCGATGTGCCCAGCCCCATCCACCCGCCCAGCGGCTGCCACTTCCACACCCGCTGCCCGATTGCGCAGAAGGGCCTGTGCGACCAGGAAAGGCCGCACCTGAAGCAAAGCGCCGAAGGCCACTGGGTGGCCTGCCACCTGCGCGGCTGAGGGCGCCAGCTGCCGCCATGACGCCACTGTTCAGGAAGCTCAACTTCAAGCCCGAACACGGTGCGGCGGTGGTGTTGCAGGCGCCGGCCAGTTTCGAGCCGGCGCTGCAGGCGTTGGCGGCCGAAGGTGTGACGATTGAGCACACTGCCCAGCCGGGCCTGCAATTCGGCCTGGCCTTTGCCATCACCCAGGCCGAACTGAATGCGGCCATCGCGCAGCTGACGGCTGCGGCCGTGGGCGACGCGGTGCTGTGGTTCGCCTACCCCAAGCAGTCGTCCAAACGCTACCGCTGCGAATTCCACCGCGACAGCGGCTGGGACGCCCTGCGCGCCGCCGGCTACGACAGCGTGCGCATG
>JANPHI010000392.1:0-16154 GCA_031424355.1 Betaproteobacteria bacterium
ATGCTGCGGGTGTCGGCTAGATTCGACGGTTTGGAGGCCACCATGACTCGACCCGTGCTCGACGAAGCCCACATCCACCCCGCCATCCGCGACAGCGTGGCCGGGCACCAGGCGGCCATCGTGGCCGAGGTGCAAGCCGCCATCGCCCAGCACGCCGTGGTGGTGGTCGGCATGGCGCAGAACCCCTTCTGCCGCAAGGCGCGGGGCGCCCTGACCACGGCAGGCGTGCCGTTCAAGTACCTGGAATACGGCAGCTACTTCAGCGCCTGGCGCCAGCGCAACGCGCTGAAGATGTGGACCGGCTGGCCGACGCTGCCGATGGTCTTCGTGAAGGGCCAGCTGGTGGGCGGCGCCAACGACCTGGCCCGGCTGATCGCCAGCGGCGAACTCCAGCGCATGCTGGGTTGAGGCCACTCAGGCCGCCGTGGCCCCAGGCCGGCCGTTTTTCACACGGCTTTGTCACGTCCATTCAACCGTTCGCCGGTAGGCCTGCGGCCGGCCGGCCCGGGTTGAAGACAATGCCGGCCATGAACAAGATTTTCATTGCGGGTCTGACCGTGGCGGCCCTGTGGGGCGCGGCCACGCCGCCGGGCGCCCAGGCCGCCGAAAAACGGCATGGCCTGACGGCCTGCCGGCTGCCGGGCGTTGAACACGAAGCCTGGTGTGGCGTGGTGCGCCGACCCTTCGACCCGAACCGGCCGGGGGCCTTGCAGATCGACGTGCACTTCGCGCTGCTGCCCGCACTGGCGCGCAACCGCAAGCCCGACCCGGTCTTCTTTTTCGCAGGTGGCCCGGGGCAAAGCGCCATCGATCTGGCCGGCCCGGTGAGCCGCATGCTGTCGAAATTGAGCAACCGCCGCGACCTGGTTTTCATCGACCAGCGCGGCACCGGGCGCAGTGCGCCGCTGCGCTGTGCCGACGAGGCACCCACCCGTCCGCTGGCCGACAACGCCAGCAACGAAGCGCTGGTGGCCCGCATGGCCGCGTGCCGCCTGGCCCTGCAGAAATTGCCCTACGGCGACCTGCGCCACTTCACCACCTGGCTGGCCGCGCAGGACACCGACGCGGTGCGCGACCGCCTGGAGGTGGAGTACGTCAACGTGGTGGGTGGTTCTTACGGCACACGGCTGGCGCTGGAATACATGCGGCAGTTCCCCAAGGCCGTTCGGCGTGCCGTGATCGACGGCGTGGCGCCGCCTGACATGGCCCTGCCAACGGCCTTTTCCACCGACAACCAGGCCGCGCTGGAAGCCGAACTGGCGGCCTGCGAAGGCGAGCCCCGCTGCCGGGCCCGCTACCCCACGCTGCGCGCCGATTGGCAGGCCTTGCTGGCCGGTCTACCGAAGGCGGTGAGCGTGGCCCACCCCGTCACCGGCAGCATCGAACGCGTCACCATCACGCGCGACAGCGTGCTGGGCATGGTGCGTGCGCCGCTGTATGTGCCGGCGCTGGCCGCCGCGTTGCCGCTGGCCATCACCGAGGCCGCACGCGGCCGCTTCGAGCCGCTGCTGGGCTTGTCCAGCGCAACCACCGGCAACAGCCGCGCTGGCGCCATCGCCGAAGGCATGCACTTTTCGGTGGTCTGTGCTGAAGACCTGCCGCGCCTGGGCCAGCCCAAGGACACGCCGGGTGCCGACTATGGCGACGCCTTCGAGCGCCTGTACAGCCAGGTGTGTGCGGATTGGCCGCGCGGCCAGGTGCCGAAGGCGTTCTACGAATTGCCGCAGGCCCGCTCGGCCACGCTGGTGCTGTCGGGCGGTGCCGACCCGGCCACGCCGCCGCGTCATGCGGAACGGGTGGTTGCGGCGCTGGGCGCTCGCGCCCGCCACGTGGTGGTGGCGCAGGCCGGGCACGGCGTGCTGGGCGTGCCCTGCCTGCGCGATGCGGTGTTCCGCTTCATCGACGCACCGGGCGACGACATGGCGCTGAAAGTCGACGCCGATTGCGCCCGCGCGCTGCCGAGGCCGCTGGCCTTCATCCCGGTGGAGGCCGCGAAATGATCGAAGTGCAGGGTTTGACCAAGACCTTCACGCAAGGCAGCGGGCGCAAGAAGCGCACGGTGGACGCGGTGCAGGGCGTCACCTTCACCGCGGCCGACGGCTGCATCACCGGCCTGCTGGGTTCCAACGGCGCGGGCAAGACGACCACGCTGCGCATGGTGGCCGCACTGATCGAGCCCGACGCCGGGCGGGTGCTGGTCGACCGCGTCGAGGTGGCGCGGCAGCCCGAGATTGCGCTGGCCCGCATGGGCGTGCTCAGCGACGCGCGCGGCCTGTACCCGCGGCTCACCGCGCGCGAGAACATCGTCTACTTCGGTCGCCTGCACGGCATGAGCCGCGAAGCCGCCGAAGACCGCGTGCGCGACCTGGCGCACATGCTCGACCTGCGCGGCCTGCTCGACCGCCGCACCGAGGGCTTCAGCCAGGGCGAACGCATGAAGACGGCACTGGCGCGGGCGCTGATCCACGACCCGCCCAACATCATCCTCGACGAGCCGACCAACGGCCTGGACGTGCTGGCCACCCGCGCGCTGCGCGACGCCCTGCGCCGCTTGCGCGACGAGCAGCGCAAATGCGTCATTTTTTCCACCCACATCATGCAAGAGGTCGAACGGCTGTGCGACCACGTCGTCGTGGTCTCGCACGGGCGCACGGTGGCCCAGGGCACGGTGGCCGAGCTGGGCGCGCTCAGTGGTGAAACCGACTTCGAGGAGACCTTCGTGAAACTGGCCTTCAGTGCCGATGAACGCCAGTCGGCGGTGCGACCATGAGCCGCGCCGCCCTGACCGTCTACTTCAAGGAATTGACCGACGCCCTGCGCGACCGGCGCACCTTGGCCGTGGTGCTGCTGAGTTCGGTGGCCATCGGGCCGCTGGTGCTGTTGCTGGTGTCGTCGCTGGTGGCGGGCATCGAGAAACGGGCCGAAGCGCGGGTCATCGTGGTGCAGGGCATCGAACAGGCGCCCAGCCTGCGCAATTACTTCGAACGCCAGACTTACACCGTCACCGCCGCGCCGCCGGACTTCGAACAGCAGCTGACCGACAGCAAGCTGGGCGACCCGGTGTTGTTGGTGCCGCCTACCTTCGAAGCCGAACTGGCCGGCGGCCAGGCGCCGCTGGTGGAACTGGTGGGCAGCAGCGCCAACCAGCGGGCGCAAGCGGGCAGCGGGCCCATCCTGCGGCTGCTGCGCGGCTTCAACCAGGAACAGGCGCTGCTGCGTTTGTCCACGCGCGGCATTGCGGCCAACCAGCTGGAAGCCGTGCGCGTCGAAGAACGCGACCTGGCCGACCCGGCCTCGCGCGCGGCGCAGCTGGGCACCATGGTCCCCTACTTCGTGTTGATGGCTGTGCTCTACGGCGCGCTCAATGCGGCGCTGGACACGACGGCCGGCGAACGCGAACGCGGTTCGCTGGAGCCGCTGTTGATGAACCCGGCGACGCGCAACGCCCTGGTGCTGGGCAAATGGGGTGCGGTGGCCAGCGTGGGCATGCTGATCGCGGTGCTGTCCTGCCTGAGCTTTCTGCCCGGCCAGTGGTTGTTGCGCAGCGAGGCGCTGGCCGCGATGTTCCGCTTCGGTTTCGGTGAAGCCGGCGCCTTCATCGCGCTGTTGCTGCCGTTGGCCGGTGCGCTGTCGGCCTTGTTGATGGCCATCGCCATCCGCTGCAAGTCCTTCAAGGAAGCGCAGGCCAATGCCACCGTGGTGATGCTGGCGGTGTCGCTGCTGCCCTTGATCTCGCTGTTCAACCAGGAGGGCACGGCGCCCTGGCATTTGTGGGTGCCTGCCCTGGCCCAGACCACGCTGATGGGCCGCGTGCTGAAGGGCGAGGCCCTGCCTTTCGGCGACGTCTTCCCGTCGGTGGCGGTGTGCCTGCTGTTGACGGTGTTGGCGCTGGGTTTTGTCTCGCGCACCTTGCGCTCGGCCGCGCTGAAGTGAGATTCAGTTCGCCCAGGCGTTCAGCGCGCGGTGCACTTCCTGCTGCCAGGGCAGGGTGCGCACCAGTTCATTGAGGAAGCGCGCGGACTGCTGCGCCGTCAGCACTTCGCCTTCTTCGCCGATGAGCCGAACATTGGTCACCAGCGACATCGGGTCGGCAATGGCAACCACGCCCTGCGTCACCTGCACCCAGTCCCAGGCCATACCCGCCTGACAGTCGGCAACGGTGGTGGCCCATACGGTCTGTCCGGCCGGCGGGCCCGAGGTGTCGCTGGGCAGCACGATGCAGGTGTCGATGTGGTGAAAGCGAACTTGGGGGTGTGCGCCAGCCTGCCACAATAGCCGAGGCCAGGCGCGCAGCGACCAGGCGGTGGCAGGGGGCAGTACAAATTCAGAGATCGTTGGCGAAGGCTGCGGCATGACGCTATCTTTGGTCAGCCAGCCCGGAAGTGAAAGCTGTAAACCCTGTCAGGGCGCAAGCCTTGGCGACTTGAGCTCCCGCAAGCGAGGAGAGCAATGCTCCCTGGTGGATATACGGCGGTGCTAGAGGCCCGCAACCGCGATGAATTCCGCGATGAAGTCGTGCGCTTCACGCAGCGCCTTGGCTTTGAAACGGTGTCGGCCATCACGGTCATCGACCGCGGGCTGGGCAAGAGCGATTTCATCAACATCGACAACACGCCGGTCGAGTTCACACAGATTTATGCCGACCCCGGCCTGCAACGCCGCGACCCGGTGATGCAGCACTGCCGGCGGCAAAGCGTACCCATCATCTGGGACCAGGACACCTATGTCGAAAGCGGCGTGGGCGAGTTGTGGGAGCACCAGGCCAGCTACGGTTACCGCACGGGCATTGCGATGGCTTTGCACCTGCCCGACGGCAAGCATTTCTTGTTGGGGGTGGACCGTGAGTCACCGCTGCCCAGTGACACCGAGGAATTGCAGCGGCTCGTCGCCGACCTGCAATTGTTCGCGGTGCATGCGCAAGACTCGGCGATGCGCTTGTTGCTGCCGGTGACGCTGCAACCCGAGCGCCCCAAGCTCACCCCCCGTGAGCTGGAGGCTTTGCGCTGGACCATGGAAGGCAAAACCGCCTGGGAGGCCGGTGTGCTGCTGGGCATCAGCGAGCGCACGGTGGTTTTCCACGTCAACAATGCCATGCACAAGCTCGGCTGCATCAACAAGCAGCAGGCTGTGCTGAAGGCGCTGCGCCTCGGTCTGATCGATTGACCCGCCCTGTAAGAGCTGACAGTACGCTTGCCATCGCCGGCCTGCTCAAATGTGTTTAAGCGTGCGTTTTGCACGGTTCGTCACATTGGAGATGATTCATGCAGCAACAACACAGCCCCGTCGCTTCCCAGGAACACACCGAGCGCCAGCAGGCGCCCGCCAAGGGCCCCGTGCTTCTCGACCTGTCCCAGCAACAGCTGGTTTCGGGCGGTGCACCCAAGGGTGGTTGGGAAATTGAACCGGCCCTGGAAACCGATCCGGCGCCCAAAGGCGGTTGGTAGTCCACCCGCCGGCTCAGACGCCTTCCCGGCCAAGGCCGCGCACCGCGCGGTGCCTGCCGTTGATGCGTCGCAGTGCCGGCTGATCTTGAATGGCTGAAGCCCGCTCGCTGTTCCGGCCCGAAGCTGTCGACGCGCAGCGCCAGCAGTGGCTGGGCGCCGTGCAACTGGTGCGGCCGCTGGCGTTGAGCTGGCTGGCGGGCGGTGCGGTTTGCACGGCCGTTGCAGTCGGGGCTTTTCTCAGCTTCGCCGAGTACACCCGCAAGGCCACGGTGGTGGGAGTGCTGGCGCCGGACCTCGGCTTGATGCGCCTGATGCCCGCCGTGGCGGGCACCGTTGCCGAGCGCCGCGTGGCCGAGGGACAGGCGGTGCAGCCCGGCGACGTGTTGTTCGTCGTCACCGTGGACCGACCCTGGCTGGGTGCCGATGCGCAGGCCCTGGTGCGGCGCAGTCTGGACGAGCGCCGGCGCAGCCTGGGCGAGGCGGCGCGCGTGCAGCAGCAGCTGTCGTCGACGCGCTTGCTGGCGCTGGACCGTCGCCTGGGCGCCATGCGGGCAGAGCTGGAACAGCTGGACGCCGAAGCCGCGCTGCAGCAACAGCGCTTGACCTTGGCTCAGCAGGCCCTGACGCGCTTGCAGGCGCTGCAGGCCGACCAGTTCATTTCTGCCGCGCAGGTGCAGGCCAAGTCCGAGGAAGTGTTGGGCTTGCGGGGCGCGGCTTCGGCCCTGGCCCGTCAGCGTGAAGCCTTGCTGCGCGACCGTGCCGAGATCGAGGGCGAACGGCTGACGCTGCCGCTGGTGACCGGCAATGCCGTCGGCGGCCTGGAACGCGAACTGTCGCAAGCCAACCGCGACGCGGTCGAGCAAGACGCCGAACAGCGCCTGGTGGTGCGGGCGCCGCAGGCCGGCACCGTCAGCACCGTGCTGGCGGAACCGGGTCAAAGCGTGTCGCCCGCGTCGGCGCTGGCCACGGTCGTGCCTGCAGGCGCCACCTTGCAGGCGCAGTTGTACGCCCCATCCAGCGCCATCGGTTTTGTGCAGGCGGGCCAGACGGTGCGCTTGCGCTACGAGGCCTTCCCGTACCAGAAGTTCGGTCAGCAGATGGGCCATGTCACCCAGGTCTCGCGCGCGCCGCTGACGACTGGCGAACTGGCCGCACTGGCCCTGCCGGCGGTGGGTGCCGGCGGTGAGCCGCTGTTCCGCATCACCGTGGCGCTGGACGCCCTGCCCGCCGGCATGCAGCTGGCAGCCGGCATGCGCATGCAGGCCGACGTGTTGCTGGAACGGCGGCGCCTGGTGGAGTGGCTGTTCGAGCCCCTGCTGGGCCTGCGCCACCGCCTGTGATGGCCGAGCCGACCGGTTTGGGTCTGGGCTGGGGATGGAGCCGTCCGCGCGTGCCCGTGGTGCTGCAGACCGAGACCGCCGAATGCGGCCTGGCCTGCCTGGCGATGGTGGCGGCTGCCCACGGGCTGGACACCGACCTGCCGACGCTGCGCCAGCGCTTCGCCTTGTCGCTGAAGGGTGTGACCCTGGCCGACATGGTGCGCATGGCCGACGGCCTGCAGTTCAACGCGCGCGCGCTGCGTGCCGAGCTGGATGAACTGGATCAGATCGCCTTGCCGGCGGTGCTGCACTGGGATCTGCATCACTTCGTCGTCCTGGTGGCCTGGCGCCACGGTGAGGCGCTGATCCACGACCCAGCCAGCGGTGCGCGCCGGGTGCCGCGCCATGAGCTGTCGCGCCATTTCACCGGCATCGTGCTGGAACTGTCGCCCGGCCCCGGTTTCGCCCCGGCGCGGCAGCGGCGTGATGTCAGCTGGCGGCAGCTGCTGGGGCCGGTCAGCGGCCTGAAACGGTCGCTGGCGCAGATTGCCGTGCTGGCGCTGGCGCTGGAAGCCTTCGTGCTGCTCAGCCCCTTCTTCATGCAGTGGGTGGTGGACGGTGCCGTGGTCAGCGCCGACCGCGACCTGTTGCTCACACTGGCCCTGGGCTTCGGCCTGCTGGTGCTGGTGCAGGTGGCCACTGCCGCCGCCCGGTCGTGGGCGGTGCTGGTGCTGTCGGGGTCGCTGAACCTGCAGTGGACGCTGAACGTCTTCGCCCACCTACTGCGTCTGCCGCTGACCTGGTTCGAAAAGCGCCACATGGGCGACATCTGGTCTCGGTTTGGTGCGGTGCAGCAAATTCAGAAGACCCTGACCACCAGCTTCATCGAAGCCGTGCTCGACGGCTTGATGGTGGTGCTGACGTTGGTGATGATGGCCGTCTACAGCCTGCCGTTGACGGCCGTGGCGGTGGTGGCGGTTGCGCTGTACGCGGTTTGGCGGCGGGCGCTTTTCGGCCGCCTGGCGGCGGCCAGTGAAGAAGCGCTGGTTTTTGAGGCGCGCCAGTCCAGCCACTTCCTGGAAACATTGCGGGGGGTGCAGGCCGTCAAGCTTTTCAATGCCCAGGGCGACCGCCAGTCGCGTTACGCCAGCCTGGTGGTGAACACGATGAACGCGCAGATCGGCGTGCGCAAGCTGGACCTGTGGTCCAACCTGGGCAACCGCCTGGTCTTCGGCCTGGAGCGCGTGGTGGTCATCGCGCTGGGCGCGCTGCTGGTGATGGACGGCAAGCTGTCCGTCGGCATGCTGTTCGCCTTCTTCGCCTACAAGGAAACCTTTGCCGCACGCGTGGGGGCGCTGATCGACAAGGCCGTGGACGTGAAGATGTTGCGCCTGCAGGCCGAACGCCTGGCCGACATCGTGCTGACGCCGCCGGAGCAGGCCGATGGCAGCGCCACGCTGTCGCAAGACCCGGCTGCGTTGCCCGCCAGCCTGGAACTGCGCGACGTGCATTTCCGCTACGGCGACGGCGAGCCCGAAGTGCTGCGCGGCGTCAGCCTGCTGGTGGCGCCGGGCGAGGCGGTGGCCATCATCGGGCCCTCAGGTTGCGGCAAGACCACCCTGCTGAAGGTGATGCTGGGCATTCTCACGCCCACCTCGGGCCAGGTGCTGATGGGTGGCGTGCCGGTGGCGGCGCTGGGCCTGCGCGCCTGTCGCGACCGCCTGGGTGTGGTGATGCAGGACGAGCCGCTGTTCTCGGGCTCCATCGCCGACAACATCAGTTTCTTCAGCCCCGAGATGGACACCGCGTGGGTTGAACAGTGCGCGCGCGTCGCGGCCGTGCATGACGAAATCGCCGCCATGCCCATGGGCTACCGCACCCTGATCGGCGACATGGGCGCTGCGCTGTCGGGCGGGCAGAAGCAGCGCATCCTGCTGGCCCGCGCGCTGTACAAGCGGCCGGCGATCCTGTTGCTGGATGAGGCCACCAGTTCTCTGGACGTCGAGCGCGAGCGCACCGTCAACCAGGCGGTACGTCAGTTGGCACTGACTCGCGTGATCGTGGCCCATCGGCCCGAGACCATCGCCTCGGCGGGGCGGGTGATTGCGCTGCATGACGGCCGGGTGGCGCAGGACTTGCGCAGCGTGGGGGGCAGCGCGCCGCTGCAGTGAAGGCTCCGGCCGATGCCCGTTCCGGGCTGCGGCCGGGCGCGTGCGGTTCAGCGCGGCGCGGTCTGCACTTCCAGCCGGGCCAGCCAGTGCAGTGCCTGTTCGCGGTGGGTGCCGCACATCTCGGCCGACGGCATCAGCGACAGGCACACGGCCGGCCGTTCGGGGCGCCCGAAAAGCCGGCAGCGCTCGGCGGCATCCAGCTGCACACAGCGCACGCCCGCCGGTTTGCCGCAGGGCATGCCGGGTATGGCCGAGGTGATGGAAGGTGCGGTGCAGCAGGCGCCGCAACCGTCGCGGCAGTGCATGGGGCGCATGCTAAACGCCCTGCCCCGATGCCCGCGCTATGCAGCCCCCCGCAGACCCCCGAAGTACCGGGCAGCCTCGTAAAATCAGGCCATGCTGCACCCCCAAGAATTTGACGTGATCGTGGTGGGTGGCGGCCATGCGGGCACCGAAGCGGCACTGGCCGCCGCGCGCATGGGCTGCACCACCCTGCTGCTGACCCACAACATCGAGACGCTGGGGCAGATGAGCTGCAACCCGTCCATCGGTGGCATCGGCAAAGGCCACCTGATCAAGGAGATCGACGCACTGGGCGGCGCCATGGCATCGGCCACCGACGAAGCCGGCATCCAGTTCCGCATCCTCAACGGCAGCAAGGGCCCGGCGGTGCGCGCCACCCGCGCGCAGGCCGACCGCGTGCTCTACCGCGCGGCCATCCGCCGGCGTCTGGAAAACCAGCCCAACCTGTGGCTGTTCCAGCAGGCGGTGGACGACCTGATGGTCGAAGGCGACCGCGTCGTCGGTGCGGTCACGCAAATCGGCCTGCGCTTTCGCGCGCGCACGGTGGTGCTGACGGCCGGCACCTTTCTGGACGGCCGCATCCACGTCGGCCTGCAGAACTACAGCGCCGGCCGCGCGGGCGATCCGCCGGCGGTCAGCCTGTCGGCGCGGCTGAAGGAACTGAAGCTGCCGCAAGGCCGGCTGAAGACCGGCACGCCGCCCCGCCTGGACGGCCGTTCCATCGACTTCAGCAAGCTGCAAGCCCAGCCGGGTGACCTGGACCCGGTGCCGGTGTTCAGCTTCATGGGCAGCGCCAGCCAGCACCCGCAGCAGGTGCCGTGCTGGATCACCCACACCAATGCACGCACCCACGACATCATCCGCAGCGGTTTCGACCGCAGCCCCATGTTCACCGGCGTCATCGAAGGCATAGGGCCGCGCTACTGCCCCAGCATCGAAGACAAGGTGAACCGCTTCGCCGACAAGACCTCGCACCAGATCTTCCTGGAACCCGAGGGCCTGACGACGCACGAGTTCTACCCGAACGGCATTTCCACCTCGCTGCCCTTCGACGTGCAGTTGGCGGCGGTGCAATCCATGGTCGGACTGGAACAGGCGCACATCCTGCGGCCGGGCTACGCCATTGAGTACGACTACTTCGACCCGCGCGAACTGAAAGCGAACTTCGAAACACGGGCTGTGCAGGGCCTGTTTTTCGCCGGACAGATCAACGGCACCACGGGCTATGAAGAAGCCGCGGCGCAGGGCCTGTACGCCGGTGCCAACGCCGCGCTGCAGGTGCTGGGCCGTGCGCCCTGGCTGCCGCGCCGCGACCAAGCCTACCTGGGTGTGCTGGCCGACGACTTGGTGACCAAGGGCGTGACCGAGCCTTACCGCATGTTCACCAGCCGGGCCGAATTCAGGCTGCAACTGCGCGAAGACAACGCCGATTTGCGCCTGACCGAGATCGGCCACGACCTGGGCCTGGTGGACGAAGCGCGTTGGGCTGCTCTGCAGCGCAAGCGCGAACTGCTGGAACGCGAACTGCAGCGCCTGCGCGCCACCTGGGTGCGCCCGGCCACGGTGCCGGCGGCTGATGCCGAACGCCTGATCGGCAAGGCCCTGGAACACGAGTACACGCTGGCCGATTTGATGCGCCGGCCGGGTGTGGGTTTCGACGAAGCCCACGCGCTGGCGCACATCGCCGGCCACGGTGTTTCACGTGAAACATTGCAGGCCGAGCTGGGCCAGCAGGTGGCAGACACGGTGATCGAGCAGATCGAGATCAGCATCAAGTACGCCGGCTATATCGACAAGCAAAACGACGAGGTCGAGCGTGCGGTGTCCTTCGAAGGCATGAACTTGCCCGATGATCTGGACTACGGCCAAGTCACCGCCCTGTCTTTTGAAGTGCGGCAGAAGCTGAGCAAGCAGCGCCCACAGACGCTGGGGCAGGCCTCGCGCATCTCGGGCGTGACCCCGGCGGCGATTTCGCTGCTGCTGGTGCATTTGAAGAAGCGCCGCGGTAAGGCGGTTTTGGCTGCCGCCATTCAGGATGCTGCCTCTTGAGTCCGATGCAGCCGTCGTTGTCTCCGTCATCGGCCAGCACGCCGCCACCCGTGGATGCTGCCGAACTGCAGGCGATCTTCGCGAGCCTGGGCCTGACGCCTGAACCGTCGCAGATTGCGAGCCTCTCGACCTACCTGGACCTGCTGCAGCGCTGGAATGCCACCTACAACCTGACGGCGGTGCGCGAGCGCAGCGCCATGCTCAGCCAGCATCTGGCGGACTGCCTGGCGGTGATTGCACCCCTGCGCCGCCACCGTACTGAAGGCCGTCTGCTGGATGTGGGCAGTGGCGGCGGACTGCCCGGTGTGGTCATCGCGGCCCTGTTGCCGCAGATGGACGTGACCTGTGTGGATGCCGTCGGTAAAAAGGTGGCCTTCGTGCGGCAAGTGGCCGGTGCGCTGCAACTGCCCCATCTCCACGGGGCTCACGCGCGGGTCGAAGACCTGAAGCTGCCGGCCTTCGATGTGATCACGTCCCGCGCTTTCGCGACGCTGGCGCTGTTCGTCCGGTTGACCGAGAAGCACCTGGCGGACGACGGGGTCTGGTTGGCCATGAAGGGCCACACGCCGGACGATGAAATGGCAGCTCTTCCGCCTTCGGTTGAAGTGTTTCACGTGGAACAACTGGCGGTGCCGACGTTGGATGCGCAGCGTTGCCTGGTCTGGATGCGCCGCCGAGCACCGCTCTAGCCGTTCCAGCTGTTTCGTCAGGGTCGGCGTCGTCAGACCGGCGTTGAATCTGAGCTACCCTTCTCTGTCACCCCAGAAAGCAACCCATGTTTGGCATCGCCGATTTCGGCGCCTACTGCGGCGCCATCCTCTTGTTCCTGGCTTTGCCCGGCCCCGGCACTTTCACCCTGCTCACCGCCACCAGCAAAGGTGGCCTGAAAGCCGGCGCCGCCGCCACGCTGGGCTTGATCGTCGGCGACCAGGTGCTGCTGTGGCTGGCCGTGGGCGGCGTGGCCGCCTTGCTGGCAGCGCACCCGATGGCTTTCAAGGCCGTGCAGGTACTGGGTGCGGCTTACCTGGCGTGGATCGGCCTGCGCTTGATCTTCGCCCAGCCCGGCGCCGCATCGCCCATCCGCATCGAGCCCCATCACTACGCGCGCCAGGCTTTCTTCATCACCCTGCTCAACCCCAAGGCGATCGTCTTCTACATGGCTTTCTTCCCGCTGTTCATAGCCCCCGCCACGCACCAGGGTGCCCTCACCTTCGTCGCGATGGCCGTAACCATTGCGGTGATCACCGCCGCCTACTGCCTCACGCTGAGCGCCTGCGCCCATGCGGTCACGGCCTACGTGCGGGCGCACCGGCGTCTGGCTCGGGCGCTGGAGCGTCTGGCCGGCGTCTTCCTGCTCGGCTTTGGCATCCGACTGGGCGCGCAATGAGCAGCATGCGCATCTTCTGCGTCGCCAACCAGAAAGGTGGGGTCGGCAAGACCACCACCACCGTGAACCTGGCGGCCGGCCTGGCCAAGCTGGGCAAGCGCGTGCTGGTGGTGGACCTGGACCCGCAGGGCAATGCCACCATGGGGTCGGGCATCGACAAGCGGGCGTTGGAGTTGAGCGTCTACGACGTGCTGCTGGAATCGGCTTCCATCGCCGAAGCCCGCCAGACCAGCCCCAAAGGCGGCTATGACGTGCTGGGCGCCAATCGCGAGCTGGCGGGTGCTGAGGTGGAACTGGTGCACCTGGACCACCGCGAACGGCGACTGAAGCTGGCGCTGGAAGTGGTGGCCGCCGAATACGACTTCGTGCTCATCGACTGCCCGCCTTCGCTGAGCATGCTGACGCTGAACGGCCTGTGCGCCGCCCACGGCGTGCTGGTGCCCATGCAGTGCGAATACTTCGCGCTGGAAGGTCTGTCGGACCTGGTCAACACCATCAAGCAGGTGCACGCCAACCTCAACCCCGACCTGCAGATCAGCGGCCTGCTGCGCGTGATGTTCGACACCCGCGTCACGCTGCAGCAACAGGTCAGCGAACAGTTGAAGGCGCACTTCGGCGCCAAGGTCTTCGACACGGTGATCCCGCGCAACGTGCGCCTGGCTGAAGCACCTAGCTACGGCCAGGCCGGCGTCAACTTCGACCCCTCGTCCAAGGGCGCGCAAGCCTTCGTCGAATTCGCCAAAGAGGTGGTCCAGCGGCATGGGTGATCGGCATGAATGAGTGGCATGGATGAAGCGCTGCTGTCGCGCATCGAAGACGCCAGCCTGAACGCCAGCGCGCCGCCGCAGCAGCGCTGGCTGGACGGCTGGCTGCTGCGCTACTCGCCGGGCAAGGCGCGCCGGGCGCGCTGCATCAACGCGGTGGCCGCCGGGCGCCTGCCGTTGGCGAAGAAGCTGGCCTACGCCACCGCACTGTTTGCGGAAGCCGGGCTGCCGATGGTGGCGCGCATCACGCGCTTCACGCAGCCGGCTGAGCTCGACGACCAACTGGCTGCGCTGGGTTGGCCGGCGGTGGACACCACGCGCGTGCAGGTGCTGACCGACCTGAAGCGCCCCGCGCCGGCCGCGCTGCCCGCTGGCACCGAATGGGCGCTGCTGACGCCTGCCGACTACGCCGATGCGGTGGGCGAACTGCGCGGCTCGCCGGCCATCCAGCGGCAGGCCCACGTGCAGCGCCTGCTGACGTCGCCCGTGCCCTACCAGGGCTACGTGATCCGCCGCGTCAGTGACGGCTGCGTGCTGGCCTGCGGGCAGTCGGCCCGCGAAGGCGACCTGGTCGGTCTCTACGACGTCTACACCCACGAAGACCAGCGTGGGCAGGGTCTGGCGCAGACCTTATGTGAGCGCCTGCTTGCACAAGCCGCCGCCGAAGGTGCGGCCGTGGCTTATCTGCAGGTTGAAGGTGGCAACGCCACGGCGTTGCGTGTCTACCAGCGCCTGGGTTTCGTGGACGGCTACACCTACCACTACCGCGAAGCGCCTGCCGCCGCTTGAACTGGCGCTTGACGCGGCGCCTTAGGCAGCGTCTGACCTCTGCCCAGTGCCAGACCCGAGCTGCGGATCAGAGCCCGAGCGCCTCGTCCACGCCCAGGTGCACATTCATCGATTGCACGGCCGCACCGCTGGCGCCCTTGCCCAGGTTGTCCAGCCGGGCCATCACGATGGCCTGCGTGTCGTTGGCAAAGACAAAGAGGTCCACGCGGTTGCTGTCGTTGCAGGCTTGCACGTCGAAGAAACCCCCTTCCAGCGTGCCCGGGTCGCGCAGCGGCATCACGCGGATGAAGCGCTCGCCTGCATAGCGCTGTTCGAAGGCCTGCTGCACCGCTTCGGCCGTGGTGCCCAGGGCCTGCAGTTGCAGCGGCACGGACACCGACAGCCCCTTGTAGAAGGGGCCGACGATGGGCATGAAGATGGGCCGGGCCGTCAGGCCGGTGTGCGCCATCATTTCCGGCACGTGCTTGTGCATCAGAGACAGCGCATAAGGTCTCGGAGAAGTGAGCGCAGGCTGACCGCCGGCTTCATAGTCTTCGATCATCTTCTTGCCGCCGCCCGAATAGCCGGTGATGGAGCTGGCCGACAGCGCGTGCGCCGCCGGCACCAAGCCGGCGTCGACCAGCGGCCGCAGCAGCAGGATGAAGGCGCTGGCGTGGCAGCCCGGGTTGGAAATGCGCTTGCTGGCGCGGATGGCGTCGCGCTGGCCGGGTGCCAGTTCGGGCATGCCGTAAACCCAGCCGGGCACCGTGCGGTGCGCGGTGCTGGCGTCGATCAGGCAGGTCTTGGGATTGGTGACCAGCGCGGCGGCTTCGCGAGCCGCGCCGTCGGGCAGGCACAGAAAGGCCACATCGGCGGCGTTCAGCAGGCGTGCGCGCTCTGAGGCGTCTTTGCGCTTGTCGGGTGCGATGCGCAGCACCTCGATGTCGGGGCGCTGCGCCAGGTATTCATGGATGCGCAGCCCGGTGGTGCCTTCCTGGCCATCGACAAAAACGGTGCTGGTCATTTCGCGCCTCATCCACAATTCCGCCGCTAGGGACGCGAAGGATACGGGAATGCTCGGGGATGTTGATGCCAGTTCGCTGGATGGAAAGCGGGTCTTGATCCTGCCGGGCTGGCAGAACTCGGGCTCTGGCCATTGGCAAAGCCGCTGGGAAGCGTTGCACGGCTACACGCGCGTCGAGCAGGCCGAATGGGACTGGCCGCGCCGTGGCGACTGGATGGCGCGGCTGGACGAAGTGCTGCTGGACGGCAGCCGGCCCGCGCTGCTGGTGGCGCACAGCCTGGGCTGCCACCTCGTAGCGGCCTGGGCGGCGCACTCGCAGCACACCCATCGCGTGCAGGCTGCCTTGCTGGTGGCGCCGCCCGACATCGAACGCGACGACATGCCGCCGCAGGTGAGTACCTGGCGGCCCATCGTGCGCCAGCGCCTGCCTTTTCCGGCCACGCTGCTGCACAGCGACGACGAGCCCTACAACACGCCGCCACGCACGCTGCAGATGGCGGCCGACTGGGGCGCCACGGCCGTCAGCGTGGGCGCGGCCGGCCACGTCAACGGCGACAGCGGGCTGGGCGACTGGCCGGCCGGGCTGGCGCAGCTGATGCGTTTGGCCGAGCGCGTCGGAACCGTCGGCACCATCGGCTGATGCGATGAAAGGCGTCGGCACACGCGCCCTCTTCGTGGCGCTGGTCATCGCCGGCTTCCTGGGCTGGCTGCACGCCTGGGGGGTGGGGCTGCCGCTGCTGCTGGGCATCGCCCTGGTGTTCTGCCTGGTCGCCCTGGCCGCACCGCGCCTGGGCGTGCGCTGGATCGACGACCTCGTGCTGGCCCTGCGCGGCCTGTATTGGCGGCGCGAGCAAGGCCGCTTCCACACCTTCGGCGGTGTGCCGCTGGACATCGAGGACGACGGCCGCCACGTCTGGGTGGACGG
>JANPHI010000393.1:0-4951 GCA_031424355.1 Betaproteobacteria bacterium
CAGCGGCCCAGTCGCTGCGGGACGCGCTGAAGGGCTTGCTGCCCAACCCGGCGCAGATCCAGCAGGCCCAGCGCGAAGCCGAAGCCAAGAAGGCCGACGAGCGCTGCGCCGCGCTGGTGGATTGGGCCGGGTCGGCGCCCGCCAACATGCCTGCCGCTGCCGCACCGGGCGAACCGTCGCCCGCGTTGCGCCTGTTCGCCGATCCCGCCTTCAAGCCGGTGTTCGGCAAAGCCTTCGACGAGCTGTCGCCGTCAGAGCGGCAGGGCATCTACAACGACAACTTCCTGGCCTGCGTGCGCAGCCGCACCCACGGCGGCGCCATGCGCGGCCTGATGGGCACATTGGCGCCGCCTTTCCAGGACGGGGGCGCGCCGGGCGTGGCCACGCCCTACAACCGCAACAGCGCCTTGACGGCGGCCCAGGTCACGGCCGCCGTGCGCCAGTTCCGCAGCGCCAGCAGCAGCGTGAAGCAGCAACTGGCGGAACTGGCGGCCTTGCCGGCCCAGCCGGCCTCGTGGGCCGCGTACGGCCCGCGCCGCGCACAGATCGAAGCCACCTTGCGTTGGCTGCCGCCGGCCGAACAGGCGCCGGTGCAGGCCAGCCTGGCGCAGGCCGGCGCCAGGCTGGCCAAGCCCGCGCTGGACGCAGCCCTGCGGCCCGCCCTGGCCCTGCCCGACGACGTGGCGTCGCTGGCGCCGCTGCGCGCCGCCAACGAGCAACTGCGTGACTTCGACGGCCACGCCGCACCGGCCGACCTGCAGGCCGCGCGGGCCGCGCTGCAAGCGCGGCAAGACACGGTGCAGCGCCTGGCCGATGCCCAGGCTGCGGCCGCCGTGCGCCTGGCTGAAGCCCAGGCCGCCGCCACGCTGAAGGCGCTGGGGCCGGTGGGCCAGTGCGACCTGTGGGCTGCGCACGCCGACGACCCCGAGGCGCTGTCGCCCGGCGTGGCCGACGAGGCCATCGACGCGGCCAAGGCGGTGGCGGCCTGCGAGGCGGCGGTCCAGCGCGAACCGCAGACGCCCCGGCTGGCCTTCCAGCTGGCGCGCAGCCAACTGAAGGCGGGCCGTTACGAAGACGCCACCGAGAAGCTGCTGGCGGCCGCCAAGCTGGGGCATGGCGGGGCGCTGGCCTACCTGGCCGACCTGCACGTGGCGGGCGCCCCCGGCATCGAGGCCGACCCCTTGCTGGCGCGCCAGCTCTACGAAAAAGCGCTGGCCGCGGGCTTCGCCCCGGCGGCGGCGGTGCTGCAAGGCTACGAAGACCGCACGGCCGAGTTCCAGGCGGCTGAAAAGGCCGATCTGGAAGCCGCGAACGCACCGGCCGGCGGGGCCGGGCCGCTGAAGGCCTACAAGCAGCCGCTCATCATCGAAGGCGTGCTGGCGCGCAAGTTCGACGCCATTCCTTTCCGCGAAGCCTGGGTCAAGGAGTACCTGTATTTCTTCGCCGACAACATCCGCGCCATCTGCGAAAGCGGCTTCACGCAGGCCGAGGTGGACAGGCTGAAGTCGGCCTACTTGCAAGACGTGATGAACGTGTCGGAATCGGTGCGCCAGGCGGCCCGGGTGTCGATCAACGACGCCATGTCCTCGATACGGCAGAACCCCATGGCAGCACTGCAGGCGGCCATGAAGCAGCAGACCCTGTTGCGGCCGCCGGCTGACGACCCTGGCGCGCCGGCCGGTGAAGACCCTTTCGACGAGAGCATGGCCGACACCGAGGCGCTGTTCCAGCGCCACAGCTGTGGCACCCCGGGGCTGGCGCGTTTCGGCAAGAACCTGCGGGCCTACGTGTTGAACGAAGAAGCGCCGCCCACGCCGCCCGACGCCATCATGGAAGCCTGCATCCGCGAGCCCGGCCCGACCACCCTGGGCCCGCGCGATTTCTGCGTCTGCTTCGCTTCGCGGCTGAGCAACGCTCGGGTCTCGCAGGCCCACCGGCGCGACCTGCCGCGCAAGTTCAAGACCACGGCGGCCGCCATCATGGACATCGACCGCAACCGGTCCATGTTCCGCACCTGCCGGGGCGAATCGTGATCGGCGCGGCGTTGAAGAGGAAGCGAGGCCCCATGTCCACTTGCACCGCACGCCGGGCGCTGTTCGCCGGCGCCGTCTTCTGCCTGCTTGGAGCCGCCAGCCTGCCCCAGGCCCACGCCCAGTCGAACTGGCAACAACAGCAACAGCAACAACAGCAGCAACAGCGCCAGCAAGAGCAGCAGCGTCAGCAAGACCAGCAGCGCCAGCAGCAGCAACAGGCCGAGCGCCAGCGCCTGCAAGACCAGCAGCGTCAGCAGATGCAGGACCAGCAAAGGCAGCAGATGCAGCAGCAGCAGCGCCAGCAGATGCAGGACCAGCAGCGCCAGCAGATGCAGCAACAGCAGCAGCAACAACAACAGAACCAGCAACGGCAGCAGTTGCAGTCCCAGCAACAGCAGCAGCAGAACCAGCAACGCGCCCAGCAGCAGGCGCGCGCCCAAGGCACGCTGCTGCCGGGCAGCAACAAGTCCAGCGGCATGGTGATGCAGGCTGGCACGCCGCGCATGGCCCGGCCGCTGACCGCTTCCGAGGTGCAGCGGGGCTACACCGGCCGGCAGACATCCGACGGCCGCGCGCTGGTCACCTACCAAGGGCAGGTCTTTGCCGTGCCGGCTGCGCGGGTGGGCATCGACGCCGCGAAGCTGGCCGCCAACAGGCCCGCCGCGCGCTGGACGCCGCAGCAGCAAACGGCCTTGAAGCTGGATGTGCAGAAGCTGGCCGGCGGCGGCTCCGGTGGTGCGGGTGGGGGCGGCGGCGCAGGCGGCCGGCGCCCCGGCGCCGCCAACGACAACAGCATGTCGGCCAACCGCGTGGCGTTCGCCGGTTTCTACAAAGGCGTGGGCAAGAGCGCGGTGGATGTTTTCCGGCACGCACGGGGCTGGGACTTCAACAAGCCGGTGAACAAGACCGTCCTCAAGGCCGGCACCGAGGTCTGCCAGTGGCAGACACCGGGCCGCGAACGGGGCGCCTACTTCGCGCCGTGCGGCAGCAGCCCGTCCAGCCTGGGGCTGTCCGACCACGGCACGGGCGCCAGCGGCGGCGCGGAACGGCGCGTCGAACACCGCTACCAGTTGACGCAGGACGTCGAAGCGCTGGAAGGCACGGCGGCAAAGGTGGCCGACGACTGGTCGGTCGAGGGCCGCCGCGTGGACACCACCGGTGGCAGCCGGCAGTTCCTGGTCGATCCCTCAGCGCTGTCGCTGTTTGCTGACCGCTGACCGCCAACGTTCGCCAACGCACCGACTGCGGCCAGCCCGATGGTTACAACCTCGTCAAGGCCACGGTGGCTTTGAAAAGGAGCTCTCGATGCTGGAAACAATCGCAATCATTCTGGTGGTGCTGTGGCTGGTTGGCCTGGTCACTTCAACAACCATGGGCGGCTTGATCCATGTGCTGCTGGTCATCGCCATCGTCGTGGTGCTGGTGCGTGTCATCAGCGGTCGGCGCTTGTAAAGCGGCAACAGCATGAACCCCACACAAATCATCGGCGCCCTCCTCATCGCAGCGGGCGCAGCGGGCTTGGCTTATGGCAGCTTCAGCTACACCAAAGATACCCATCAGGCCAAACTGGGACCGATCGAGTTGTCGGTCAAGGAACGCGAAACGGTGAACGTGCCGACCTGGGCCGGCGGCCTGGCTATCGCGGGTGGCCTGGCGCTGCTGATCTTCGGGCGCAAGAACGGCTGAAAGCCTGCAGGCCTGCGCATCGGTGCGCAGCGGGCCGCTGTTTCAGGGCCGTCGCGCAGCGGCCTGCACCACAAAGGCGAGCTGTCGGCCATCGCGGCTGACCGCCATCCGCTTGATGGCGCCGCCCAGCGGGCCGACGTCGGCGTAAGGCTGAAAGCCGCTGCCGGCCTGGCCGTTCCAGCGCAAGAAGCGGCTGCCCTGGGCCATCAGCAAAGACCCATCGGGCAACCAGCAGGTGTCCTCGCTGCGGTCGGCTTCCGGCTCACCGGCCGGGCCTGTGGGCGTGGCCACCAGCACCAGCGGCTTTTCGTCATCCATGCCCATGGCCGCGACCACCCAGCGTTGCGGGTCGGTCTTGTCGACGAAGCTGGCGCGTCGGCCATCGGGTGTGCGGCCGAGCGAACGGCCGGGCTTGGCGGTCATCAGGCGCGTCTGGCCGGTCAGGCGGTCGGCCAGCACGGCGGTGTTGGCGTTGCGCGTGCCATCCGCATCGACCACGAAGTAAGCCGCGAGTTGTTCGTTCACCCAGGCGTAATAGCCCACCACGCGCACATCGGTCATCGGTGCTACAGGCTTGCCGTCCCAGCCGTAACGCCAGATCGGCGGTGATTTGGACTCGGCGCCGTTGGCATTGGGCGTCACCACGCGCACGGCTGAAAAGCCGCTGCCGTCGGGCAGTTCCTGCGGTGAATACAGGTTCTCGCTTGTGGCCGTGATGGCCGTGGTGCGGCCTGTGGCGATGGCATAGCGGTAGACGTTGATGCTGCCGCTGCGGTTGGACACGAAGAGCAGCGCGCTGCCGTCGTTCGCGAAGCTGGGCTGGTTGTTGTAGCCCGGGTGATTCGTGACCGGGCGCGGCGGGCCGACGGTACCAAGGGCCAGGTCCAGCGCAGCCAGCCAGACCTGCGTCTGCGGCGGCGCATCACCGGCGGGTGGCTCGGGCGCTTTCTCAGGCCGTTGCTCGGGCGGCGTCGAACAGGCCGCCACCAGCAGCGCCAGGCTCAAGACCACCCTACGCCGGTGCGGTCTCATCGCGTGATGTGCTCGACCTTGCGGAAGCGCAAGGCCGACCAGTCTTCGTCGATGGCCACCATGCGCACGCTGTCGTAGCCGGCGGCGCGCAGGGCGTCCCAGCCGCTGTCGCGGTGGAATTCGCAGCGGTAGCGTTTGGACGACTGCTTGGGGTAGGCGAACCACAGCACCGCGTCGCCCACGGCCGCAGCCGTCAGCTG
>JANPHI010000394.1:0-2172 GCA_031424355.1 Betaproteobacteria bacterium
GCGGTCGCCCCAGTTGAAGGACGAGGACGCTTGCGGCGCCACGCTGCGGTAGCCCAGGCCGGCGCGCCACTCGTGCTGCTGCACCTTGGGCGCGCCGCGCAGGATGACGTTGATGGTGCCGGCCACGCCGCCGAATTCGGCCGTCGGGCCCTTCACCACTTCGATGCGCTCGATCTCACCGGGTGCCAGCGTGTCCAGGCTGAAGCCGGGCGGTGCCGGCTCGCCGTTCAGCAGGATCTTGGTGTAGCCGCCGCCCATGCCGCGCAGCTTGGGCGTGTCGCCGTCGATGCTGATGCCGGGCACGCGCTGCAGCACGTCCAGGATGCTGATGTCGCCGTAGGCATCCAGCTCGTCGCGCCCGACCACCGTCATCGCCAGCGGGCTCAGCCGGCGTTCTTCAGCTTCGGTGTTGCGGCCTTCGATAACGATGCGTTGGACGCCGTCCGCGGCGGCCGAAGCAGCCTGCGGCGGCGCCTGAAGGGCTGTCTTTGCGGGCGCTGGTGCCGGTGCAGGTGGCGGTGCGGGCGTCTGCGCGCCGGCCCCCAAGGCCAGCCCGAGCAAGCCCCACCCACCGCACCAGCGCGCTTTCAATGCCGGCTCAGCGCCGCGTTTGCAGCTTGGCGAAGGCGGCAGCCAGGGCCCCGCCTTGCGCGGGTTCTGGCGCCCGGCTGCGCGGCTGTTCGCCACGGCCGGCCGGGCGGTAGCTGTTGTCGCCGCCGGGCTTGCGGGCTTCGCCCGTCGGCGCGTCCAGTTTCATCGTCAGGCTGATGCGCTTGCGGGCCAGGTCCACCTCTTGCACGCGCACCTTCACCACCTGCCCGGTCTTCACCACCTCGCGGGCGTCGGTGACGAATTTGTTCGACAACTGGCTGACGTGCACCAAGCCGTCCTGGTGCACGCCCAGGTCGATGAAAGCGCCGAACTGCGCGACGTTGCTGACCGTGCCTTCCAGCACCATGCCGGGCTGCAGGTCCTTGATGTCGGACACACTGTCGTTGAAGCGCGCGACCTTGAAATCCGGGCGCGGATCACGGCCCGGTTTTTCCAGTTCGACGAGGATGTCTTTCACCGTGATGGCGCCGAATTTCTCGTCAGCAAACGCTTCCGGTTTCAGCGTGCGCAGCACCTCGGCGCGGCCCACCAGTTCACTGACAGGGCGGCCGGTGGCGGCCAGCATCTTCTGCACCACGGGGTAGGTTTCCGGGTGCACGCCGGTCAGGTCCAGCGGGGTGTCGCCGGCGCGGATGCGCAGGAAACCGGCCGATTGTTCGAAGGTGCGCGGGCCCAGGCCGGCGACGTCCAGCAACTGCTGGCGGTTGCGAAAAGCGCCATGCGCGTCGCGCCAGCGCACGATGCTGGCCGCCACCGCCGCGCTCAGGCCCGACACACGCGACAGCAGCGGCGCGCTGGCCGTGTTCAGGTCCACGCCCACCGCGTTCACGCAGTCTTCCACCACGGCGTCCAGGCTCTTGGCCAGGCCGCTCTGGTTGACGTCGTGCTGGTACTGGCCGACGCCGATGCTCTTGGGGTCGATCTTCACCAGCTCGGCCAACGGGTCTTGCAAGCGCCGCGCGATGCTGACCGCGCCGCGCAGGCTGACGTCCATGTCGGGCAGTTCCTTGCTGGCGAATTCGCTGGCGGAATAGATCGAAGCGCCGGCCTCGCTGACCACCACTTTTTCCAGCTTCACGTCGGGCGCCATCGTCTGGATGCGCTTGATCAAGTCGGCCGCCAGCTTGTCCGTTTCGCGGCTGGCCGTGCCGTTGCCGATGGCAATCAAATTCACGCCGTGCGTGGCCACCAGGCGGCCCAGGCTGTGCAACGAGCCTTCCCAGTCCATGCGCGGTTCGTGCGGGAACACGGCGGTGGTGTCCAGCACCTTGCCGGTGTCGCTGACCACGGCCACCTTCACGCCGGTGCGAATGCCAGGGTCCAGGCCCATCACCACGCGTTTGCCGGCGGGGGCGGCCAGGAGAAGGTCACGCAGGTTGTCGGCGAAGACCTTGATGGCCACGGTTTCCGCGTCTTCGCGCAGGCGGCCGAACAGGTCGCGTTCCAGGCTCAAACTGAGCTTGACCTTCCAGGTCCAGGCCACCGTCTTGCGGATCAACTCATCGGCGGCGCGCTTGGCATGGCTCCAGCCCAGGTGGATGGCGATGCGGCCTTCGGCCA
>JANPHI010000395.1:0-13979 GCA_031424355.1 Betaproteobacteria bacterium
CCCGAGCCGCCACCGCCGAATGCAAGAATTTCTTCAACAAGTCTCGATCACGCTGCGCGGGATCTGGAAGTTCCGCTGGCTGGGTCTGATCGTGGCCTGGATCACGGCCATCTTGGGTGTGGCCGTGGTGTGGAAGATCCCCGACCGCTACGAGGCAGCGGCGCGCATCTACGTCGATACGGATTCCATCCTGAAGCCGCTGATGTCGGGTCTGGCGGTGCAACCGAACGTCGACCAGCAGATCGGCATGCTCAGTCGCACGCTGATCAGCCGGCCGAACATCGAAAAGTTGATCCGGATGGCCGACCTCGATCTGAAAAGCCAGTCGAAAGGCGAGCAAGAAGACTTGGTTGAACGTTTGATGAAGGGCATCGAAATCCGCAGCGGTGCGGGTCAGAATTTGTACTCGATGGCCTACCGTGACCGGGAACCCGAGCGTGCCAAGCGCGTGGTGCAGGCGATGGTCTCCATTTTCGTGGAATCAGGTCTGGGCGCCAGCCGCAAGGACACCGATTCGGCCAAGACCTTCCTGACCGAACAGATCAAATCCTTCGAGGCGAAACTGGAAGCGGCCGAGACGCGGCTGAAAGAATTCCGCCTGCGCAACATTGCCATGCAGACGGGTGATGGCAAGGACTCAACCGCGCGCCTGGCCGAGATGAGTCAACAGCTGGACGCCGCGCGCCTGCAGCTGAAGGAAGCCGAAAATTCGCGTGACGCCGCGCGTCAGCAACTGGCACACGAACGCGCACCCGCACCCTCGTCGGGCAGCACGCCGGCCTCGCAGGAAGCGGCGTTCCCGGTGGCCACGCCCGAATTGGACGGCCGCATTGAAGCGCAAAAACGCAACCTCGATTCGCTGCTGCAGCGCTACACCGACCAGCACCCTGACGTGGTCAGCACCAAACGGTTGCTGAAAGACCTGGACGATCAAAAGCGCAAGGAAGTTCAAGAGTTGCGCCGCCTGGCCATTGCCGCTGCGGCCGCTGCAGCCCAAGGCGCGGGCTCGCCGGGCCCGAGCGCCAGCCTGGCCGCCCAAGAGCTCGGTCGTTCGCTGGCGGCGGCCGAAGTGCAGGTGGCGGGCCTGAAGGCCCGGGTCGGCGAATTCACGGCCCGTTACGCCGCTGCGCGAGAAGCGATGAAGACGGCGCCGCAACTGGAAGCCGAGGCTTCGCAGTTGAATCGCGACTACGCCATCACGAAGAAGAATTACGACGACTTGGTGGCCCGTCGCCAGTCGGCGGTGATGTCGGGTGAACTCGACGTGGCGTCGGGCATGGCTGAATTCCGCCTCATCGACCCGCCGCGTGTGTCCCCGCAACCGGTCTCGCCCAACCGTGTCGCGCTGTACCTGCTGGTGCTGGCGGCGTCGTTGGGCATGGGCGTGGTGTTTGCGCTGGCCGCCAGCCAGTTGCGCCCCACGTTCAGCGACGCGGACGAGCTGCGCATGAAGACCGGTATGCCGCTGCTGGGTGTGGTCACCTTGTTGACCACCGATAGCGACCGCAAGCGGCAGCGCATGGGGCTGTTTCGTTATTTCGCGGCCTCGGGCGGCCTGATCGGCCTGTTCGTGGCCGGCCTGATCGCCATGTCGCTCACCACGCGTTTCGGAGGCTGAACATGGCCAGCCTGATCGAGCAAGCCGCGCTGCGCCTGGAGCAATTGCGCCAAGCCGGTATCCACATCCCTGAAATTGAGGCGCCGGGTGCTGCGACGGCGGCCGCCGAACCTGCGGCAGCGCCCTGGGCCTACGTGTCGGGTGCAGCCGCTGTGGCCGATGCACCCGTGCGCAGCGTGCCGGCCGCAGCCACGCCCGGCCCGACGCCCTTGTCTGTGCCGGGCGCGCCACCCGAGGAAAGCCTGGACGTGTTCCAGCAGTCCAGGCTGGTCGAGATCGACCTCGTGGCGGTCGCGGCTGCCGGCATCGTCACACCGAACGCACCGCGCTCGCACATGGCCGACCAGTACCGCGTCATCAAGCGCCCGCTGATCGCCAATGCCATGGGCCGCGGTGCCGCCACCGTGGCGCACGGCAACCTGATCATGGTGACCAGCGCGTTGCCCGGTGAGGGCAAGAGCTTCTCGTCGATCAACCTGGCCATGAGCATTGCGGCCGAACTCGACCACACCGTGATGCTGGTCGACGCCGACGTGGCGCGGCCTTCGGTGCTGCGCATGCTGGGCCTGCCGCCCGGGCCGGGCCTGCTCGACCTGCTGGAAGGCAAGGCCGAAATGGCCGACGTGCTGCTGCGCACCAACGTTGACAAGCTGACCATCCTGCCGAGCGGCCGGCCGCACCCGCGGGCCACCGAATTGCTGGCCAGCGACGCCATGTCGGAGCTGCTGGAAGACATGGCCACGCGCTACCCCGACCGCATCATCATTTTCGATTCGCCGCCGCTGCTGCTGACCACCGAGTCGCGCGTGCTGGCCACCCACATGGGCCAGATCGTGGTGGTGGTTCATGCCGACCGCACCTTGCAGAGCACGGTGCGCCAGGCCTTGGCGGCCATCGAGCATTGCCCGCTGAAACTGATGGTGCTGAACAAGGCCCGCGGCGGCACTGCCGGTGCCTACGGCGAAGGCTATGGCTACGGGTATGGCTACGGCTACGGGTATGGCTACGGCTATGGGGCCGAGGCGTCCCGGGCCAACACCGATGACGGTGGTTTCCGGCCAGCACCTGACGCGGGCCCTGAGCCCAAGCCCGGGGCGTGACCGCCGTGTTCAAGCCTGGTTCCCAGGCCCGGCCCTGCGGCCTGCGGAGGGCCGTGCTGGCCCGCGCGGCCTGGGCGGTTGGCGCCGGTCTGGCGGTGCTGCCGGTGGCTGCGCAAAACGCTGGCGCGCTGCGCATCACGCCGGTGGTGGACACCACGCTGAGTGTGGTTCACAGCACCTTGCCAGCGCTGCAGGGACGGGACGACGTGGTGCTGCAAGTCCACCCGGGCGTGCAAGTCACGGCCGGCAGCGGTCGCGTGCGCGGCACGCTGGACTACGGCCTGAACGTCATCCAGCACCTCCGTTCTGTGCCCGGGCAGGGCCAGGCTGACAGCCTGCAGAACAACCTGAACGCTGCCGTCAACGCTGAAGTGCTGGAGCGCTGGGTCTACGTGGACGCCTCCGCCTCGATCACGCAGCAGGCCATCTCGGCCTACGGGCAGCAGTCGGTGGACGGCGTGCAGACCAACACCAACCGAACCGAAGTCAGCCAGCTGTCGGTCAAGCCTTACGCCCGCGGCAACCTGGCCGGGTGGGCGACCTACCAATTGGGTTTCAGCGCCGACGCCTCGCACAGTCAGGGCGTTGCCGTACCCGACTCGCACAGCACGGGCGTGAACCTGTCGCTCGGGTCTGCCAGCGGCGGCGCGCCGCTGGGCTGGAGCGCACTGGCCACCCAGCAGCGCACCACGTTCAGCGGGCGTGCCACCGACAACGGCCGCTTGTCGATGAGTCTGCTGGTTCGCCCCAGCCCCGACTGGAACGGCTCGCTGCGGGGCGGCCAGGAAACCACCTCGGTGGGCAGCGTCTACCGCCAGACCTATGACAATTGGGGCGGTGATTTGCGCTGGACGCCTTCGGTGCGCACCACAGCCAGTATCGGCCTCGACCGGCGCTATTTCGGTGACGGTTATCAGGTGCTGCTGGAACACCGCTTCCCCAATTCCAGCTTGCGTTTCACCAGCACGCGCGACGCGAACAACGCAGCCAACGGCGCTGGCGTGGGGCAACCCATCACCTTGTACCAGTTGCTCTACAACCAGCTGGCGTCGGCTTACCCCGACCCGCTGCTGCGCGACCAATTCGTGCGTGCCCTGTTGCAGGCCCTGCAGCAGAACCCGATTGCCGTGGTGGCTGGCGGCTTTGCGACCGGTGGCACGACGGTGCAGCGCCGCGACGACCTGTCCATGACCTACCTCGGCCGGCGCGCCACCTTCACGCTGCAGGCCTTCAGCAGCGACACGCGGCGCATCGACACCACGACCGTCGGTGTCGACACCACGCCGGTTCGGCAGGCGGGTTTGAATGCCACGGTCAGCTACCGCCTCACACCCACTTCCAACCTCAACCTCTTCGGCTCAGGCCTGCGCACGCGCGGCACGGCCACGCAGGCGGGCAACCAGTTGAAGTCTGCTTCCCTGAGCTGGGGCAACCAGCTCAGCAAGTACATCGGCACCACGGTCAGCGCGCGTTACAGCGACTTCGCAGGTGCCGCCAACCCCTACCGCGAATCCGCCCTGAGCGCCTCGCTCACCCTGCGGTTCTAGAGCCATGTACGAAGCCTTCTACGGCCTGAGCGCCAAGCCCTTCCAGCTCAACCCTGACCCCAGTTTCTACTTCGCCAGCAAGCAGCACCGGCGGGCCAAGGCCTACCTGGAATACGGCGTGTCGCGCAACGAGGGCTTCATCGTCATCACCGGTGAAATCGGCGCCGGCAAGACCATGGTGCTGCGTTCGCTGATCGAGGGGCTGAACGGCAGCAACGTCATCACCGGCCATCTGGTGACGACGCAACTGGGCGCCGAGGACACGCTGCGCATGGTCGGCGCGGCCTTCGGTTTCCGCGTGAAGGACGTGCCCAAGAGCGAACTGCTGATCACGCTGGAAGCTTTTCTCATCAGCCAGACCAGCAAGGGCAAGCGCTGCCTGCTGATCGTCGACGAAGCGCAGAACCTCACACCGCGCGCGGTTGAAGAACTGCGCATGCTCAGCAACTTCCAGTTCGGCAACCAGGCCCTGCTGCAAAGCTTCCTGGTCGGCCAACCCGAATTCCGTGAAATCCTGCAGCGGCCCGAGATGGAGCAGTTCCGCCAGCGCGTGGCGGCCACCTGCCACATCGGGCCGCTGGACGCCGACGAGACACGCCAGTACATCGAGCACCGCCTGAAGTGCGCCGGCCATGCCGAACCGGGCCTCTTCGACGAGGCCGCCGTGGCCGGCATCTACAAGGCCAGCGACGGCATACCGCGGCGCATCAACGCCATCTGCGACCGCATGATGCTGGGTGGCTTCCTGGCCGGCCGGCAACAACTGACGGTGGACGACCTGAACGAGGTGGTGACCGAATTGCGGCAGGAGAACACCGTGCCCAAGCACGCCACGTCGGGCGCCTTTGCGGCCGCCGCCGCGCTGGCCGGCGCCGACGTGCAGATGCCCGGCGGTCTGGCCGGCGAGGAACTGGAAATCGACGCCGACCGCCAGCAGCTCGACGCCGAGCAGGTCGAAGGCATGAGCCAACAGATCGCCGCGCTGGCGGCCGACCAGCGAGGCGACCAATTGCAGCGCCTGGAACGCGGCCTGCTGCGCCTGGAGCGCACCAACCTGCAGACGCTGGCGTTGCTGCAGACCCTGGTGGCGGCACTGAAGAAGCCTGGCGGGGGCGATCGGTGAGCAGCAACCCGTACCCGGCGGCAGGTGCCGCACTGCCCGGTGTGCGTGCTGCCGCGCCGACCGGCACCATCGTCAACGCCCTGACCATCGACGTCGAAGACTACTTCCAGGTCTCGGCTTTCGCGCCCTACATCCGGCGCGACGAGTGGGACAGCCGCGAGTGCCGTGTCGAACGCAATGTGGACCGCATCCTGGCGATGCTGGCCAGCCACCGCATCCACGCCACCTTCTTCACGCTGGGCTGGATCGCCGAGCGCTACCCGCAACTGGTGCGGCGCATCGTCGATGGCGGCCACGAACTGGCCAGCCACGGCTACGGGCATGAGCGGGCCAGCGACCTCACGCCGGCCGCTTTCAACGCAGACATTTCTCGTGCGAAGAAGCTGCTGGAAGATCTGGGCGGTGTCGAAGTGCGCGGCTACCGCGCGCCCAGCTTTTCCATCGGCATCAACAACCTGTGGGCTTTCGACAGCCTGGCGCGCGCCGGCTACCGCTACAGCAGCAGCATCTACCCGATCCAGCACGACCACTACGGCATGCCCGATTCACCGCGCTTTGCCTACCGCGTGGGCGCCGGTTTGCTGGAAGTGCCGGTGAGCACGGTGCGCTTTCGCAAACGCAATTTCCCGTCCAGTGGCGGCGGTTATTTCCGGCTGCTGCCCTACCCGGTTTCGCGCTGGCTGATGCGCCGTGTCAACAGCGTGGACCGCGAGCCCGCCATCTTCTATTTCCACCCTTGGGAAATCGACCCCGACCAGCCCCGTGTGGCTGGTGTCGATGCCAAGTCGCGCTTTCGCCATTACGTGAACATCAGCCGCAACGAACAACGCCTGCAGCAGTTGATGCAGGACTTCCGTTGGGGCCGCATGGACCAGATCTTCCTGCCTGGCGTGACGGCCGAGCCGACCTGACGGTGGCAACAGTGACCACCATCGAGCGTCTGGCCCCCCACGACGCCCGCGGCGCAGCGCTGTGGGACGCCTTCGTGCTGGCCTGCCCGCAAGCCACTTTCTTTCACCGCGCGGCGTGGCAGGACATCCTGCGCGACGTGTTCAAGCACGAGGCGTATTTCCTCTACGCGCAGACCGACGGCCGCATCAGCGGCGTGCTGCCGCTGGGCCACATCAACAGCCGCCTGTTCGGCAACGCGCTGACCAGCCTGCCCTTCGCCGTCTACGGCGGCGTGGCGGCCGATGACGAGGCCAGCGCCACCGCGCTGGAAGCCGAAGCGCAGCGCCTGGCGCAGCAACTCGGTGTGGACCACCTGGAACTGCGCCAGCTGGACCGCCAGCACGCCGGCTGGCCGCGGCAAGACCTTTACGTGACCTTCCGCAAGGCCATCCTGCCCGACGAAGAAGCCAACATGCTGGCCATCCCGCGCAAGCAGCGTGCGATGGTGCGCAAGGGCATCAAGAACGGCCTGAAGAGCGAGATCGACAGCACCGTGGACCGCTTCTTCGCGCTCTACGCCGACAACACCCACCGCCATGGCACGCCGGCACAGTCGAAGCGCTATTTCCAGGCGCTGCAGAAACACTTCGGCGCCGACTGCGAAGTGCTGACCGTCACCGGCCCCGAAGGCCAGCCGCTGTCCAGCGTGCTGAGCTTCTATTTCCGCGACGAGGTGCTGCCCTATTACGCCGGTGACGACTGGGCCGCGCGCGACCTGGCGGCCAATGACTTCAAGTACTGGGAACTGATGCGCCGGGCCTGCGCGCGCGGCCTGAAGCTTTTCGACTACGGCCGCAGCAAGCTGGGCACCGGGCCGTATGCGTTCAAGAAGAATTGGGGCTTCGAGCCCACGCCCTTGCATTACGAGTTCTGCCTGTACAAGCGCGACGGCATACCCCAGAACAACCCGAACAACCCGAAGTACAAGCTGATGATTGCCACCTGGCGGCGCATGCCCATCGCACTGGCCAATGCCATCGGGCCCCACGTCGTTCGCAACCTGGGCTGAGCACAGCGGCATGGCGAACGTCCTCTACCTGGTTCACCGCATGCCCTACCCGCCCAACAAGGGCGACAAGGTGCGGTCTTTCCATCACCTGAAGCACCTGGCGGCGCGCCACCGGGTCTTTCTGGGCACCTTCATCGATGACCCCGACGACGAACGCCACCTGCCCGCCGTGCGCGCCTTCTGCGCCGAGGTGCATGCGCCGCGCCTGAATCCGTTGGTGGCCCGTGTCGCCAGCCTGGCCGGTTTGCTGGGCCCGCAGGCGCTGACCTTGCGCTACTACGCGCAAGCCTCGATGGCGCGTTGGGTGCAAGGCGTGATGGCGCAGCAGGCGGTGGATTGCACGCTGGTCTTCTCTTCGGCCATGGCGCAATACGCGCAGCCCGCGCAACTGGGCGGTGGCCCCTTGCTGATGGATCTGGTGGACGTGGATTCCGCCAAGTGGACGGCCTACGCGCCCGACCACCGCTGGCCGATGTCGTGGCTGTACCGCCGCGAAGGCCGCACCCTGCTGGCCTACGAGCGCGAAGTGGCCGCACGCGCCGATCAGACCTTTCTGGCCACCGAGAAAGAAGCCGAACTGTTCCGCAGCTTGGCGCCCGAAAGCGCGGCGCAGGTCAGTGAACTGAGCAATGGCGTCGATGCCGACTACTTCCAGCCGCAGGCCGGGCGCGCGTCGCCGTTCACGGCCGGCGAAGTGCCCATCGTCTTCACGGGTGCGATGGACTACTGGCCCAACATCGACGCCGTGTGCTGGTTCGCCACCGAAATGCTGCCACGCCTGCGCGAACGCCACCCCGGCTTGCGCTTCCACATCGTCGGCCGCAGCCCGGCGCCGGCCGTGCGCGCGCTGGCCAGCGAGGCCGTGCGCGTCAGCGGCACCGTGCCCGACGTGCGGCCCTACCTGCAACACGCCACCGTGGTGGTGGCGCCGCTGCGGCTGGCGCGCGGCATCCAGAACAAGGTGCTGGAAGCCATGGCCATGGCGCGCCCCGTGGTGGCCGCTGCCCCGTGTGTCGAAGCCATCACCGCCGAGCCGGGGCGGCACCTGTTGTCGGCCGCCGATGCCGACGCCTTCGTGGCAGAAATTGAAGCCCTGCTGGCCGACCCGGCGCAGGCCGACGCCATCGGCCGTGCCGGCCGCGAGCAGGTGCTGGCCGCCTACGGATGGAACGCCCGCCTGCGCGTCCTCGACCACCACCTGGAAGCGGCCATCGGCCGCCGCATGAAAACCGCATGAAAACCGCATGAAGCTTGCCGAACACCTGCCCAGCCCCGCCGCCTGGCGCCGGCTTGCCCCGGCCCTGTTGCTGGCCGCAGCGGTGCTGCTGCTGTTCCGCGACACCGCGGTGGCCATGGTCACCATCTGGAACCGTTCGGACACCTTCGCCCACGCCTTCCTGGTGCCGCCCATCGTGGCCTGGCTGATCTGGCGCCGGGGTGACACCCTGGCCACCATCCCCACGCGCCCGGCACCTTGGGTGTTGCTGCCCATGGCCGCTGCGGGCGCGCTGTGGCTGCTGGGCGAACTGGCTGGTGTGAATGCCGCCACGCAGCTGGCGCTGGCCGCGCTGCTGGTGCTGATCGTGCCGCTGGTCTACGGGCTGGCGATGGCGCGTGCGCTGACCTTCCCGCTGCTGTTCCTGTTTTTCGCGGTGCCCATCGGTGAATTCATGGTGCCGACCATGATGGAGTGGACCGCCGATTTCGCCGCCACGGCGGTGCGCCTGTCCGGCATCCCGATCTACCGCGAAGGCCTGCAGTTCGTCATCCCGTCGGGCAGCTGGTCGGTGGTCGAAGCCTGCAGCGGTGTGCGCTACCTGATCGCTTCCTTCATGGTCGGCACGCTGTTCGCGTACCTGAATTTCCAGTCGACCCTGCGCCGCGCCATCTTCATGGTGGCTTCGCTGCTGATGCCCATCGTGGCGAACTGGGTGCGGGCCTACATGATCGTCATGATCGGCCACCTGTCCGACAACCGCCTGGCCGCTGGTGTCGACCACATCATCTACGGCTGGGTGTTCTTCGGCCTGGTCATTGGTGTGATGTTCATGGTGGGCTCTCGCTACGCCGAACCCGATGCACCGGTGCCGGCCACCGCCCCGCCGGCTGCAGCGGCCTCCAGCGCCGGCCCCAGGTTCACGGCGCCCTGGCTGGCCGGGGCGGCTGCGCTGGTTCTGCTGATGGCGGTGCAGGCGGCCGACTGGCAACTGAACCGGCCGCATGGCGGCGCTGCACCGCAACTGGCCTTGCCGGCCCAGGCTGGCGACTGGACCGCCAGCGACGAGCCGCTGACCCGCTGGGAGCCGGCCTACAGCAACGCCGTGGCCACGGCCACGCGCAGCTACCGTTCAGGCCCGGCCAGCGTGGGCCTGCGCGTGGGCTACTACCGCGACCAGGGCTACGACCGCAAGCTGGTCACTTCCACCAACAACCTGGTGGACGCCGAAGCGCATGGCGAATGGGCACAGACCGCCAGCGGCGGCACCACGGTCACCCTGCCGACGGGCGCGATGGCCGTGAGAACCGCTGACTTGCGCGGTTCCGTTGAACTCGGCAGCCCCAGCGCGCCGCGCCTGCGCGTCTGGCACCTCTACTGGATAGGCGGGCACTACACCACCAGCGACGTGCGCGCGCGCCTGGGCCTGGCCGTGAACCGCCTGCTGGGCCGGGGCGACGACGCGGCCGTGCTGTTCTTCTACACGCCCATCACTGGCGCCGGCAGCACCGCAGGCAGCCTGGCCGCGGCGGATGAAACGCTGGGGCGCTTCGTGACAGACACGCTGCCGTCCTTGAACGCCATGCTGGCCGGTGCCAGCCGGCGCCCGTGATACTTGAGCCATGCGCACCTTGCTCCACGCGTTTTCCACCTTCGACCTGGGGGGCTCGCAAGCCCGCTTCGTGGCGCTGGCGAACGCCTGCGGGCCGGCCTACCGGCACCTGATCGTGGCCATGGACGGCCGCATGCAGGCCGCTGAACGCCTGGCCGCCAACGTCAACTGGCAGGCCATGGCCATCACCAACCGCCGTGGCGGCGCGCTGGCCAACCGTGCGGCCTTCCGCCAGGCGCTGCAAGACTGGCAGCCCGACGCGGTGTTCTCCTACAACTGGGGCGCCATCGAATGGGCCGCCGGCAACCTGCCGCGTCGCGTTCCGCATGTGCATGTGGAAGACGGCTTCGGGCCTGCCGAAGCGCAGGCCCAACTGCCGCGCCGCGTCTGGGGCCGGCGCGCCATCCTGGCCTGCGGCCACGCCCACGTGGTCGTGCCGTCACGCCGGCTGGCCGCCTGCGCGCAGGCGTGGTGGATGCCGGCGCGGCGGCTGCGCTACATCCCGAATGGCGTACCCATCGCCGCTGCCGCCGTGGCGCGGCCGATGGTACCGGCAGGCCGGCCGCTGGTCATCGGCACGGTGACCGGTCTGCGCCCGGAGAAAAACCTGGGCCGCCTGCTGCGTGCCTTCGCGGCGGCGCGTCGCACCCACGATCTGCGGTTGCTGATCGTTGGCGACGGCGCCGAGCGTGCCGCGCTGCAGGCCCAGGCGCAGACCCTGGGCATAGACGCCGACGTCACCTTCACCGGCTACCTGGCCGCGCCGCAGGACAAGCTGCGCGAGATGGACCTGTTCGCGCTGTCGTCCGACACCGAACAGCAGCCCATCTCGATGCTGGAAGCGATGGCGCTGGGCATCCCGGTCGTCGCCACGCGGGTGGGCGATGTGCCCTTCATCGTGCCGGCGGAAGTCGGCCGGGCTGTGCTCAGCGACGTGGACGACGCGGCCTTCACGGCCATGCTGCAGGCGGTGCTGAACCAGCGCGACGCCTGGCCGACCTGGGCCACTGCCAACCTGGCGCGCGCCCGTTCGCACTTCGCTTTCGACGACATGCTGCAGCGCTGGCGCCTGGTCTTCGACGGTCACCCCGAAGCCGTGCCCGACCTGCTGGCGGAAGGCCGCGCCTGATGGCCGACGCGCCGGCCACGCCCCCGACACCGGCACGCTCGGCCCTGGTGATCGGCAGCGACACCCGCGCCTTCCTGGGTGTGGTGCGTTCGCTGGGCCGCCAGGGGGTGGCGGTGGACGTGGCGCCTTTCGACTTCTCGTCGGTGGCGCTGTCATCGCGTTACGTGCGCGCCGTGCACCGGCTGCCGCCGTTGCAGCTCGACCCCGAGGCCTGGATCACCGCGCTGCTGGCGGTGTGTGACAAGACCCAGCCCGACTTCGTCGTGCCCTGCGACGACCGCAGCATCATTCCGCTGCACGAATTCCGCGAGCGTGTCAGCCACCTGCGCCTGGCCATGCCCGGCGAGCTGGCCTTCAACACCTTCTTCGACAAGGGCCATACGCGGGCCATGGCGCTGCGGTGCGGCGTGCCGGTGCCGCGCGGCCGCGTGCTGGCGGTGGGCGACACGGCGGCCCAACTGGTCGCCGAATTCGGCCTGCCGGTCTTCGTCAAGCCGCGCAATTCCTACCTGCTGCGGGCGCTGGAAAGCCGGCGCAACGTCAGCGCCTGCCACACCGAAGCCGCGCTGCAGGCGGTGCTGCACGAGATCGCCACGCCCGACGAATACCTGGTCGAGGCGCGCTTCAACGGCATCGGCGTGGGCGTGTCGGTGCTGGCCCAGGGCGGCGTCATCAGCCAGGCCTTCCAGCACCGCCGCGTGCGCGAGCCGGTGGGCGGCGGCGGCAGCAGCTACCGCCAGAGCGAAGCCGTGTCGCCCGACCTCGAAGCCATGACCGTGGCGCTGTGCGCGGCCAGCCGGCTGGAAGGCGTGGCGATGTTCGAATACAAGGTCGACGACGCCACCGGCCAGAAGGCACTGCTGGAAGTGAACTCGCGCTTTTGGGGTTCGCTGCCGCTGGCCATGGCGGCCGGCGTCGATTTCCCCTACCTGTGGTTCACGCAGGCGATGGGCCAGGCGCCGGCGCCACGCGTGGTCTACCGTGTGCCTTGCTACGCGCGCAACCTGCTGAACGACCTGTACGCCACGCTGGGCCACATCGAATCGCGCCAAGCCGAAGGCCTGCTGGTGATGGCCGGCGAGGCGCTGCGCTGGGTGGGCTCTTTCGGGCGGCTGCTGATCGGCATCGAGACGCTCGACACGCTGCAAAGCGACGACCCGCAGCCCGGCAAGCTGGAACTGCGCGCCATCGCCGCCAAGGTCGGCGAGCGCCTCCAACGCATGCTGCCGGGTGCGCGCGAACGCCGCGCACGGCAGGTGGCGCAAACGGTGCAGGGCGCCTGGGCTGCAGCCAGGCAGCAAGGGCGGCCGGTGCAGGTGGTGGTGGCCTGCTACGGGAACATCTGCCGCAGCCCCTTCGCCGCCGTGCTGCTGGCGCGCGCGCTGGGCGCGGCGCCAGGCGCGCAACCCGTGAGCGTGACCGGCGCCGCACTGGCCTGCCGCCCCAGTCGGCCTTCGCCCGACCTGGCCGTGACGGTGGCCGCGCGCCACGGTGTGGACCTGGCGCCGCACCGTTCGCGCTACGCCGACGACGCGCTGCTGCAAGCCGCCGACCTGGTGCTGGTTTTCGACGCGGCCAACCTGGGGCTGCTGGCTGCGCGCGGCCTGCCCCTGCAGCGCGAAGCGCTGCGCCTGCGCGAAGTGCTGGGCGACGGCAGCACGGGGGAGATCGCCGACCCCGTGGACGGCGACGACGCCTTTTTCGACCGCACCTACACCCTGATCGAAACCGCCGTGCCCGCCTTGCAGCGCATGGCCGAGGGCGCCCGGTGAGCCTGCCGCCTTTCCAGCCGCAGACCACCCCGCTGCACTTCGACCGCCCGCAGTTGCTGGTGGTGGTGGACACCGAGGAAGAGTTCGACTGGGCACAGCCTTTCGACCGCAGCCGCACCGGCACGGCGTCCATCACCGCGCAGGACCGCGCGCATGCGATCTACGACCGCTACGGCCTGGTGCCCACCTACGTGATGGACCACCCGGTGGCCACGTCGCCGGTGGCTGCGCGCTACTTGCGGCGCCTGGTGGACGCCGGCCGCGCCGACTTCGGCACGCACTGCCACCCGTGGGTGACGCCGCCGTTTGATGAGGCCGTCAACAACTTCAATTCCTTCCACGGCAACCTGCCGCCCGAACTGGAGGCCGCCAAGATCCGCGCGTCCACCGAAGCGGTCGCTCAGGCCTTCGGCGCCGCGCCGCGCAGCTTCAAGGCTGGCCGCTACGGCCTGGGGCCCAAGACCTTCGACACGCTGATCGAGCTGGGCTACACGGTCGATTGCAGCTTCGTGCCGCACACCCGCTTCAGCGCCATCGGCGGCCCCGATTTCTACGGCACGCCCGAGCAACCGTTCTTCACCGACGCCACGCGGCGCCTGCTGGAAGTGCCGCTGACGGTGGGCTATTCCGGCGCGCTGAGCGCCTTCGGACGCAGCGTGAATGGCTTTGTCGACGCGCCACTGGCGCAAGGCCTGCGGCTGCCCGGCATCCTGAGCCGCCTGGGTTTGATGGAGCGCGCGCGCCTCAGCCCCGAAGGCTTCGACGCGGCCACGCAGTGCCGATTGCTGCGCGCGATGGTGGCGCAGGGCCAGCGCGTGTTCACGATGAGCTACCACTCGCCGTCGCTGGCGCCGGGCCACACGCCTTACGTGCCAGACGGGGCGGCGCTGGACGCTTTTCTG
>JANPHI010000396.1:0-16997 GCA_031424355.1 Betaproteobacteria bacterium
CTGGTCTGCAGCAGGGCGCGCATCTCGGCCGGGGCCATCCAGTTGTTGGTCGGGCCGGCGTCGTCCTTGCTGGCGCTGCAGATGTAGGTGCGGTCTTCGACGCGCGCCACATCGGCGGCGTCGCTGCGTGCCAGGTAGCTGTTGGGGCGCAGCTCGGGGTTGAGCTTCATCATCGTGCCGGCGGCGACCAGCTGGTCGCACAGGCGGTCGTATTCTTCGACGCTGCCGTCGCACCAGTGCACGGCGGCGGCTTCGGTCAGCGCGGCAACCTCGGCCACCCATTCGACGAGGCGGTTGTGTTGGACGTAGGCAGGCACGTTCAGGCGCAGGCCTTCAAGCACGGGACGGTTCATGGAAGCTCCAATCAAGGCAAAGTCAAAACGGGATTGGGTGAGACCCGGACGCCCTGCTGGCCTGAAATTGAGACCAAAAGGAACGGGGCTCGCCGAATGCCGCCACCAGCCCAACACGCTCTGAAGGGCTGCGGGGGGCTGATTGTGGGCGCAATGTAATCGCGTGGTAACCACCTCGGCTCCGGGGTCCATGCGTTTTCGTCATGACGTAATGCACGCTGCGGCCGGGCGCCGCCAGCAAGGGGAAAAGCCACATGCAGGTGATCAGGGTTAGTACGGGTCAGGCGCGGGAAGCGCTGATCAGCGGGCGCAAGGTGATGACCGCCACGGCCAAGCTGCCGGTGGACGGGCCCGTCGCCGTCGGCGTGATGGGACTGGCCGGCGACGAGCAGGCTGACCTGACGGTGCACGGCGGCCTGGCCAAGGCCGTCTACGCCTATCCGGCCGAGCACCTGCCCTTCTGGCAGACGGTGCGCGCGCAGGCCCAGATCGGCTTGTGGGAAGAGACCTTGCCACCCGGCCTGCTGGGCGAAAACCTGCTGCTGCAGGGCCTGCTGGAAACCGATCTGTGGGTGGGCGACCGGCTGGAACTGCCGCACTGCACGCTGGCGGTGAGCGAGCCGCGCTACCCCTGCTTCAAGTTCACGGCCGTGATGGGCTTCAAGCAGGCGGCCAAGATGATGGTGCAGTCGGGCTTCTGCGGCAGCTACCTGGCCGTGCTGGAACCCGGCACGGTACAGGCCGGCGACGCCATCACCCTGCGGCCCGGCCCGCGCGATGTGAACGTCCGCGACCTCTTCCGCAGCCGGGCCCGGGCCTGAACCGAAGGCGCAGGCCCGCCCGAACTTCGATCAGCTTTTCGCGCGCGCCCGCTTGGCGCCCGCCAGCAAGGCCAGCACGCCCACGCCCATCAGCAGGTTGGTGGCGGGTTCGGGCACGGCGGCAGCAAAGCCCAGTTGCTGGGCGGCCCCTTCTTCCAGCATCTGCACGGCCGTGCTGCCCAGGCCCAGTTCGATGCCGGCGGTCTCAGCCCCGCCCAGGCTGCGCGGGTCCAGCCCGGTGATGCGGCCGAAGGTGGTCAGCGCGCTGAGGTAGGAGCCGTACATGCTGGCGTGGGTGCGGTCCAGCCACCACAGGTTGATGGTGCCGTCGGTGGGTTCGACGAAAGTGCCGTCGGCCCTGTAGAAACCGCCGGTCAGGACCAGGCCCTGGTCCACCGCGCGCTGGAAGGCGTCGCCCACGGGGATGACGCCCGTGATGCCGCTGTTCGCTGCCGCCAGGTTGTAGAAGGCGGCGTGCATGTCGGCCGTCATGGCCGCCAGGTTCGCCGCCGTGCTGGCGCCGCTGGTGTAGTACAGCGTGGCGTTGCCGCCCGCGCTGCTGGTGTCCACGATGGGCGAGCCGGTGGGGCTGGTCAGGTCGGGCGTCGTGATCTTGTGGGCTTCGACCATGTCGGGCCGCGCCCAGGTCTGTTCCACGTAGATCTTCGCGCTGGCGTTGGCATTGGCGTTGACTGGCGCCGTGCGGGTGATGTTGCAGCTGGTGGCGCTCAGGCCGGTGGCGGTGAGCGTGCCGGTGGACGTGCAATTCGCCTGGCTGCCGAAGAGCTGGCTCTCGGTGAAGGTGATGGTGCTGCCGCTGATCGTGCCGGCGCCGACGTTGCCGGTGTGGATGTAGCGCTCGAAGGCGGTGGCATACATCGAGAACGAGCCGGGCGCGGCGTTCTTGCCCTTGCCGGCGGGCAGCGGCTCGTCGCTCTGGGCCTGCAGCACCACGGTGTCCCACTTCTGGCTGGCCACGTTGCCGCGCAGGTCCCAGTTGGCGATGTTGTTCGGGTTCAGGAACTGCCCGCGCAGCGAAGCCGCGTTGCGGGTGGACAGCGACACGTCGTAGTTCAGGCCGGCCTGGTCGGTCATCTTCTTGAAGATGCCGGGCACGCCGCCCCAGGGGTGCTGTTCGAAGGTGCCGAAGCCCACCGTGCCGATGGGATAGCTGTTGGTACCGGTTGCGTTGAGGGCGTTGAAACCTGCCGTCAGGTCGTGCACGGCGGCGGCGTTGTAGCTCATCACCGGGTCGACACGGCCGAAGGTGTAGCTGTTGCCGACGAAGAGGATCTTGGTGGCTGCCGGGAGGGCGTCGGTGTCGGCGGCGGCGGCGGCTGGGAAGGCGGCGGCCAGGGGCCACAGGGCCAGCGCGGCAGCGCGCGCCAGGCGCGTGAATTTCGTCATGGTTTTGTCTCCGGCCCGTGTTCGGGCTGTTGTGTGGTTTCGAGCCGCGACCTTAGGCAGCCGCGTTACAGATGTCAAATATCTATGACAGGCTGATTCCATATGATTCGAATATGGACTTGCGCCAACTCCGCTACTTCCTGGCCGTCGCAGACGCCGGGCACATCACCCGCGCAGCCGGCTTGCTGGGCTTGCAGCAGCCGCCGTTGAGCCAGCAGATCCGCGCACTGGAAAAGTCGCTGGGGCTGCAACTCTTCGAACGCCACGCCAAAGGCGTGACGCTGACCGAAGCCGGCCGCCTGCTGCAGGCCGACGCCCGGCGCGTGCTGGACGATGTGGCCGCCATCGAGACCCGCATGCAGCGCGTGGCGCGGGGTGAACAGGGCCGGCTGTCGCTGGGTTTCACCAGCTCGGCTGCCGCCCACGCCTACCTGGCGCGCACGCTGCGCGCCTGCCGCCAGCAGCACCCGCACATCACGCTGGAGCTGAGCGAATGCAACGCCGCCGAGATCATCGAAGGCGTGCAGTCCGGCCACCTGCACTGCGGCTTCCTGCGCCAGCCGGTGGCACGCGCCGACGAACTGGTCTTCGAGACCCTGTTCCGCGAGCCGATGCTGGTGGTGCTGCCCAGCGACCACCCGCTGGCGATGCAGGCCCACGAACGCGGCCAGCCCGCGCGGCCGCTGGCACTGCACGAACTGCGCGATGAGGGCTTCATCCTGGTCCGGCGCCCCGGCGCGCCGGGCATGTACGCCGACCTGCTGGCCGAGTGCGAAGCGCAGGGCTTCCGCCCGCGTGTGGTGGCCGAGGTGCCGCGCATGCTGACCAACCTGAACCTGGTGGCGGCGGGTGCCGGCGTGTCGGCGGTGCCGGCTTCAATGCGCGGCGTGCACCTGCACGCGGTGGCCTACGTGCCGCTGCTGGAAAGCCCGCCGCTGGACGCCCCGATGACGCTGGCCTGGCGGCGCGCCGACCAGGCCGGGCCGACGGCCACCTTCGTGGCGCTGGCCCGGCAGATGGCGGCCAGCGAAATCACGACCGAGGCGGCACTGGCCGAACAGGCCCGGAGCGCCGCCCTGACCAATCAGGCCAGCGCCGGGTAGTCGGTGTAGCCCGCTGCGCCGCCGCCGTACAGCGTTGCCGTGTTCAGCGGGTTCAGCGGCGCGTCTTCGCGCAAACGCAGGCCCAGGTCGGGGTTGGCGATGAAAAGCTTGCCGAAAGCCACCAGATCGGCCCGGCCTTCGGCGATTTCGTCCAGCGCCATCTGCCGCGTGTAGCCGTTGTTGACCATCCAGGCGCCGTTGAACTTCGCACGCAGCGCCGCGTAGTCGAAAGGCGCGATGTCGCGCGGACCGCCGGTGGCGCCTTCCACCACGTGCAGAAAGGCCAGTTTCAGCGGCGCCAGTTCGGCCACCGCGTGTTCGTACAGCGCCTGCGGGTTGCTGTCGGGGCCGGCGTCGTTGGCCGGGGTGACGGGCGACAGGCGCAGGCCGGTGCGGTCGCCGCCGATGGCGTCGGCCACGGTGGTCATCACCTCGCGCAGCAGGCGGGTGCGGTTGGGGATGCTGCCGCCGTATTCGTCGGTGCGGTCGTTGATGCTGTCGCGCAGGAACTGCTCGATCAGGTAGCCGTTGGCGGCGTGGACCTCGACGCCGTCGAAGCCGGCTTCCATCGCCATCACCGCCGCGTGGCGGTACTGGGCGACGACGCCCGGCATCTCGTCGGTGCGCAGCGCACGCGGCGTCGACACATCGGCAAAACCGCCGGCGATGTAGGTCTTGCCCTTGGCCGCGACAGCCGTGCTGGACACCGGCGCCTGGCCGTTCGGCAGCAGCGACACGTGCGAGATGCGCCCCACGTGCCACAGCTGGACGACGATGCGCCCGCCCTCGGCGTGCACGGCGTCGGTGATGCGGCGCCAGCCGGCCACCTGCGCAGCGTTGAATAGGCCGGGCGTGTCGAGGTAGCCCTGACCTTCGGGGCTGATCTGGGTGGCCTCGGTGATGATCAGCGCGGCGCCGGTGGTCGGGTTGGCGCGCTGCCGGTAGTACTCGCGCATCAGGTCGTTGGGCACCTGGCCAGGGCTGGCGCGGTTGCGCGTCAGCGGGGCCATGCAGATGCGGGTGGCCAGTTCGATACGGCCGATGCGGATGGGGTCGAAAAGTGTGCTCATGGCGAAAGCCTACCGCAGTGCAGCATTTCTCACCGTGTGCCGGCGTACAGCCCCTGAGGCGGTGGGCCACCCGACGGCGCGCCGGCCGCAACGCACAATCCGCGCATGCTTGCCTACCGCCACGCCTTCCACGCCGGCAACCACGCCGACGTGCTCAAGCACACCGTCCTCGCGCTGGTGCTGCACTACATGAACCTCAAGGACAAGGGCTGGCGCTACATCGACACCCACGCCGGCGCCGGCGGCTACAGCCTGCAGGGCGACTACGCCAAGAAGCGCGCCGAGTTCGAACACGGCATTGCCGCGCTGATGGACAAGACCGACCTGCCCGCGCCGCTGGCCGAGCTGGTGCGCCTGGTGCGCGAATTCAACGGCAACAAGGGCCTGCTGGTGCAGTACCCGGGCTCGCCGGCCATCGCCCGCGCGCTGATGCGCCCGCAAGACCAGTTGCGGCTGTACGAGATGCACCCCACCGACCACAAGATCCTCGACAGCTACATGGAAGGGGTGCACGGCGTGGAGGTCAAGGCCGGCGACGGCTACGGCTCGCTGAAGTCGCAGCTGCCGCCCACCACCAAGCGCGGCGTGGTGCTGATCGACCCGCCTTACGAGATCAAGACCGACTACCTGCGCGTGCTGGGCGCCCTGCGCGAGGCGCTGGAACGCTTCCCCGACTGCGTGGTCATCATCTGGCTGCCGCAGTTGCAACTGGTCGAAGCAGCACAACTGCCGCAGCGCCTGAAGGCCACCGCCGACGCTGGCGCCAAGAAGGGCTGGCTCAACGCCCGCCTGACCGTGGCGCAGGCCGACGCGCGCGGTTTCGGCATGCTGGGCAGCAGCGTCTTCATCGCCAACCCGCCGCACACCCTGCACGACGATCTGCAGCCGGTCATGCCCTACCTGGCGCAGGCGCTGGCGCAGTTCGACGGTGCGCGCAGCGCGCTGGAACGCTCGGCCAAAGCCTGAGCGGCGGGCTCCCGATGTTCGGCTTGAACTTCAGGCGCGCGGCCTTGGTGCGCGCGGCGCCTTTCGGTCTTTTCATGGCTTTGCTCTTCCTGCGCCAGATGGCGCCGACGGACGCGAGCTGGGGCTTCGACACGCGCTGGCTCTACGGCCTGCAGGTGCTGCTGGTCGGCGGCCTGCTGCTGGCCTGGTGGCGCGACTACGGCGAACTGGGCCGTCAGTCCCTGCCCACAGCCCGCGAAGCCGTGCTGGCCGTGGCCGTGGGCGCGGCGGTGTTTGCGCTGTGGATCCACCTGGACGCCCCGTGGATGACGCTGAGCGTCGACGCCACGCCGGCCTTCGTCGGCCGTGGCGCCGACGGCCAGTTGCAGTGGCCGTTGATCGCCGTGCGCACCGTTGGTGCGGCGCTGCTGGTGCCGGTGATGGAAGAACTGTTCTGGCGGTCCTTCCTGATGCGCTGGGTGCAGGACCCGGTCTTCGAAGGCGTGCAACCGGCCGCTGTCGGCCTGCGCGCCATCGTCATCGCCACCTTCCTCTTCGTGCTGGCCCACACGCTGTGGCTGGCCGCCATCGTGGCCGGGCTGGCCTACGCGCTGCTGTACATCCGCAGCGGCAAGCTGTGGTTGCCGGTGATTGCCCATGCGGTCACGAATGGCGCGCTGGCGGCCTGGGTCGTCGCGACGGGAAATTGGCAGTTCTGGTGATCGTTCGGTGGGCGGTCAGGGCGACCGCCCGGCCGCTGCACCCGCAGCGGCCGCCGTTTCAGCGCCAGCCGCGCAGAGCCTGACGCACGCGCTCGGTCACCGCATGGGCCCAGCGCCAGGCCGGGGTCGTGTGCACCCAGTCCAGCAGTTCGGTCTTCCAGACCATCCAGTGGCCGTGCCAGCGGGCGAACCAGGCCAGCTGCATCAACACGGGTTGCGTCAAGGCGAACAAACGGGCCAGCACGGCGGTGCCGACGAGCTTCACGGCGATGATCAAGACCAGCCCGGTCAGCGCCTGTCCCCGGGCCATCAGCCACACCGCCGCCAGCTTCACCGGCACCGCCAGCAGCACCGGCGCAAAGGTCACCACCAGCGCAACGTAGGGCGGCAGCCGCGCAATGCGCGCCTCCAACCTGTCCAGCTTCAGCGTCCGCACCAGGCGCGCAATGCCGGCCTGCAGCGGTTCCCAGCCCCATTCCTCGAACAGGATGACCAGCGCGGCCAGGAAGCCGAAGACAGCGCGCAGCCACCGCATGCCGGGCCCTAGTCGATGCCGCGCGCGCGGTCGGCTTTGAACTGGGCGCGGAAGGCATCGAAGCGGCCTTCGTCGAGCGCCAGCCGCACTTCGCGCATCAGGTTCACGTAGTAGTGCAGGTTGTGAATGCTGGCCAGCATCGGGCCCAGCATTTCGCCGCAGCGGTCCAGGTGGTGCAGGTAGGCGCGGCTGAAGCCGCCGGACAGCGTGCCGCCCTTGTCGGTCGGCAGCGCGCTGGCTCGGCAGGTGTGACAGCTGCAGGTGTTGTCCAGCGGGCGTTCGTCGCTGCGGTGCTTGGCGTTGCGGATCTTCAAATCGCCGAAGCGCGTGAACAGATGGCCGTTGCGCGCATTGCGCGTGGGCATCACGCAGTCGAACATATCCACACCTTGCGCCACGCCTTCGACCAGGTCTTCCGGCGTGCCCACGCCCATCAGGTAGCGCGGCTTGCTGGCCGGCAGGCGGTGCGGGGTGTGCGCCATGATGCGCAGCATCTCGTCCTTGGGTTCGCCGACGCTGACGCCGCCGATGGCGTAACCCGGGAAGTCCATCTCGACCAGCGCGTCCAGCGACTCTTGCCGCAGGTTTTCGAACATGCCGCCCTGCACGATGCCGAACAGCGCGTTCGGGTTGGCCAGTTTGGTGAACTCGTCCCGGCTGCGTTTCGCCCAGCGCAGGCTCAGTTCCATCGACACGCGCGCTTCCCGCTCGGTCGTCAGCTTGCCCTTCAGTTCGTAGGGCGTGCACTCGTCGAACTGCATCACGATGTCGCTGTTCAGCACGGTCTGGATCTGCATGCTGACCTCGGGCGTCAGGAACAGTTTGTCGCCATTCACCGGGCTGGCGAAGCGCACACCTTCCTCGCTGATCTTGCGCATCTCGCCCAGGCTCCAGACCTGGAAGCCGCCGCTGTCGGTCAGCATGGGGCGCTGCCAGCCTTCGAAGCGGTGCAAGCCGCCGAACTGCTGGATCACGTCCAGCCCCGGCCGCATCCACAGGTGGAAGGTGTTGCCCAGGATGATCTCGGCGCCCATTTCTTCCAGGCTGCGCGGCATCACGCCCTTGACGGTGCCGTAGGTACCCACCGGCATGAAGACAGGGGTTTCGACAACGCCGTGGTTCAGCGTCAGGCGGCCGCGGCGCGCGTGGCCTTCGGTCTTGAGGAGGTCGAATTGCAGCATCGGTCAGTTTTGAAACGCGCGCTGCAGCTGAGCTTCAAGGCGTCGAAATGAAGGCAGAGCGCGCAAGGGATCGAATGTCGGCATCAGTTCGGCGACACGGTGACGTCGTGCGGCGACGGAAAACGTTCCCAGTCGCCCAGAGGCTAAGCCCGAGGCTGTGCGCAACAGATCGAATAACTCCTCTTTCGGGTCTTTGAGCGTTTCCAACTTCGGCAGAGCAGGAAGTTTGAGCGTCATGGCTCCGTTAGGATTTCCCGAAGCAGCGCGAATAGCGGCTTTATCGAGCAACAACCAGGCTTCGGTCATGCGCACAGGAATGACAGCAACCATTTTCTGCGTCAGCGCAAGCGAATTCCATGCGCGCTCAATCTCCTGCTCCCGATCCTCAAATCGACTCGCTTCGGCATCGCGATGCACAAACAACATATCGCAAGGGTATTCCGCAATCGCTGCCTCAATGCGCGCCGACAGCCCTTTCGGGTTGCCGGGCAAGTTCTGGGCGAACTGCACGTTGTGCGGGCGCTGAGGGCAGTGAATGTCCAGCAGCCAGTCCAAGATCGGCTTCAGCACACGGTCAGAAGTACCGTCGGCCAGCAGCGTGCAGGCGAGGAAATTCATCTCAAGGATGCATCAGCTGGGGAAGAGCTGGCCAGTTAGATGATCCTGCACCGTACGACGGCTTGACCGGGCTCTGGGCTCAGTCTCGGCTCCGCCCAAGTAACTGGTCAGCACGCCATGGCTGACCGTTTGGGTGGCCTCCAGGCCCTCAGACCGCCATGTCCCAGGCAAAGCCTTGAAGGCGATCCACTCTTGGCCCTGTTGCCGCATGGTGTCAGCCATTAGGAGCGTGTCATCGGCCAAATTCTTCACCACCAGTGGTGAATGCGTATTGATGATCACTTGGCGTGGCGAAGCGGACCTAGCCGTGAGATCGTCTAACGCGTCAACCGGCAAGTCTTCCGCTAGGCTTTGCACCAGACGCATCATTTCTGGAACACGCAGAGGGTGGATGCCGTTTTCGGGCTCTTCCAAACAAACGAGGCCCGTAGTCAAAGGGTCCAGGCCTAAAAGACCTAGCGCGATAAAGCGCAAAGTGCCATCAGACAAGGAACTCGCGTCATAACCGTGGCGGTCGCGCAGCGTGACACGCAGTACCCGTTGCTGCCGTGCTTCGTCGCTATCCACATCTATCGACACAACACCAGGGATCAAGTCTGATAACAAGTTCGCCAACTCGGCTTGACAGCCGATGCGGCGCAATGCATTAGGCATATGTCCGCCAGTGGATGAAACCTGGGAATCATCACCGAATTCGTCCGGTGATCGCAGCGCACTGGGTTCCAGTTGCAGCATGCGCCAGGACTGCATTTCCCGTCGCGCCGCCAAGGCCGTGGGATGCGTCGAGGCGATGACGCCCGATAGCACCGTCTGAGGAGACTTCGCCGCTGGAACCGCGAAGGGTCGACCGCCGCCGCCCTTGTCGCCCCAAAGCTTGATGGCTCCGTCTGGCAGTGTTTCAATGAACGGAGACGTTCGACTTCCCGGTCCCTTGAGGTAACGTGCTCGCCAGGGTTTGCCAGGCAGAAATTTCAGCTCACGGGTGGCAGCTTCCAGGCTGAGGGCAACCAATTCCTCCTGTTGCAGCTGAAGTATCTGACCTTGATGCTCGGAATCGCTTGGCCGCAGAGCCAGCTCAACGGTGTACCGAAGACAAGTTGCTGTGGCTTCAGCCGATCGGTCAAAGTCATCGCTCACTTGCCTGGGCACGATCATCTCTGCGGACAGGCGAATCACACGCTCCGTATCGCCATAACGGCCAAATAGCTGCTCAATACCCGACAAGCGACCGCCGGTTCCGCGTACCTTTGTGGCCGCTTTGAGTAGCGGCATGGATGCGAGATTGCTGAGCAACTCGATGGCATCAAACAGGTTAGATTTACCAACGCCATTACGCCCAGCAATACACGTAAGCGGTCCGAAACGCAGATCCACACCGCGCAGGTTCTTGAAGCCCTCTATTTTCAGGCGAGTCAGCATGTAACGCGCCCATAGCCAGAGACGGCTACCGTTTGTTGACCGTCGGCATTGGTGCCGACGGACAGCAGTTGCTTGAAAAGGGTGCTAGACATCACAACCAAGATTGTGGCAGCAGGCATCCGCAAAAGCAGATGCCGACGACTGCCGAGGCCGGAAATCAACGCCGCCGCAAGAACATCGCGTCGCCATAGCTGAAGAAGCGGTACCGCGATTCGACCGCGTGGCGGTACAGCGCCTGCACGTACGCGTGCCCGGCCAGCGCGCTGACCAGCATCATCAGCGTGCTTTTGGGCAGGTGGAAGTTGGTGATCAGCGCATCGACCACGCGGAAGGGAAAGCCCGGCGTGATGAAGATGTCGGTCTCGCCCGAACCGGCCTGCAAGGTGCCCCCCCGCGCAGCCGATTCCAGCGCCCGCAGCGTCGTCGTGCCCGCCGCCACAACGCGACCACCGGCCGCCTGCGTGGCCGCGATGGTCGCCACCGTTTCGGCGCTGACCTCGAACCACTCGCTGTGCATGCGGTGTTCGCTGATGCGCTCGGCGCGCACCGGCTGAAAGGTGCCGGCGCCGACATGCAGCGTCACGGCCGCGCGCTGCACGCCGCGGGCGGCCAGCAGGGCCAGCATCGCGTCGTCGAAGTGCAGCGATGCCGTCGGCGCGGCCACCGCACCGGGTCGGGCGGCGAACACGGTCTGGTAGCGCGACACGTCGTCGGCCGTGTCGGCATGCGTGATGTAGGGCGGCAGCGGCACGTGACCGTGGGCTTCCAGCAGCGCCAGCGGGTCGGCCGGAAAGCGCAGGTGGAACAGCGATTCCTCGGGTCCGGCGCGGCCCAGCACCTCGGCGTCGAAAGCGTCGGCGAAGCGCACGAAGGTGCCGGCACGCGGGCTCTTGCTGGCGCGCAGATGGGCCAGCACTTCATGGCCCGGCAGCACGCGTTCGACCAGCGCTTCCACCGAGCCGCCGGTGGGCTTTTCGCCCAGCAAACGGGCCTTGATGACCCGGGTGTCGTTGAAGACCAGCAGGTCGCCGGGCTGCAGCAGCGCAGGCAGGTCGGTGAAGCGCCGGTCCACCGGCAGCGCACCGCTGCCGTCGAGCAGGCGCGAGCCGCTGCGCTCGGGCGCCGGGTGCTGGGCGATCAGCTCGGGCGGCAGCGTGAAATCGAAATCGGCGAGGGTGTATTCGCGGTCGGTCGGCATGTTCATGTCGGGGGGCAGGGTAAGGCTGCGGGCGGGCAGCCGCCAGCGAAGGTCAAAATTGTTCCATGCCCCTCGCTGAACGCGCCGTCGAGCCCGCCAAAGTCCCCGTGGCCACAGCTCCCCCCGTCGCCACGCCTGCGGTGAAGCTGTCGGGGCCGGCCAAGGCCCTGCACAAGCTGGGGCTGAAGCGAGACATCGACCTGGCGTTGCACCTGCCGATGCGCTACGTGGACGAAACCCGCATCGCGCCCATCAGCGGCGTGCGCGACGGGCAGACCGCGCAGGTGCAGGGCACGGTGCTGGACAGCCGCATCGAAGCGCGCGGCCGCCGCCAGCTGGTGGTCCGCCTGGCCGACGACACCGGCGAGCTGGTGCTGCGCTTTCTGAATTTCTATCCGGCGCAACAAAAGGCGCTGGCCGCCGGGCAGCTGGTCCGCGCACGCGGCGAGGTGCGCGCCGGCTTTTTCGGCCGCGAGATGGTGCACCCCGAGTTCCGCGCGGTCAGCGCCGACACGCCGCTGCCACGCGCACTGACCCCCGTCTACCCCAGTTCGGCGCAACTGCCGCAGACCTATCTGCGCAAGGCCGTGGCCTCGGGCCTGGCGCGCGCGCCGCTGCACGAACTGCTGCCCGGCGGCGTCGTGCCCGCCGGCCTGCCGCCGCTGCGCGAGGCCCTGCAGCTGCTGCACCAGCCCGGCGCCGACCAGGCCGTCGAAGCGCTGGAAGACCACAGCCACCCGGCCTGGCAAAGGCTGAAATTCGAGGAACTGCTGGCCCAGCAGATCTCGCAGCTGCAAGCGCAAGCGGAACGCGCCACGCTGGCGGCGCCGTCGCTGGTGCCCGCGCGGGACGGCCTGGCCGTGAAGCTGCTGGCCGCGCTGCCTTTCAAACTGACCGGCGCCCAGCAGCGGGTCGTGGCCGAGATCGAAGCCGACATCGCCCGCCCCTTTCCGATGCACCGCCTGCTGCAAGGCGACGTCGGGTCGGGCAAGACGGTCGTCGCGGCGCTGGCGGCGGCCGTGGCCATGGACGCCGGCTGGCAGTGCGCGCTGATGGCGCCCACGGAAATTTTGGCCGAACAGCATTTTCGCAAGCTGATCCAGTGGCTGCAGCCGCTGGGCGTGACCGTGGCCTGGCTGACCGGCAGCCGCAAGGGCAAGGCGCGCACGGCGATGGTCGCGCAGGTCGCCAGCGGCGAGGCGATGCTGGTCGTCGGCACACACGCCGTCATCCAGGGCGACGTGGCCTTCGCGCGGCTGGGGCTGGCCATCGTCGACGAGCAGCACCGCTTCGGCGTGGCGCAGCGGCTGGCGTTGCGGCAGAAGCTCGAAGCGCAACAGCTAGAGCCGCATTTGCTGATGATGAGCGCCACGCCCATCCCGCGCACCTTGGCGATGAGCTACTACGCCGACCTGGCGGTCAGCACCATCGACGAACTGCCGCCGGGCCGCACGCCCATCGTCACCAAGCTGTTCGCCGACGGCCGGCGCCTGGGCGTCATCGAACGCATCCGCGACGAGGTGCAGCGCGGGCGGCAGGTCTACTGGGTCTGCCCGCTGATCGAGGAGAGCGAACACCTCGACCTGCAGAACGCCACCGCCACCCACGCCGAACTGAGCGCCGCCTTGCCCGGCGCGATGGTCGGCCTGCTGCACGGCCGCATGGCCAGCGCCGAGAAGGCGGCGGTGATGGCCTTGTTCACCGCCGGCGAGATGAAGCTGCTGGTGGCCACCACCGTCATCGAGGTGGGCGTGGACGTGCCCAACGCCAGCCTGATGGTCATCGAGCACGCCGAGCGCTTCGGCCTGGCGCAGCTGCACCAGCTGCGCGGCCGCGTCGGCCGGGGCGAGGTGGCCAGCGTCTGCGTGCTGCTCTACACGGCACCGCTGTCGCCCACCGGCAAGGCGCGGTTGCAGGCCATGGCCGAAACCTTCGACGGCTTCGTGATCGCGCGGCGCGATCTGGACATCCGCGGCCCCGGTGAATTCATGGGCGCCCGCCAGAGCGGCGACGCGCTGCTGCGTTTTGCCGACCTGGCCGAAGACAGCGGTCTGCTGCAACAAGCCCGCACGGCAGCACCGGTTTTGATGCAGCGCCATCCGCAGGCAGCGGCCGCCCACGCTGCGCGCTGGTTGGCCAGCCGGGCCGATTTCCTGAAAGCCTGATCGCGCGAACGGGCGACCGGGCGAACAAGCGCGCTAACGGGCGTCAGCGGCGACGCTTCAGGCCAGCGCGCCCGGTCCGGTCGCCCCGAAGGCTTCACCGCCCCAGCAGCGGCGCATGCGCAACAGTTCGCTGACCAGCTCCACCGGCAAGGCCGTCAGGCTGACGGCACGCACATCCAGGCCGGCATGCAGTTCGTCGGACGACAGCCGGTAACCCTGCGCACCTGTTCCACGCGTGGCGCTGCGGGGCAGGGCTGAAGAAGGAAACAGGGCATCCACGGCACGTCCTCGGTTGGGGGCAGCACCCAACGGCTGCGATGCGCCAAGGATGCCCGCCTGGCCGGTACAGCGGTGCCCGCGCGGCCCCCGCGAACACGGGACGCAGCGGCCTGAATATCGCGCGCAGCGTGCATAGGCCACACCGCCAGCGGCCTACCCCGTGAGCACGGGGGTGCCCAGGGCCATCGGCACCGAACTTGCTGCCTTTGCAGCAGCCTCAGGTCTTTGCACCGCATGCGGGCTTTTCTGATCGACCCACCGACTTGCCGTTTTATTCCCCGTTGGGTTCACGCCCCACGCATTCAAGGGGGGAAACGGGGCCTAGGCAGGCCAACGGGGGTTTTCGGGCTTGCTCAGTCATGACGGTTTGACGACATTTGAAAGCTTGTCGCTGCACAACCCGCAAGGGGCGCGTGCAGCCCCGAGATCGTTGGGAACTTTGTAGTCAGGAGGGTCGTAATGACCATTGCACGATTGAAATGCACCGCCGTCGCAGCCGCGCTGCTGTTGGCCGGTGTGTCCGCCCGGGCGGACACGTTGATCAACGAGGGCTTCGAGTCCTTCGCCACGCTGGGCGCCAACGGCTGGTTGCTGCTGAATTCAGGCGCACTGCCCGGCTCCACCAGCCTGGCGCAAGGCGACGTCAGCATCTTCCCCGCGCAAAGCGGCTCGCCCGAGTCCTACGTCAGCGGCAATTACAACAACGCCACGGTGGGCGGCTACATCAACAGCTGGCTGATCACGCCGCAGTTTTCCACCGCAGCGGCCGGCAGCATCACCTTCTGGGCCCGGGCCGACATCGTCCCCGGCTACAGCGACAAGCTGGTTTACGGCATCAGCAACCCGATTTCGGGTGACTTTGCCTCCGGTTCGCTGGGCGCACCCATCACCCTGACCGGCACCTGGACGCCCTTCACGCTGAGCTTCGCAGCCCGCGGCGCGGGCACCGTGGCGCGCTTCGCCATGGTCTACACCGGCCTGGCCGACACGTCGAACTACATCGGCATCGACAGCGTCTCGGTGGTCAACGCCGTGCCCGAGCCCACCTCGTGGCTGATGCTGGGCGCCGGTCTGATGGGCCTGTCCATCCTGCGCCGCCGCGCCACCGCCAACCGCTGACGTTGGGCGACCTGCGGCCAGCCCCGTGAACCGGCCCTGCGCCGGCTTGCGGGCTGTGCCGTCACCCTGATTCCATTTTCGGAGAACGATATGTCTGCTTCTTCCAAGACCTGCCTGCGCCTGGCTGGCGCCAGCCTGGTACTGGCCGCCGCCCTGCCGGCGCTGGCCCAAGCCGATGCCGTCAAGGCCGCACCGACCGCGACCGCTGCGGCCACCAACCAGGTCGTGGCGCGTGACGCCGTGACCGGCGAACTGCGTGCCGCAACGGCCGACGAAGCCAAGGCCCTGCAGGGCAAGGCGAAGTCGCGCACCGTGGCGGCCCAACCCAGCCTCAAGGTCCACGCCAGCGGCGCCCAGGGCGTCCGGCTGACCGACGAGTTCCTGAGCCATGTGGTCGTGGTGCGCCGCGCCGACGGCAGCCTGGTGACCCAGGAGTACAGCAGCAAGGCCGAGGCCGAAGCCGCTGTCAAGTCGCCGGCCCCCGCCGCCAAGCCCGCCACCGCCCCGACGGAGTGATTCCATGAGCCGCATCCAAACCCCAACCACCCGCCTCGCAGCCGCCGCGCTGCTGGCTTTCGGCGCCGTCGCTTCGGCCAGCGCCGCCACCATCACCATCACCACCCGCGACGCCGCTGGCGTGGGCTTCAACGACCCGACGGTCGTGGCCCCGGTCGGTGGCAACCCCGGCACCACGCTGGGCGCGCAACGCCTGTACGTCTACCAGTACGTGGCCAACATCTGGGGCGCCGCCCTGACCAGCCCGGTGAACATCACCGTGAGCGCCGGTTGGGAAGCCCTGACCTGCACCGCGACCACCGCCGTGCTGGGCAGCGCCGGTGCCTGGAACTTGTGGCACGACTTCAGCGGCGGCGTGGCCGGCACCTGGTACCACCAGGCCCTGGCCAACAAGCTGCACGGCAGCGACCTGTCGGCCGGCGTGCCGGATGACGGCACGGGCTACGGCAACGTCGACATCAAGACGCAGTTCAACATCAACCTGGGCAACGCCGGCTGCCTGACCGGCACCAGCTTCTACCTGGGCGTGGACGGTCTGGCGGGCGCCAACGTCAACTTCGTCGAAACCCTGCTGCATGAACTGGGTCATGGCCTGGGCTTCTCGGTGCTGACGTCGAATTCCAGCGGCAACCGCATCAGCCCGGTCACCGGCAACTACGCCGCCACCGGTGGCCTGCCCGCCGTGTGGGAAACCTATCTGTACGACAACACCACCGGCAAGACCTGGCTGGCGATGAGCAATGCGGAACGGCAAGCCTCGGCGATCAACCCGCTGGCGCTGGCCTGGACCGGCCCGCAAGCCGTTGCCGGCGCCACAGCAACGCTGGTCAACCTGCCCAAGCTGAAGCTCACCTCACCGGCCCCGGGTTTGTCGGGCCTGTACGACTACGGCACTGCTTCCGCCATCGGCCCGAGCCCGAACAACCTGGGCAACTTCGGCAAGCTGGCCTTTGGTGGCAACGGCCTGGGCTGCACGGCGGCAGGCGGCGTGCCGGCCTCGGTGGCGGGCAAGGTGGCCGTGATCAGCCGCGGTACTTGCAGCTTCGCCGAGAAGGCAAAGAACGCGCAGAACGCCGGTGCCATTGGCGTGATCATCGCCAACAACCAGGCTGGCGGTGCCATTTCCCTGGGCGGCGCCGATGCGACGGTCACCATCCCGACGATCAGCCTGTCGCAGGCCGATGGCCTGGTTGTCCTGGCGGGCATCGAGACGGCGATGAAGTACGGCACGCGCAGCACGCCCGGCTCGGTCACCAGCAGCCTGACGTCAGACCCGACGAAGCGGGCCGGTGCCGATGCACTGGGCCGCCCGCTGATGAACACGCCGACCGTGCTGGCCACGGGTTCGTCGGTCTCGCACTGGGATCCGAGCGCCTTCCCCAACCTGCTGATGGAACCGGCGATTAACAGCGACCTGACCACGCTGCTGGTGCCGCCGAAGGACATCACGCTGCCTTTGCTGAAGGACATCGGCTGGTAAGACCTGCCGCCGACAGCCAGAAGAGGGGCGCAGTGATGCGCCCCTTTTTTGTGCCCGAACGCTGGC
>JANPHI010000397.1:0-4662 GCA_031424355.1 Betaproteobacteria bacterium
GAATTTGTCCACCCGCACAAGAACTGCATCGTCACGCAGCGCGAACTGGGGCTGGACACCGACAGCTGGGAAGCCGCGCTGAAGAACACGCTGCGCCAGGCGCCCGACGTCATCCTGATGGGCGAGATCCGCGACCGCGAAACCATGGAGCACGCGGTGGCCTTCGCCGAAACCGGCCACCTGTGCCTGGCCACACTGCACGCCAACAGTGCCAACCAGGCGCTGGACCGCATCATCAATTTCTTCCCTGAAGAACGCCGCCAGCAGCTGCTGATGGACCTGTCGCTGAACATCAAGGCGCTGGTCAGCCAGCGCCTGATTCCGCGTGAGAACAACCGCGGCCGGGTGCCGGCGGTGGAGATCATGCTGAACACGCCGCTGGTCACCGACCTGATCTTCAAGGGCGAAGTCTCCGAGATCAAAGAACTGATGAAGCGCAGCCGCGAACTGGGCATGCAGACCTTCGACCAGAGCCTGTTCGACCTGTACGAGGCCAAGCTGATCACCTACGAAGACGCGCTGCGCAATGCCGATTCGGTGAACGACTTGCGGCTGCAGATCAAGCTGAAAAGCCAGCGCGCGCGCAGCATGGATTTGTCGGCCGGCACCGAGAACATGCGTGTGGTCTAGTTGCTGGATGGCCCCTTAACATTCGGGCCATGAGCACACGCACCTACGAAGCACAAAACCCTCGCCGCGTCGCCTTTCTGGGCCTGGGCGTGATGGGCCACCCGATGGCCGGCCACCTGGCCCGCGCCGGCCACACGGTCACCATCTACAACCGCACCGCCAGCAAGGCAGCGGCCTGGGCGGCCGAGTACGGCGGCAGCACCGCCGCCACGCCGCGTGAAGCCGCCGCCGGCGCCGAATTCGTCTTCGCCTGCGTGGGCAATGACGACGACCTGCGTTCGGTCACGCTGGGCGCCAACGGCGCTTTCGCCGGCATGGCCCCTGGCGCCATCTTCGTGGACCACACCACCGCATCCGCCGCCATTGCACGTGAACTGCACACGGCTGCGAAGAACCTGGGCCTGCACTTCATCGACGCGCCCGTCTCCGGCGGCCAGGCCGGCGCTGTGAACGGCGCGTTGACGGTGATGTGCGGTGGTGACGCCGCGCCCTTCGACGCGATGAAACCGGTGGCGATGAACTTCGCGAAAGCCGTCACCCGCGTGGGCGAAACCGGCGCCGGGCAACTGGCCAAGATGGTCAACCAGGTCTGCATCGCCGGCCTGGTTCAAGGCTTGGCCGAGGCCATCGCCTTCGGTCAGCGCGCCGGGCTGGACATGCCGCAGGTGCTGGACGTCATCGGCAAGGGCGCCGCCCAAAGCTGGCAGATGGACAACCGGGGCAAGACCATGGTGGCCGACCAGTTCGAATTCGGCTTCGCCGTGGACTGGATGCGCAAGGACCTGGGCCTGGTGCTGGAAGAAGCCCGCCGCAACGGCGCGCAGATGCCCGTCACCGCGCTGGTGGACCAGTTCTATGCCGAGGTGCAGGCTTTGGGCGGCCAGCGCTGGGACACGTCCAGCCTGATCCGTCGCTTGAAGAAATAAGCCGGCAGCCGTTGGCTGCGGCGGCTTATTTGTCGGCGCCGCTGGCCGCCGCTGCCGGCGCCGAAACGGGCGCGGTCACCACCGGCCCGGGGCGGCCCAGCGAACCCAGTTCGGCTTCGCTCAGGATGTCGAACACGCGCACCACTTTCTGCACGCCCGGGATGCTGCTGGCCAGCTCGGTGCCGCGCGCCGCTTCGCGCTCGGTCACGCGGCCCATCAGGTAGACGATGCCGCGTTCGCTGACCACCTTGTAGGCATTGGCCTGCACGTCCTTGGCATCGACGAAGGTGGCCTTGACCTTGGCGCTGAGCACCGCATCGGACGAGCGCGGGCCCAGGGTCAGGTTGTCGGCCACGGCCAGTTCGTTGACCACGCCGCGCACGTTTTCCACGCGCGCCACGGCCTGCTCGATGGCCACCTTTTCAGGCTCGCCGGGCACCTCGCCGGTGATCAGCACCAGGCGGTTGTAGCTGGTGATGCTGATGCGGCCCAGCGTGGCCAGCTCGCGGGCGCGGGCAGCGGCTTTCAGCTCGATGCTCTCGTCTTCGATCTGGGTGCCGGTGGTGCGGCGGTCGGTGGCCACCAGGCCGCCACCGACCATGCCGCCGCCCACCAGCAAGGGCACGAGGGGCAAGGCGCAACCGGACAAGCCGGCGGTCAACGCCGCGCCCAGCACAGCGGCAGCCGCAGCGGCGCGGGTGTTCGCAAAAGGAAACGGAACATTCATCACGGGTCTTGGTCCCCCATCAACTGGAAATCGACGGCATCGCACAGGCAATGCAGCACGAGCATGTGCAATTCGGCCACGCGGGCCGGGCGTTCGTGGGGCACGGCCACCAGCACGTCGGTTTCGGCGAGCAATTCGCCGAAAGCCTGCGCGCCACGGCCGGCCAGCACCACGATGGTCATGTCCTTGGCCTGGGCGGCCGAGATCACCTTGCTGCTGTGGCCTTCGCCGTCGTCGATGTACAGCAGCACGTCGCCCGGCAGGCCCAGGGCGCGCACCTGCTGCACGGCATCGACAGGCTCCATCGCCAGCGCGGCCAGCGGCGGGCGTTCGCGTTCGAAACGGCCGGCCAGCAGGCGCGCCAGGTAGGGTGCCAGCGCGGCGCCGGCACCAGCGCCGGTGGCCATCACCTTGCCGCCGTTGGTCAGCGCGGCCAGCAAGGCGGCGCTGGCATCGGCGATCGGCCGCGCAAGCAACTCAGCGGCCTGGTACTTGAGGTCAGCGCTGTCGAAGAACTGCTGCTGGATGCGCTGTTCAAGCATGGTCGGCGGATGATAGGTCAGGGGCGGGGCGCAGAAAGTCCCCCATCTTCAGGGCGCGTCGAAAGCGGCTTGCAACCATTCGATACCGTCGCCGTCGATGGCCACCACATCGAAGCGACACGGCGGCAGCACCGGCAGGCGCAGCAGGTAGTGCTGGGCGGCGCGGATCAGGCGCTGCTGCTTGCGCCCGCCCACGCTGGCCGCGGCACCGCCGTGGCCCTGGCCTTGCGCGCTGGCGGCGCGGGCGCGCACCTCGACGAAGACCAGGGTGCCGTCGCGGTCGCGCATGATCAGGTCGATTTCGCCACCGCGTGCCGACGGCCCGAAGGCCACCCGATAATTGCGTTGCACCAGCTTCAGGCCGCGCGCCTGCAACCAGGCCAGCGCTCGCTCTTCGGCCGCATCGCCCAGAACCTTGGTGCCGGCCTTGGCGGTGGCTGCACCATCGCCCCCGCCCCGGCCGCCCGCGCCTGCATCACCTGCCACCTTCGTGACCATAGACCCCTCCCTGTTGCAGCGCGCCGCCGCGCTGGCCGCCGGCCACCAGCAGCACCGGCCCGGCACGCTTTACGTGGTGGCCACGCCCATCGGCAACCTGGCCGACATCACGCTGCGCGCCATCCACATTCTGGGCCGCGTGGACGCCGTGGCCTGCGAAGACACGCGCGTGGGCGCGCAGCTGCTGGGCCACCTGGGCCTGCACAAGCCGCTGCTGGCATTGCACGCGCACAACGAACGCGAAGCCGCACAGGCCGTGCTGGCGCGGCTGGCGGCCGGTGAGTCGGTGGCCTGCATCAGCGACGCCGGCACGCCGGCCGTCAGCGACCCGGGCGCCGTCGTCGTGCAGCTGGCGGCGGCCGCCGGCCACATCATCGTCCCGCTGCCCGGCCCCAGCAGCGCGCTGGCCGCGCTGAGCGCCGCCGGCGACACGCAGGCCGGCGGCTTCTGCTTCACCGGCTTCCTGCCTTCGAAAGGCGCCGAGCGGCGCAGCGCCCTGCTGGCCGTGCTGGCCGACCGCCGCGCGCAAGTGCTGTTCGAAGCGCCGCACCGCATTGCCGAACTGCTGACCGCGCTGGCCGCCACGGCGCCCGACCGCACGGTGACCGTGTGTCGCGAACTGACCAAACAGTTCGAGTCCATCGTCACCCAGCCGGCGGCCGACCTGCCGGCCTGGCTGGCCGCCGACGCCAACCACAGCCGGGGCGAATTCGTGCTGGTGCTGCACGCGCTGCCGGCGCTGGCGGTGGAGGTATCCAGCCTGCCCGAGCCCACGCTGCGCACCCTGCGCGTGCTGCTGCGCGAGCTGCCACTGAAGCAGGCCGTGGCCCTGGCCGCCGAGCTGAGCGGCGCGCCGCGCAATGCCCTGTACCAGCGCGCGCTGGACGAACAGCGCGCCGACCCCGAATCCGAATGAGCACCGGATGAGCGCCGCGTGAAAGCCGCCAGCGCCTGGCTGCACAGCCGCACCGCCCACCTGTCGCCCACCGTGCGCGGCCTGATGTGGGCTGCCGCCAGCGGCGCGCTGTTCTGCGTGTTGAACGCCACCATGCGCGGGCTGGCGCAGCAGCTGCACCCGATGCAGACGCAGTTCCTGCGCTACCTGTTCGGTGTGCTGGTGATGCTGCCGCTGGTGTGGCGCGCCGGCTGGCAGGCCTACCGGCCGCAGAACCTGGGCGGGCAGTTCACGCGCGGCGCGGTGCACACCGTGGGCCTGGTGCTGTGGTTCATCGCGCTGACGAAGATTCCGCTGGCCGACACCACCGCCATCGGCTTCACCGGGCCGCTGTTCATCATGATCGGCGCCTGGCTGTTCCTGAAGGAGCCGATGCGCTGGGAA
>JANPHI010000398.1:0-25195 GCA_031424355.1 Betaproteobacteria bacterium
TGACCACCGGCAAGACCAGCCTGCTGGAGAACTTCGTGTCGAACAAGACGCGGCGCAAGTTCAAGGCCTTCCTGGCCTATGACGCGAAGGAAGGCAAGGTCAGCTTCGAGTTCGAGCCGCGCGCGTCGAAGTTCCCGCCCAAGCCGGGCGCTGCCGGTGCCACCGGAGCGGCGGCCAAGAAGGCGGCGCCCAAGGCCGGCACCAAAGCGGCAGCGAAGACCGCCGCCAAGAAGGCTGCGGCCTGAGCGACAGCAGCCGCAGCGGCAGCGGCAACGGCAACGGCCAGGGCAGTGACATCGACGCGCCGCCCTGGCCCTGCCTGCAGCCGCTGGCCGCCCCGCGCACGGGCTGCCAGTTGCAACTGGCCGTGTCGCCCAACGCCAAGCGCACGGCGGCCGATGGCCTGCACGACGGCTGCCTGCGCGTGCGCCTGCACGCACCGCCGGTAGACGGCAAGGCCAACGACGCGCTGCGCGCCTGGCTGGCCCGCGAACTGGGCCTGCCCCTGCGCAGCGTGACGCTGCTGCGCGGCGAGACCGGACGGCGCAAGACGGTGCATGTCGAAGCGCCAGCCGTCACGGTTGCGCACTGGTTGGCGCAGGTGCTGCAGCCGGCGGGCCCTAAACTTAGGGACTGCACACCCGACAAGAAGTCGCCATGAACCTTGCCCGCCTGGTCTTTCTGGCCGCCCTGATGGCCTTTGCCCCGTGGGCCCAGGCCTTGGTCTTTGCCGTCAACGAAGGCGTTACCTACCGCGTCAGCAACGACGAGATCCGCGCCCGCTACGCCGCCATCGCCACCGACCTGAGCAAGATGCTCGGCCAGCCGGTGCGCGTGGAGCCGGTCAGCGACTACAAGGAATTGCGCAAGGGCCTGACCGCCAAGACCTACGACCTGGCGCTGGTGCACCCGGCGCACATCTCCATAGTCGCGCTGAAGAACGGCTACCACCTGGTCGCCGTGACCAAGGGCTACACCGAATACAAGGCCAGCTTCCTGGTGCGCGCCGACGCGCCCTACAAGACCCTGGCCGACCTGCGCGGCATGAAGCTGGGCCTGCCCGACGAAGACTCCATCACCTCGTGGATGGTGCGCGCCACGGTGCGCGAAGCCATGGGCGACGCGCAGGCCATGAAGTACACCTACACGCGCTACCAGGACGCCGTGCCCTTCATGGTGGAAAACACCTTCACGCAGGTCGGCGCCACGGCGTCCGGCGCGCTGGTCAAGGACTGGCTGGCCAAGAGTGGCAAGGTTCTGGGCACCAGCAAGCCGGTGCCGATCAAGCACCTGATCGCCGGCCCGTCCCTCAGTGCCGAACAAGTGACCCAACTGCGCAACTACTTCGTCGCGCTGGACGACACCGAAGCCGGCCGCAAGAAGCTGGAGCCGATCAAGGTGCAGGGCTACCAGGCCTACGACGAGGCCGCGCTGCTGAAGCTGGGTACCTGGCTGGGCTTGTGACGGTTCTGGAAAGGGCGGCGCCATGACGGCGGCCGTCGCGGCCAAGCTGCTGGGGCTGTTCGTCACCGTGGCGCTGGGCTGGATCGCCGCGCGGCAGCGCTGGCTGGGCCAGCCCGGCGAAGGCGACCCGGCGCGGCTGCTGGGCAATGCCGCCTTCTACCTTTTCGTGCCGGCGCTGCTGGTGCGCACCACCGCGCGGCTGGACCTGGCGCACATGCCCTGGGGCACCGTCGCCGCCTTCTTCGTGCCGGCGCTGCTGCTGCTGTTCGCGGTTTACGTGTGGGGGCGGCGGCGCGCCGGCCAGCACCTGGGCGCCAGCGAAGGCGGTAGCGCGCCCAGCGGCGAAGGCGCCGCCGCCCCCGCCGTGCGCGCCATCACCGCCACCTTCGGCAATTCGGTGCAGGTCGGCATCCCTTTCGCGGCGGCGCTCTTCGGTGAAACCGGGCTGGCCATCCACATCGCGCTGGTCAGCCTGCACGCGCTGCTGCTGTTGTCGGTGCTGACGGCGCTGGTGGAGCTGGACCTGGCCCGCGAACGCCAGGCCCAGGGCGAAGGCGCCGCGCTGCGCCACACGCTGCTGCTGACCGCGCGCAACACCATCATCCACCCGGTGGTGCTGCCGGTGCTGGTCGGTCTGGCCTGGAACCTGACCGGCTGGGGCGTGCCGCCGGTGGTGGACGACGCACTGGCCACGTTGGCCGCCGCCGTGGTGCCGCTGTGCCTGGTGCTGATCGGCGTGAACCTGGAAAGCTACGGCCTGCAGGGGCAGTGGCGCGGCGCGCTGCAGGCTTCACTGCTGAAGCTGTTGGTGCTGCCGGCGCTGGTGCTGCTGGTGGCCCGTTTCGGCTTCGGCCTGGAAGGCCTGCCGCTGGCCGTGGTGGTGGTGATGGCCGCACTGCCGGCCGGCAGCAACGCGCTGATCTTCGCCCAGCGCTACAACACGCTGCAGGCCGAAACGACGGCGGCCATCGTGGTCTCGACCGTGGCTTTCGCACCGGCGGCCTGGCTGTGGCTGGCGGTGCTGGCGGCGCTGTCGCCCTTTGCGTCACCCTGAAGCAGGGTCAGGCGCCGCGCACCGGCGGTGGGTGCGCGAAAATCAGCGCCATGAACCTCCAAGACCTGCCTGCTGGCCTGCCTGCCGACCCATCCGCTGACCTGGGCGCTAGCCCTGGCTCCGACCTTGGCGCCTACATGGCCGGGGTGGGCGCCGCCGCCCGTGCGGCGTCCAGCACCATGGCGGCCGCCTCCACCGCCACCAAGAACAGCGCGCTGCGGGCCTTGGCGCGGCGCCTGCGCGAACAGACCGAAGCGCTGCAGATCGCCAACGCGCAAGACCTGAAAGCCGCGCGCGCGGCAGGCCTGGCCGAGCCGCTGGTGGACCGCCTGAAGCTGACGCCCAAGGTCATCGCCACGGTCGCCGAAGGCTGCGAGCAGATCGCCGCCATGCCCGACCCGGTGGGCGAGATCACTGGCGTGAAGCGCCGCGAAAGCGGCATCAGCGTGGGCCAGATGCGCGTGCCGCTGGGCGTCTTCGGCATGATTTACGAAAGCCGGCCCAACGTCACCATCGAAGCCGCTTCGCTGGCCATCAAGAGCGGCAACGCGGCCATCCTGCGCGGCGGCAGCGAGGCGCTGCATTCCAACCTGGCGCTGTGGCACATCGTGCAGGCCGCGTTGACGGAGGCCGGCTTGCCGCCCGACGCGGTGCAGCTCATCGCCACCACCGACCGCGCCGCCGTGGGCCTGCTGATCACCATGCCCGAATCGGTGGACGTGATCATCCCGCGCGGTGGAAAAAGTCTGATCGAACGCATCAGCGCCGAATCGAAAGTGCCGGTCATCAAGCACCTGGACGGCAACTGCCACGTCTACGTCGATGAACAGGTGGATCTCGACCTGGCCGTGCGCGTCACGGACAACGCCAAGACGCAGAAATACAGCCCCTGCAACGCGGCCGAATCGCTGCTGGTGCATGCGGCGCAGGCGGCGGACTTTCTGCCGCGCATCGGCGAGGTCTTCGCGGCCAAGGGCGTGGAAATGCGCTGCGACAGCCGCGCCGCCGCGCTGCTGGGTGCGCTGCCGAAGGTGCTGCGCGCGACCGACGCGGACTGGGCCACCGAATACCTGGCGCCGGTCATCAGCATCAAGGTGGTGGACAGCCTGGACGAGGCTGTTCGCCACATCAACCGCCATGGTTCGCACCACACCGACGCCATCCTGACGACCAACCACGTGCACGCGATGCGCTTCCTGCGCGAGGTCGATTCGGCCAGTGTGATGGTCAATGCCAGCACCCGGTTTGCCGACGGTTTCGAGTACGGCCTGGGCGCCGAGATCGGCATCAGCACCGACAAGCTGCACGCCCGCGGGCCGGTGGGGCTGGAAGGCCTGACCTCGATGAAGTGGGTGGTGCTGGGCCAGGGCGAGATCCGCACATGACGCAGAACCAGTGGCTGCTGCTGGCGCTGCTGGCCGTGCTGGTCTTCTGGACGGTGGGTGCCTACAACCGCCTGGTGTCGCTGCGCAGCGCCATCGGCGGGGCCTGGGCCAAGGTGGACGAAGCGCTGCGCCTGCGCGCGCAGGCGGCCGACCCGCTGCTGGCCGCGCTGCGCGAGCCGATGGCCGCCGAACACGGCGCGCTGGACGCCACGCTGTTGGCGCTGGCCGAGGTGAAGCGTGCGGCCACCGCGATGGGCGCGCGGCCGGTGGTGGCCGAGAACGCGGCCGCCTGGGTGACGGCCGAAGCCGGTTTGTCAGCGTCAGCCAGCCGCCTGTTCGCGCTGCTGGACCACAGCGACGCTCTGCGGCGGCAGGACGAGGTGCTGGCCCACACCCGCAGCTGGCGCGATGCCGATGCGCGGCTGGCCTTCGCGCGGCAGCTGTTCAACGAAGCGGCCGAGGCCTACAACGGCGCGATTGCGCTGTTCCCGACGAGCCTGCTGGTGCGCATGTTCCGCTTCGCCCAGGCCGGCCGCATCTAGCGCGCAGGGCCTGCAGCGCGGCGCGCCGGCCCTGCGTTCAGGGCTGGCCGACGATGGACGCGGTGGCCATCAGTTCCTGGAACAGCGCCATCGACACCTGACCCGAAACGGCATACGGGTCCAGCGTCGGGCGCTCGGAATACTTCAGCAGCAGGCCCGGGTTCAGGCGCGACATGTTGACCTGGCCCATGCTCCAGCCGGCGAAGCGGCGCTCGCCGATTTCTTCGTAGCACAGCAGTTCCACGTCGGTGTGGCGCGGGTCACGGGCGATGTGGTTGTAGAGCTGGTTGACCGCCGTGCGGCCGCCTTCCAGCACCTGCAGGAAGATGCCTTCGCTGAAGCACAGCACACCCGTCACCCCGACGCCGGGGTTGTTGGCCTTGCTCTTGCGCAGAATGGCCAGCAGGCCGTCCTGGTCGATGGACGGGAGGGCGCGGCTGGCATACATGAGTCGAACGAGCACGGTATTTCCTTGAACGTCAGCCGGGGCTTCAGCTGGTTGATTTGCGGGACAGCAGCGACAGGAATTCGCGGCGCAGGTTGGCGTCTTTCAGGAAGGCGCCGCGCATCACGCTGTTGACCATGGCGCTGTCGTTGTCCTTCACGCCGCGCCAGTGCATGCAGAAGTGGTCGGCTTCCATCACCAGGGCCAGGCCGTCGGGGCGCACGCGCTCTTGCAGCTCATTCGCCAGCATGGTCACGGCTTCTTCCTGGATCTGCGGCCGGCTCATGATCCAGTCGGCGATGCGCGCGTACTTGCTCAGGCCGATGAGGTTGCTGTGCTCGTTGGGCAGGATGCCGATCCAGACCTTGCCGAAGATGGGGCACATGTGGTGGCTGCAGGCGCTGCGCACGGTGATCGGGCCGACGATCATCAGCTCGTTCAGGCGCGAGATGTTCGGGAATTCGGTCACCGCCGGCATCGGCACGTAGCGGCCGCGGAAGACCTCTTCGATGTACATCTTGGCCACCCGCTTGGCCGTCTCGTTGGTGTTGTGGTCGCTCTCGGTGTCGATGACCAGCGCCTCCAGCACCTCTTGCATCTTGGCCTGCACCTCGGCCTTCAGCTCGGTCAGTTCGCCTTCGCGCACATAGGCCGAGATGTTGTCGTTGGCGTGGTAGCGGCGTTCGGCCTGCACCAGGCGGTAGCGGATGCGCTCGCTGGCGGGCAGGGCGGCCAGTTCTTCTTCGCTGCGGAAGATGCGTGGGCTGGCTTCGGGGCTTGCGGGTCGGTTGCGGGGCATGCGTGGTCTGGAAGACGCGGGGGCGCTGATTGTGCGCGGGGCCTCCAGTCCGCGCTCGGGGGCGGGCTAGACTGCCCCGATGACCGGGGCCTTTCCTTCTTCCACTTCCTTGCCTTCGCCGGCCCTGCACCGCCTGCTGGACCACACGGCCGAAGCCGTGCAGGCCGTGCGCACCGGCCGTTCGCTGACCGACGTGCTGGCCCGCTGCCCGGCCGAGATGCGCCCCGGCGTGCAGGCGCTGAGTTTCCACACGCTGCGCTGGCTGGGCAGCGCCACCGAGGCCCGCGCCCTGCTGGCGCCCAAGACGCCGCCGCCCACGGTGGACGCGCTGCTGGTCACATCGCTGGCCCTGCTGTGGCCGACCGGCGGAACCGCTGACCAGCCCAACGACGCCCCGCCCTATGCTGACCACACGCTGGTCGACCAGGCCGTCACGGCCGTCCGCCAGCGCACCCCGGCGGCAGCCGGTTTCATCAACGCCGTGCTGCGCCGGTTCCTGCGCGAACGCGAGGCCCTCGTCGAGGCCGTGCGCCACACGCCGATGGGCGCCTACAACCACCCGCTGTGGTGGATCGAACGCATCAAGCGCGACTGGCCGGCCTGCTGGGGCCCGCTGCTGCTGGCCGCCAACCAGCACCCGCCGATGACGTTGCGCGTGAACGCGCGGCGCGGTACCGGTGAGGCTTACGTGCACGGCCTGGCCGCGCTGGGCCGCGCGGCCACGCTGCTGGAAGACCCGCCCGGGCAGGCGATCTGGGGTGGCCAGGCCGTGGTGCTGGCCGCGCCCAGCCCGGTGCACCAGTTGCCGGGCTTCGCCAACGGCGAGGTTTCGGTGCAGGACGCATCGGCCCAGCGCGCCGCCCACCTGCTGCTGAACGGCGCGAACCTGAAACCCCGGGCCCGTGTCCTGGACGCCTGTGCCGCCCCCGGCGGCAAGACCGCCCACCTGCTGGAACTGGCCGACCTGGACCTGCTGGCGCTGGACAGCGACCCGCAGCGCCTAGCGCGCGTACAGGACGGCCTGAACCGCCTGGGCCTGCAGGCCGAGCTGAAGGCCGGCGACGCCCGCTACCCGCGCGGCTGGTGGGACGGCCGGCCCTTCGACGCCATCCTGCTGGACGCGCCCTGCACGGCCAGCGGCATCGTGCGCCGCCACCCCGACGTGCGCTGGCTGCGCCGGCCCGACGACATCACCGCGCTGGCCCGCATCCAGGCCGAGATGCTGGACAGCCTGTGGCCGCTGCTGGCCTCCGGCGGGCGGCTGCTGTACGCCACCTGTTCCATCTTCCCGGCCGAGGGCCGGCAGCAGATCGACGCATTTTTGCAACGCCAGCCCCCCGGCACAGCCCTGCTGGAGCCGCAGTCGCCCGGCCATCTGCTGCCGCTGCCCGACAATGCCCACGCAGGGCTGTACGGCCGCAGCGCGGTGCTGCAAGACGGCTTCTTCTACGCGCTGATCCGCAAAACCTGAACGCCCCGAAACAGCCACCCGCCATGCCCGCCCCGCCGGTCCGCCGCCACTTCACGCAGGGCCTGCTTTCGGCGCTGCTGTGGTGTTGCGTGAGCCTCGCGCCGGGCCTGTCGCTCGCGCTGCTGCCGGCCCGCATGGCCCACGCCCAGGGCGTCGAGCTGGCGACGCTGAAGACCAGCCGCAGTGATGGCGGCCTGAACCTCGAATTCGTCGCCCGCGTGACCCTGCCCAAGGCGGTGGAAGACGCGCTGCGCAGCGGCGTGCCCATCTACTTCGTCGCCGAAGCGCAGCTGCTGCGCGGCCGCTGGTACTGGCGCGACGACCGCGTCTCGCGCCTCAGCCGGTCGTGGCGCGTGGCCTACCAGCCGCTGACCGGCGCCTGGCGCGTCGGCCTGGGCGGCCTGAACCAGAGCTATCCCAGCCTGGCCGATGCACTGACCGCCGCGTCCAGCAGTTCAGGCTGGCGCCTGGCCGACCTGGGCCAGATCGACAACGACAAGGCCTACACCGTCGAATTCAGCTACCGGCTGGACACCACGCAACTGCCGGGGCCGATGCAACTGGGGCTGGGCGGCCAGGGTGACTGGGCGGTCGGCATTTCGCGTGTCTTGAAGGTACCGCCCGGCCCATGACAACCTCCGCGCGCTGGGGCTGGATCGTGGCCAGCCTGGCCGCCACCGGCGCGGCGCTGGTGCTGGCCTTCGTGGTCTCGTTCAGCACCCAGGGCGGCGGCTTCTACGAACGCCATTTCGTCTGGCTGTTCTGGGTCAACGGCGCGGTGGCCGTGCTGCTGGCCCTGGTGGTGGCCATCGTCGCGGCGCGCCTGGCCGTGCGGGTGCGGCGCGGCAAGTTCGGCAGCCGCCTGCTGATCAAGCTGGCCGGCATCCTGGCGCTGGTGGGCTTGCTGCCGGGGCTGGTGATCTACACCGTGTCCTACCAGTTCGCCAGCCGCAGCATTTCGGCCTGGTTCGACGAAGGCGTGGCCAATGCGCTGGACGCCGGCCTGGCGCTGGGCAAGGGCACGCTGGAATCGCTGACCGCCGACCTGGTCGGCAAGACCCGCGTGGCTGCCGAACGCCTGGCCGACGCCGGCCTGGCCGTGGCCCCGCTGACCCTGGAACGGCTGCGCGAACAGATCGGCGCCAGCGAGGCCAGCCTGGTCGGCCCCAGCGGCCAGGTGCTCTACCTGGCCGGGGGCAGCGCGGCAGCCGGCCCACCCGAGCGGCCGGCTGCCACGCTATTGCGCCTGGCGCGCCAAAGCGGCGTGGCCAGCGTGGTCGAAGGGCTGGAGGAAGAGGCGTTGAAGCCCGGCAGCACCGGCCCCCGGCTGCGCGCACTGGCCCGCGTGCCGCGCGCCGAGATCGTGCTGGGCGGCAGCGAAGAGCGCTACCTGATGGTGGTGCAGCCGCTGCCCCGCGCGCTGGCCGCCAACGCACTGGCGGTGCAGGCCGCTTACAGCGAATACCAGCAGCGCGCGCTGGCCAAGACCAGCCTGCGCCGCATGTACGTGGGCACCTTGACTCTGGCGCTGATCCTGGCCGTCTTCGCGGCGGTGCTGCTGGCCATCGTGCTGGGCAATCAACTGGCCAAGCCGCTGCTGCTGCTGGCCGACGGCGTGCGCCAGGTGGCCGCCGGCGACCTGACCGCCAAGCCGGTGTTCGCCAGCGGCGACGAGCTGGGCGGCCTGACGCGCAGCTTCGCCGCCATGACCGCGCAGGTGGCCGACGCGCGCGAACAGGTGCAGCGCGGCGTGAGCCAGCTGGAAGGCGCGCGCACGCGCCTGCAGACCATCCTGGACACGCTGACGGCCGGCGTCATCGTCTTCGACCGCGAAGGCCGCATCGACACCGTGAACCCCGGCGCCACGCGCATCCTGCAGCGCCCGCTGGCCAGCGCGCGCGGCAAGCGCCTGTCCGACCTGAACGACCTGGAAGAGCTGGCCGCCGGCGTCGAACAGCGCTTCGAACTGCTGGCCACCAGCCCCGAGGCCGGCGAACGCGACCAGTGGCAGGAAAGCTTCGACCTGAAACGCGGCGGCGACGGCGCCACGCTGACCTTGCTGGTGCGCGGCGCCACGCTGCCGGGCGGTTCCAGCCTGATGGTCTTCGACGACATCACCGAAGTCGTCTCGGCCCAGCGCAGCGCGGCCTGGGCCGAGGTGGCGCGCCGCCTGGCCCACGAGATCAAGAACCCGCTCACGCCCATCATGCTGTCGGCCGAAAGGCTGCAGCACCGCTTGTCCAGCAAGCTGGAAGGCGCCGACCAGGCCTTGCTGGCGCGCTCGGTGAACACCATCGTCAACCAGGTGCAGGCGATGCAGACCCTGGTCAACGAATTCCGCGACTACGCCCGCCTGCCGGCCGCCGACATGAAGCCGCTGGACCTGAACGCGCTGGCCGGCGAAGTGCTGGGCCTGTACGGCCAGGCGCAGGACAACGGCCTGCTGAAAGGCGTGCTGGCGGCCGACCTGCCGCTGATCCTGGGCGACGCCACGCAGCTGCGGCAGGTCATCCACAACCTGGTCCAGAACGGGCTGGACGCGGTGTCCGACAGGCCCGACGGGCAGGTCGAACTGATCACCTCCATCGCGCGCGGCGAGCACGGCGAATTGCGCGCGGTGCGCCTGACCGTCATCGACAATGGGCCGGGCTTTGCGGACAAGGTCTTGAAGCGCGCCTTCGAGCCCTACGTCACCACCAAGACCAAAGGCACGGGCCTGGGCCTGGCGGTGGTGAAGAAGATCGCCGACGAGCACGGCGCCCGCCTGCGCGCGGCCAATGTGCACGCCGGTGACGAAACCGACGGCCCGGTGACCGGGGCCCGCGTTTCGCTATCATTTTCGAACTTTGCCGCTGCGCCGGCTGTGAGCAAGACCTAAAGCAACAGGCCCCGAAACGATGGCAACTATTTTGGTAGTCGACGACGAGCTGGGCATACGCGCGCTGCTGTCCGAGATCCTGGCCGACGAAGGGCACACGGTCGAGCTGGCCGAGAACGCGGCGCAGGCGCGCCAGATCCGCGAATCGCTGCGGCCCGACCTGGTGCTGCTGGACATCTGGATGCCCGACGTCGACGGCGTCACGCTGCTGAAGGAATGGTCGGCCAGCGGGCAGTTGTCGATGCCGGTGATCATGATGAGCGGCCACGGCACCATCGACACGGCGGTCGAAGCCACCAAGTACGGCGCCAGCGCCTTCCTCGAAAAACCCATCACGCTGCAGAAGCTGCTGCGCGCGGTGGAGCAGGCTTTGGTCAAACCCGCACAACGCCTGGCCGCTGCACTGGCCGGCCCGCGAAGCGAAATGATGGGCCTGGGCGATTTGCACGTGCACAGCCACCACCCCATCAGCGCCTTGCAAGCGCCGGCCAGCGCCCCCAGCGAAGGCCCGCGCGCCGAACAGATTTTCGATCTCGACCGCCCACTGCGCGAGGCCCGTGACGCCTTCGAGAAAAGCTACTTCGAGTTCCACCTGGTCAAGGAAGGCGGCAGCATGACCCGCGTGGCCGAGAAGACCGGCCTGGAGCGCACCCACCTGTACCGCAAGCTCAAGCAGCTGGGCGTGGATTTGTCCCGCAACCGCCGTGGCGGCGGCTGAAGCGGCTCAGGCTATACTTTCGGGCTCTGCACGGCCTGGTAGCTCAGTTGGTAGAGCAGCGGATTGAAAATCCGCGTGTCGGTGGTTCGATTCCGCCCCAGGCCACCATATAAGCGTCCCGCAACGTGCGTGGAAGTGCAAAAAGCCCTAGAGAATCAACGCTCTAGGGCTTTTTTGTTGTCCGTCGTCGTGCAGTAACTTCCGCTGACGTGCGGGCCCGCGTTGCAGTAACTTCTCCAGTAACTCAGACTGAGGGCCTCCGAAGCCCCGAAAGTTACTGCATGGCCCGCGACCTGATCCCCGGTGACGCCACCATCAAGGCGATCAAGCCCGGCGACGCGCGCAAGCGCCTGGCGGACGGCGACGGCCTCTATCTGCTGCTGTTCGTCAAGGGCGGGTCGCATGGCTGGCGCCTGGACTACGCCGTGCACGGCCGGCGCAAAACCCTGAGCCTGGGCACGTATCCCGACACCGGCCTGGCACTGGCCAGGCGCAAGGCCAGCGAAGCCCGCAAGCTGGTGAGCGAAGGCATCGACCCGAGCGACGCCCGCAAAGCTGGCAAGACGCAGGCCGAAGAGAAGCGCGAGGCCGACCGCCTGGCCGACGCCGGGATGCCGCCCGCTGATAGCTTCGAGGCGGTGGCTAGGGAGTGGCACGAGACACGCCGCGATGAGTGGTCCCCCAGCTACGCGGACAAAGTCCTGGCACGCCTGGAAGCCGATGTCTTCCCGTATGTCGGTCGCCGGCCCATTGCGCAGATCACGGCGCCTGAGCTGCTGGATGTGCTGCGGAAAATCGAGGCGCGAGGCGTTATCGAGACAGCCCATCGAGCGCATGAAAGCTGTTCGCAGGTATTCCGCTATGCGGTGGGCAAGGGCCTGGTGGCCAGCGACCCGGCGCGTGACCTGAAAGGGCTGCTGCGCAAGCCAAAGGTGCGGCATTTCCCCGCCATCACGAGGCCCGAGCGCCTGGCTGAGTTGCTGCGCGCCTGCTATGGGTATCAGGGCACGCCTGTTGTGCGGGCTGCGGTGCGCTTGGCACCAATGCTGCTGCTGCGACCTGGTGAACTGCGCCACGGGCGCTGGACGGAATTCAACCTGGACGCGGCAGACTGGATTGTTCCCCCGGCTCGCATGAAGCGCGAACTTGATGGCAAGTTGAATGGCGAGCCGCACCTCGTGCCGCTGCCCCGTCAGGCCGTCGAGGAACTGCGCGAGCTGCAGCGCCTGACCGGCACCGGCGAATGGGTGTTCCGTGGGGAGCGTCACCACGACCGACCAATGAGCGAGAACACAGTCAACGCCGCGCTGCGGGCCATGGGCTTTGCAGGCGATGAGGTCACCGGCCACGGCTTCAGGGCCACGGCTCGCACGATGCTGGCCGAGCGCCTGAACGTGGCCGAGTCCGTCATCGAGGCGCAGCTCGCGCACAGCGTGAAAGATAGCCTCGGCCGGGCCTACAACCGGACCGAGTTTGTCGAGCAGCGGCGCGCGATGCTGCAGACCTGGGCCGACTACCTGGACCGCCTGCGCAAGGGTGCGGCGGTGGTGGCCATGCCGGCGCGCAAGGCCAGCCAGTAACCGCCACGCTGCCCCGCATGCTTCGCCCGGCCTTGGCCGGGCGTTGTCCTTCTAGCTTGCCTTCAGGGCTGCGACGCTGCGATGAGCGAGGCCGCAGGGTACAGGCCTGGCCGGTGTCGGCCAGGCCGACAGCTTGCCCCGTGCCGGGGGTGGCGGCGGCGGAACCATCTTCGCGCGGCATCGGCGGCCGAGTTCACCAGTCAAGGCAAGGGCGGTGAACGCGGCAGGCCCACCCCACCCCCTTTGGGTCCTTCCCGCACTTCGATGCACGGGGGTAATTCGGACCCCGTGGGGTGTGTAGTCAGTGGCCTTCCATCCTTGGTGAACTGTGCCGCGACTGTTGACGCGAACGCGAGCAATCGACTCGGCGCCGGCCGCCTGGGCGAGGTCACACCGGCTGCGAGAACGCCGGGTCCTTGCTGAGGATTGACTGCAGCGGGCTCGATGACCCCGAATACCCGGCAGGTTGAACCCGCCCATGGCCTCCTTCCTTTGGCGTGTGCTTGCTGCCCGAACACCGAATGCGTGAGCAAAAAATGGCGCGGCGTGCACAAACGACCGGGAACACCGGGAACAGGGGCCGGCGAAATGGCAGAAACCTAGCATCCATGCGGGTTTGCGGCCGATTGGCTGGGTGGCGGGGGAGCGGGAACAGAACGGGAACGGACCGGGAACAGCGGGAACAGACAGAGAGAGGAGAGGAGAGGTAACTCCTTCTCTTCTTCTCTTGTCCTTCCGAGCCTTCAGCCTGGCCAGGCTGGCCCGCCTCACCCTTCGACGCCCGGCCAGGTCGGCCGCCTGGTCGAGGTCGGGCCGCCGGTGAAAACCTCGGGTCCTTGCTGAGGGTTCACTGCAGCGGGCTCGATGACCCCGAATTCCGCGCAGATGCGGAGGCACCCGAGAGGTAAGTAAGCACTCGGGCTGCAGCCGGGTCTCCCCAGGCGCAAGGGGTAGGGGGGTCCGAATCTCTAGGCCGACCGAAGCGGAAACCGACCTGTTAGCCAAATTTCTGCGCGCGGAGGTTTCGGGGGTGGGGGGGGTCAAATCCCTGCAGGGCGACAGCCGAAGACCGCTGCCTTGCCTCGGTTTGCAAGGTGCCGAAACTCAGGGGACGGGCTACCCGCTGCGCCGAGCTGGCCGGCGGCGCCAGGCCTTGACCTGGTGCCCGAGCTGTCCAGCTTCGGCTGACCTGGTGCGTTGCTGCGACCGCGCGGCCAACCTGCGCCCGCACGCTGGCGGAAAGCAGCGGCGAAGGAAGAACCCCGCGCCGCAACCCACGCGGCAGGTGCAGGCGTCTGCACTCGGTGCAGCCGCTGAATCAGGCCACTGGAACTGCAGCAGTGTGGTGTCTGCACCAGCGTCGCAGGTGTCTGCACAAAATCACCCGCGATTGAACTTGCGGCCGGTGCCGCTGTGCCAGTAGATTGAACCCGCACCGCGCCCCTGACCGCTGATCCCGGCCAGGTCGCCCGAGCCCCCGCACGGTGGCGCGGTGCACCTTCAATGCGGGGCCATTTGCGGGGGCAAGATGCGACAGCACGAGGATTCAACACGGCCGGCCTGGACGCCTGCAGAGCTGCACACCGATGAGGCGTTGCCGCGTGCCCTGGTGACCCTTCCTGACCTGGTGCGCCAGCAGATGCAAGCGCCCGCCCTGTTGCCGTGGAAGCTGGCGGCAACGCACGTGCTCGATGCTTTGGAGCACGCTCACCGGCCGGCATTCTTCGTTGCGCGGTCTGGCTTGCGCGCAAGGCCGGTTACCGATGCCGACGTGTGGCGTGAGTCCTTTCCATCGGGTGCTGAGCACCTGCAGGAAGAGATCGAAGGCCGCCAGGCCGCGCGATCTTCCGGCCTTGTTCGCTGCCCGACTTCGTGGGAATCCATCAGCGCCGCAGAGGCAAGAGCGCGGGGCCTGCAGCTCGCAGCCGATGGGCGCGGCCCTGAGCTGAGCGATGAGGCCCTTGAGCTGCTGCCCAGGTTGCCGGCCCTGCAGGGCGCAGCGGGCCTGTTGTCATGGCTGCGGCATGAATGGGTAACGCTGGGGCACGGCCCTGACTGTCTCGATATCGGTGCAGCGGGGCGTGTGGCCATGCTTCAAGCGGACGCAGACACACTGTTCGGCTGTGCCGAGTCTGCGCCCGATGACCTGGCGGGCAACGAGGCCGCAACGAATAGCGCAGCGGGCCGCCCATGGGGCCTGGCGCTGGCGGAAGGCACGGCCTTGCGCGGTGTGCCTTTAGTGCGCCTGGCGGACGCAGTGCGCGAGCTGGCGCCGCTTGCACCGATGAGCCCTGCGCGCATGGTGGCGCTACTGGCTGAGCGACTGGACGGCCCCGGCAGCCTGCCGCTCTACCTGCTGCAGCATCAGCCCAGTGCCTATGCGCAGCCCGTGTCCGATGCGACGGTGTTCGAGAAGGGCGTGACCGCTGTAGCGGGCGGCCTTGCGCCTGTACGGGGTCGCCAGCCGTGGAGCGCAACGCAATGGGGTGGCGGTCAGGGCCAGCCCTTCAGGATGGTTGCCAAGCGGGCGGCAAAGCCCGAGCTGCGAGGGCGGGCGGGGGCGTTGGCCATCCTGCGCGACCTGGCTGGAACAGCAGACTTTGCTAAGGCGCTGGACAGCCGGGGCCGGATGGTTTCGTGGCTTGCGCTGCGGTCGGTGGACGTGGCCACCATCGCACGCGAGCTGCGCGGCGAAGTGCCCCAGTCGTTGCGGCTCGTGGTCAGTACGGAGGCAGAAACTGCGACGGTGCCGAACAACGGCCGCGCCGCCGGCCGCGCCGCCGGCCGCTACACACGTGCACCCGGGCTGCCATCAGACGCAGAGATATGGAAGGCGCACAAAGCGCTTCAGGAAAGCGGCGACAAGTCGCCAACCAAGACCCTTTCCAACCAATACGGGGTTCATCGCAGCACGGTGCAGCGGGCTTGCGACAAGTACATGAATCCAGCGCCAGACAAGGGGCGGTCTAAGGGCAAGGGCTTGGTCAAGGCTGCTACACCGTTTGATGTCTTGAAGAAGAACCCGCCGTTGAAAGAGCCGAAAGCGGGCCGCCGCCGGTCGGCTTAGCTGGAGAAGACTGCGGCGCCGTGCGGCGCCGCAGCGCCAAGATCGGTGTTGCCTTCCCTGGCGGTTCACGGTGCCGCATGGTGGCCAAACCGTGCGGCACGAAGGGGTGTGTTTCACAGTGCGTCGTCGCTCTACAGCACGTCAACGCACGGAGAAGCACATGCACCTTGTTTCCGAAACCCGCCCGCCGGTCCAGCGTGACCGCATGCTCAGGCTGCCCGAGGTCGAGCACCTGACCGGCCTGAAGAAATCCACGATCTACCGCTTGATGCGAGAGAAGGGCGCGGACGGCCGGCCCCAGTTCGTGCAGTGCGTCCAGGTCACGCCCCGCTGCACCGCCTGGCCCGAAAGCCTGGTGTTGCAGTGGGTGCAAGACCGCATCGCAGGCTCAGTGCGCCAGGCCGGGGGCGTGCAATGAGTGCTGACCGCATGGCCGCGCTTCGGGTTGCTGCAACGGCCCTGCGCGGTCGCGTGGCGCCTGTCGAAGTTTCGCTGTCGGTGCCTCACGGGCCGAACGCCCTTGAGGCCGTCGCATGCCTGCGCTGGCCTGGTGTCGTGCGCATTCGGTGGCGCAAATCGGGCGAATTGATCGCGTGTTCGCTGCCTGGCCAGCCCCTTGTTTTCGATGCCGCTTGCATGCGGGATGAGGGACCGGGCGGTCTGTTCTTTCAAGGCCACGCTTTCAGTTTCAGGGACCAGATGTCCGCGCTGCAGGCCGGCGTAGCGAGACTGCAAGACCGCGAGCGCTTGCCGCGCGTGCTGGTCACAGTCCGCATGCAGGGGCGCGACATTCGGGCCGAAGCGGTGTGGCACTGGCCAGGCGTCGTGCGACTTGAAGACCGCGACACGCGCGAGCTGCTGGCGCAGTCCGTTGCGGGCAACCCTTTCGAGCTGGACGTGGACGCGCTGTGATGAGCCGAAGCAGTGGTGGCCGTGCGAGTGCAGACGCCTGCAAAGCACTGTCGGTGCTGGGGCGCTGCAAGGTGCCGCTTCAAAGCAGCGCGCTGGTCAGCCTGAAAACAGCGACACCAACGGCCAGCATCGACAACACGACAGGCGCAAGCGCCGAAGTCGTGGCCTTCGAGCGCAATGCAACCAAGAGCGCGGCGGGAACGATGACCTGCGCGCGGCCGACGCGGTTGGACAGGTTGAAAGGAAGCCGATTGCCGCTGCTGCTGCGCGTTGCCCCGGCATCGGAACTGCCTTGCAAGGGCACGCTGACAGTGCCTTGCCAGGGCGTCGTTTCCATCTTGATGGCTGCTGCGCCCGCGTGCGGCACTTGCAGGCTGCCCTTCCCTTTCCCGTATCCGCCGAACTCGCGCTGGTGGGCGAAATATTCCCTCAGCTTGTGGTCGAAGTGCGGCGAGTCGCGGCCGCCGCGCGCGGCGCGGTTGAGGTGCCGATTCAGCAGGCCCGCGATCAAGTCCGCGAGGGCGGCTTCCCACGCTTGCTTGAGCGTCTCGCGGCCTTTCGCTGCTTCTTCGGAGAAGTCGTATCGGTACACGAGGTACACCAGCACCGCCAGCACCGCAGCCCACGCTCGAGCTGGGCTGATCGACTCGCCCGCCTTGAGCGAAGTGACCTTCTCAATGAGACCTGGCAAAGGCAATTCCAGCCATGCAGCCAGCAACACAACTGTGCTGGCCAGGACAAGGTTTCTGCGGGCCTTGCCTTCGTCGTCATCCATGGCCGCTCTGCTCGTTCAGGTCTTGCATCGTCGCCTCGGCCGGCAGCGTGTTGCGGATCACGGCCTTCAGCTCGCTCATGTCGGCCTCGATGGTGTCCGGGCTCCATGTCGTGATGAGCTGGTGCGCGGTGTCGAAGTGCGGGTGGTCGGGGTGGTTCCTGTCGGCCAGCACATCGCGCTGGCACACGTAGAAGACCGGGCGGCCGAGGCCTTCGGCAAAGCCGGCCTCCCAATACGCGCCCCGGTTGCCGTGGGTCAGGTCACACACAAGGAATCGGCTGGTGCGGATTTCCACCCGCATGCGGTTGTCGATACTGCCAGCCGTCCTGTGGTCGCCGGCCACGGTTCGCAGCTCGAAGCCTGCAGCAGCGACGGCCTTGCGCAAGTGGTCTTTGAAGATCGAATCAAGGACAGGATCACCAAACTTCATCGCCATGAACGCATGCCGACTTGCTGCGCCTGCTTGCAGCAGCTCGCGGTGGCGTTGCCAGCCAGAAGCGGTCAATGCAGCGCCCCGGTAGCCCCCGGCTTCGCCGGGTGTGGTTCCTGTTCGGACGCCCTGGACGAGCTCAAGGTTTTGGGCCTGCACCATCACCCACTCCGCTTCTTCGGCTGTGACTGCGCCGAGCGTCGCCAGCATGTCTGCGGCGATGAGTCGATGCCCCTGACCTGGGCGGCCCCGACTGGCCAAGCAGAGGACCAAGTTGTCGATTTGGTCGAGTGCCGAAGGCAGTTCCGTCGTGTCCTGCAGTTGCTGCAGCGCATGCGTTGTGACCGTCGATCCTTGGGGCATCTTTCGCACTCCATAGGCGATGTGCGCGCGCAAGGTCTGGTCGTCGTAGTTGCCGCCCTGCAAAACGGCGCTGGCCTCGAAGGTCAAGACGTGCAACCCACAGTTGAAGCAATCGACCCGCGCCGAGCGGCTCGACACCATGGAAGTTGGGCCTGCGAGCTGGCCTCGGCAAATTGGGCATTCGTTCGTCTGTTGCGAGCTGGGCATGCTGACCTCTGGCAAAGAATGGACGCCGGCATTCTGGCGCCGGCCGCCGCACCACCCCCCACGATCACCACCCCCGCCGTCCCCCGCAGGGCTGACGCGCCCCACCCCGCCCAGGCCTACAACCACCCCCACGCGCCCCGCACTTCGCGCCCCGCAACCCCCGTGCTACATTGCCCGCGCACCTGCGAAACAGGTGTCGGGTTTGACAGCCCGGAAAGCAAGGCGCGCGGCCGCCTCAAGAGCGGCCTTTTTTGCGCGTCAACACCTTGGCTCCTGTTTCTACGGCGGCCCAGGGTGGGGGCACCTTCGGGTGCGCCGGTGCCTTGCTTCCGGTCTGTCAACCCCGCTTTGGGTCGCCACCCTCGTTTGACAGCGAGGGCGGCGGTTGTGTACCGCAAGCAAGGAGCCGACACCATGGCTGGTCATCCCCTGAGCGCATCCGCGCCCTCTTCCCTTTCCCCTTCCCCCCGTTCCGCCGACAAGCGCGCACTGCACCTGGTGCACGCTGCCACCCGCACGCGCCGCAACCATGGCGCCTTCACGCTGGGCGGGCAGTTGGCCTGCGTCTACAGCACGCGCCGCGCCGGCCAGTGCTACGGCGTGGGCTTCGAGCTGGGCGCCGGCACGTTGCAGCTCGCCAGCTCGATGACGCCCGCCCAGGCCCGCAACATGGCCCGCGCGCTGAGCGCGGCGGCCGATGCGGCCGAGGCCGTGGCGCAAGGGGGTGCAGCATGAAAGCAGCACCGCAAGGCCTGCCCTTCCTGCACGTCCTGGATTCGGTCGCCATGGCAAGCGGCACCGACCTGCGCACGGTGGTGGCCATCACGCCGACAGCGACCCCTGAGGCACTGCTGAACGTGGCCCAGGCCAGGCTGACGCGCCAGGTTAACCTGCTGGATGAGATGACCACGCTGCCTTTGGGCGTGACGGTGCGGCTTGAACCGATGGCTTCCGCTTTGTGCGCGGCACTGCAGGAAGTTGCCCACCTGCTGGAAGCCGCAGCGGTGCGGATGCGCACGCAGGAAGGCGGTGCAGCATGAGCAAGCCCACCATTGCCAACCCGTGCCCGCACACGGCCGAGCTGAGCGGGGTCATTGCCGTGGAAGCGGCGTCCGTTGTCGAGCTGCTGACGGAACTCATCGGCGCCGGCAGCGAAGACGCCTGCACGCTTGCAGGTGTGCGCCTGCTGGTTTCCCGCATCGGCGCGCTGGCCGATACGCTGGCCATTGCCCACGGCGGCCCGCCCTGGCGCGGGGACACCGACTGGTGGATGTTCCAGAACGAGGCGACCGTCACCGCCTTCAAAGCCCTGCAGCCGTTGCCCGCATCGCAAGGGGCCCAGGCATGAGCGCCGCGAACAACGTGCAGACGCCTGCGCAGGTGGCGCCGCAGGACCTGAGCCGTGAAGACCTGGTGGCCGAATGTCTGGCCCAGCGCAAGACGCTGAAGGACTGCGACCTCGCCCAGGCCCGCGTCCAGTTCGCGGGCGACCTGTTCGGGCAGATCGCGCAGCGGGCAGCGGAACTGCAGTTTCTGGCCATTGAGGCTATCGAAACACCCGAGCGTATCGACCTGGTGGTGTGCATGCGCACGGTGGCAGAAGTCGCCGGCATCCTGGCTGACATGGGGTCGATGCATTGCGTCGCTGAAGTTTGGCGCGGCGATGCGGCAGCGTGGCTATTGCCTCCTGTGTCGCGCGAGCGAATGGCTTGTGTGGTGAACGCGGCGGCGGCTGTGGCTGGGGGCGAGCGATGAGCGCCAGCACGCCCGAACTGAGCCGTAAAGACCTGGTGGCCGGATACACGGCCCTGCGCGACGCACTGCGTAGCTGCGACTGGCAAGTGCGCGCCATCACCGACGAACTGGCAGCGGTGGCCAACGCAGCCCGGCACCGCGTGGCGCTGGACGTGGACGCGCTGTGCGACGTGGTGGTGCTTCTGGCCTTGATGTCAGAGCGCGCGCAGTACCTGGCTGACAGCGTGGAAGGCATGGCCGACGCATGCGGCTGCAGTGCCTTCGCTGAGCACCACCAGCCGGGCAGCCCGGCGGCAGTGCGCAGCGAATTGCAGCGCCAGCTCAGCACGCAGCAAGCGCAGGCCGCAGGGGGTGTGCGATGAGCGCCGGCTCGCCTAATGCCCGCAAGCGCCAACGCTGCTATCCGCTGCCGCCTGAAGACAGCGGATAGCAGGCACCGCCCGAAGCACCCAGGCCGGCGCGCCGGCAACCTTCCAGAAGACACCAACCAACCGATTCATCCATCAAAGGATTGCGACCATGAACCACAACTCAACCACTTTCGCCCGCCTTCAAAGCGATACCCAGATCGCCGACGCAGCCACCTTGCAAGCGCCCCCCGCCAGCGACTTGTCTGCCTGGCGCGACGCGCTGGGACATATCGCTCGATCCATCTTGAAGTCCGATGCGCTGGGCGAGCCCGTGCTGCTGCGCCCTGAAGCCGGCTTGTTGGCCGCCCTGCCGTCCACGCATCGCGTGCGTGTGGCCACAGACCTGCAGTCCCTTCGCGCCTGGCTGGCCGGCATGCAACCCGCTGGCCTTGCCGACTGGCAGATGCAAGTCGCCGGACTCGCTGCGGGTAACTCGCGCCTACTGTTCGCCCTGTGCTGCGCCTTTGCAGGGCCGCTGCTGGCAGACGCCGGACACGATGGCGCTGTGTTCCACCTGCACGGTGCGACGACGACCGGGAAGACCTCAGCTCTGCGGGCCGCTGCCAGCGTGTGGGGCGCGCCAGTCGGCTGCTGGCGTGCGACCGAGGCTGCCGCCGAAGTCCTTGCTGCACTGGCCGATGAAGTGGGCTTCCTGCTGCTGGACGAAAGCGACCAGGTCGGCAGCGCCGAACTTCATTCGCTCGCGGGCCTCTTGGCCAAGGGGCAGGGTCCGGCCCGCGTCAATCGCAGCGGCGACGCGATGGCCCGCCCGGCCTGGCGGCTTCTGGTGCTGTCGGCTGGTGAGTTGCCTGCAGGCTGCGATGGGGGCCCGTTCGTGGATATCCCCTTCGACGCAGGCGCCGGCATGGGTGGCATTCAGTGCTTGAACGGCATGCGAAGTGCGGCCCAGTTGGTTGACGCCTTCACGAACGGGGCGGCAAGTCACCAAGGCGCCGCTGGCCTGGCCTGGCTCGCGTGGACGCGCGAGAACAACGCAACCCTGGCACGGCGGTTGAGAGCCCTGACGGGCCGTGATGGTTCCTTGTTTGGCCCTGGCCAAGTCGGCGCGCTCTTTGCGCTGGTGGCGGCAGCAGGCGAACTGGCGACGGAAGCCGGCATCACGGGGTGGCATGAAGGCCATGCTACCTGGGGTGTTCTCCAGTGCTTCGACGCATGGCGGCACCAATCCAGGTAAAGGCCTGACCAAGGCAGGGCCGGGCAACCGGCCCTTGTTCCATCTGGTGACCGTGCAGCCGCAGCACCAACACCACATCCGATTACGCCACTATGCCCACGCCCCGCACCAGTTCACCCGCAGCGCAACGCCGACCGATCACGCCCGAGCTGATCCGCGACGCGCTGGCCAGCATCCCGCCGGACGTGGACCGCGACACCTGGGCGCGCGTGGGCATGGCGGTAAAAGCGTCTGACCTGGCCGAGGCCGCGGCCTTCGACCTGTGGCACGAATGGAGCGCACGCGGCGCCAGCTACAGCGAACGAGGCACGCGCGACACCTGGCGCAGCCTGAAGGCCGGCGGCCCGGTGACGGTGGGCACGCTGTTCGGCATGGCGAAGGATCACGGCTTCCGCTTTCCCGATGCCGGCGGCGGTGCTGTGCAGACGCCTGCAACCGATGAGGCCGCGCGCCTGGCCGAAGCCAAGCGGCAGCAGCAGGCGGCCGATGCCGCGCGCTACCGCGACCGCGCCGACGCAGCGGCCCGCGACGCCCGCAAGCTATGGGCTGAGGCCAGCGAGCCCACCAGCAGCGCCGCTGCGGGTTACCTGGTGCGCAAGGGCGTGCAGCCGCACGGCGTGCGCGTGCTGCCCGGCGGCGCGCTGCTGGTGCCCATGCGCGACGCGGCCGGCGAGCTGCAGAACGTGCAGCGCATCGCGCCCGACAAGCCGGCCGATGGCGGGCCCGACAAGCGCTTTCTGCCAGGCGGGCGGAAGTCGGGCCTGTGGCACCTGATCGGCAGCACCGAAGGCGCAGCCGTGCTGCTGCTGGCCGAGGGCTACGCCACGGCTGCCACCCTGCACGAGGCCACGGGCCGGCCGGTGGCGGTGGCCTTCGATGCCGGCAACCTGGTGCACGTGGTGCGTGAGCTGCGCACGCTGCATGCGGCCCTGCCGCTGCTGGTGTGCGGCGACGATGACCGCGCCACGCAGGCCCGCACCGGCAAGAACACCGGCCGCGACAAGGCCGCCAGTGCGGCACGCGCCGGCACCACGACCGAAGGCCTGGCCCGGGCCGTGTGGCCAGCCTTCCCGGCGACAGCGGCCGACACCTGCAGCGACTTCAACGACCTGGCCACGGTGGCCGGGCCCGATGCTGTGCGCGTCACCGTCGAGGCCGCGTGTGCGGCGCTGCTGGCCGGCGAACCCGAGGCGCCCGCAGCGAAGCGGCGGCAGCAGGCGAAATCGGGCGACGGCGGGGCCGTTGACGCACGGGCAGCGGGTGCGGCAGGGGGCGATGCCGGCGGCCCGCCTGGCGGTGGCCACGACGGCGACGGCGGCAGCGGCGCGGACGGTGGTGACGGTGGCGGGCACCCCTTCGGCGGTGGCCGTGACCCCTTCGAACTGAAGGACTCGGGCCTGTGGCACGTTGGCAAGGACCGTGAGGGCAACGACAAGAAACCGCAATGGCTGTGCGCCCGCCTGGTGGTAGCAGCGAGCACCCGCGCCGATGACGCGAACGGCTTGGGCCTGCTGCTGGAATTCACCGACCCGGACGGCAACGCCAAGTCCTGGGCCATGCCCGCTTCGCTGCTGAACGGCGAAGGTTCGGAGTGGGCCGGCCGGCTGCGCGATATGGGCTTGCGTATGGCCCCGGGCGTTGCAGCGCGCAACCTGGTGGCGCAGTACCTGGACACGCGCTGGCCGACAGAGCGGGTTACCTGCACCGACCGCGTGGGCTGGCACGGTCCGGTGTACGTGCTGCCGTCCAGCAGCATCGGCACGGCCGAGGGCCGGCGCTACGTCTTCCAAAGCGATGCGGGCATGGAAGACACCTTCCGCCAGCGTGGCACGCTGCTGCATTGGCAGGTGAAGGTGGCCGGGCTGGCCGTGGGTAACTCGCGCATCGTGTTCGCCCTGTGCTGCGCCTTTGCGGGCCCGGTGCTGCGCCTGGCTGGCCAGGAAAGCGGCGGCTTCCACCTGCGCGGCACGTCGAGCATGGGCAAGACCACGGCCCTGAAGGTGGCCGCCAGCGTGTGGGGCCGGCCCAGCTACATGCAGCGCTGGCGCACGACCGACAACGCCCTGGAAGCGACGGCCGTGCAGCACTGCGACGGCCTGCTGATCCTGGATGAGTTCGGCCAGTTGGACCCGCGCGTGGCCGGCGAATGCGCTTACATGCTGGCCAACGATCAAGAGAAGGGCCGCGCCACCCGGGGCGGGCTGTCACGCAAGCGGCGCACCTGGCGGCTGCTGTTCCTGTCCTCGGGTGAGGTGTCCCTGGCCGACCATATGGCCGAGGCCGGCAAGCGCACCCAGGCCGGCATGGAAGTCCGAATGGTGGACGTGCCGCTCGATGCTGGCGCCGGCATGGGCGGCATTGAACACACCCACGACCACGACTCACCGGCCGAGCTGGCCGACGCCATCACCGGCGAGGGTGCGAACCACTACGGCACGGCGGGCCGCGCGTGGATTGAATGGCTGTGCGAGAACCACGCGAGCATGCCCGAGCGGCTGCAGGTGCTGATCGACCGCTACCGCGCCGAGCTGGTGCCCGAGGCGGCATCGGAACAGGTCCGCCGGGTGGGTTCGCGCTTCGCCCTGGTGGCGGCAGCCGGTGAGCTGGCCAGCGAGGCCGGCATCACGGCCTGGCCAGCCGGGCATGCCGCGTGGGGCGTGCGCCAGTGCTTCAATGCGTGGCTTGCTGCCCGTGGCCACCTGGACAACGGGGAAGAGGCGGCGATGGTCAGCCAGGCGCGGGCATGGCTTGAGAAGAACGGCGACGCGCTGCTGACCTGGACGCATCGCGGCACCGACGATCACAAACCGTCAACCCCGCTGCGCGCGGGCTTCAAGCGAATGATCGACGCCGAGGGCCGGCCGCTGAAGATCGACGCGGCGACCGACTACCTCAACAAGACCCCGGGCGGCTTGACCGACAACGCCGAGCAGCGGGCCGCCCTGGTCGAATACCTGGTGCTGCCTGAGGCGTTCAAGCGTGAGGTCTGCAAGGGCTTCGACGCGGCGGCCGTGGCCAGGGTGCTGAAGAAGCGCGGCCACCTGGTGCACCAGCCCGGCAGGCTGACCGACAAGCAACGGCTGCCCGGCATGGGGCCGGTGCCGGTCTATCACGTCAAGCCGTCGATCTTCGGGGACGAGCTGGGCGAGCTGTGACGGCACGCGGAAACCCCGTATCTGTTGCCGCAGGCCGACTGCTTAAACTTCCGCCCGCCAGCCCCCAAGGGCCAGGCGTTGCACCCGCCCGCTGATAGGCGCACAGTCGATGCGTCGCAGCCAGACACCCAAAGGAACGCCCATGCTGCTGTTCCAGCAGGAAATCAAGGCCTTCGAGTCGGCCTTGCCCAAGATGCTTGAAGACAGCGACGGCCAGTTCGTCGTGATTCAAGGCTCGCAGGTCTTCAAGGTGCTGCCCACCTATGAGGCCGCCCTCGAATGGGGCTATGACCGCTTCGGCCTGGACAGCTTCTTTGTGAAGCAGATCAACGCCGAGGAGCCGGTCGCCCACTTCTCGCGCGACCTGGGCACGTGCGGGGCCTGACGGTCCCGATCCTCACTTCGGGCGCGCTGGTCGAGGTCCACCTCGGCCCCAGCGATGCCCGCCGGCGCGCCCTGTTGCGCCAGCGGCGCGACTTGCCGCCAGCGCTTCAAGCTACGTTCCTGATCGACACCGGCGCCTCTATGTCGATGGTGGACGAGGCTTGCATGCGGACCTTGCAGCTTGAGCCGACCGGCGCCGCTCAGTT
>JANPHI010000399.1:0-8951 GCA_031424355.1 Betaproteobacteria bacterium
CGACGGCAGTGCATTGGAAACGCTGGCCCGTCGTTACCTGGTGGCCAATGCCGTCAGCGAACGTCTGAGCAACTGGATGGACGTGGACGCGGTGCGCGCCATCAGCAGCGGCCTGACGCTGAACCTGGATACGCTGGAAGCTGCCGAGACCAGTGCCAGCGCACTGCAGGCGGTGTTGAAAGACGCGATGGTCAGCGCCGAGTTCGACGCCCGCAGCGACAAGCACCTGCTGCGCATCAGCCGCCGTCACCACGGTAATGTGAAGAGCAGCGTGATCACCGCCGACTTCGTGCACGGCGCGGATTACGCGGCGCTGGCGGATGCCGGTGTCTCCTTCCTGGGCTTGTTGGGCCCCGACGCCCTGGTGCGCCGTGGTGAAGGCGAGAAAGCCAAGGAAGCCAAGGTGGGCGATTTCCGCAGTGCCATGGCCTGGCTGATGTCGCAAGCAGAATCCAGCGTGGGTCGTCAGCGCTACAAGGGTCTGGGTGAAATGAATCCCGGGCAGCTGTGGGAAACGACGATGGACCCGACCGTGCGGCGTTTGCTGCGCGTGCAGATCGACGACGCGATTGAAGCCGACCGCGTGTTCACGATGCTGATGGGCGACGAGGTGGAACCGCGGCGCGACTTCATCGAAAGCAATGCCTTGCGGGCAGCGAATATCGACGCGTGATGCATGCCATCCACTGAAAGACTTCTTTAGGCCATTGCAGGTGTCCGAGAAAAAAGTACTGAACATCAAGAACCAATTGATCAAGATCTACGGGTTTGGCCTTGCCGGTTTCGTCGCCGTGTTTGCAACCATCTCTGTTTTGGGCTGGCTCGTGGTTCACTTCAAGTAGGTAGCTCCCACAAGCCATTCCAAGGCGCTCAACATGGCAACCGTTCGTGCTGGCCAACAAGGCGTGCTGCTGGTGGTCGACGTGCAAGTCGGCGTGGTCCGGGAAGCGTGGGACGCCGCCCGCATCATCGGCAACATGGCCTTGACAGTGGACCGCGCGCGGCAAGCTGGTGTGGCCGTCGTCTGGGTACAGCACCACGACCACAACCTGGCGCAAGGCAGTGCGGACTGGCGATGGGTGCCGGAACTGGTGCCAGCGCCGGGCGAGACGCGCATCTTCAAGTCCTACAACTCGGCGTTCGAGCAAACCGAACTGGAAGCCGAACTGGCCCGGATTGGCGCCACCCACATCACGCTGGCTGGCGCTTCGACGAACTGGTGCATCCGCGCGACGGCCTACGCGGCGCTGGAGCGCGGCTATGACCTGACGCTGGTGCGCGACGCCCATACCACCGACACGCTGGTGCTGGACAGCGGCCAGCGCCTGGAAGCCGCCGACGTGGTGCAGGAACTGAACGTTGCGATGACCTGGCTGCGTTACCCCGGCCGTGTCAACGCCACCGCAGCGGCGCAGACGGTGGACTTCCAGACGCCAGGCGGCACGGCCATCTGAAATGGCCGGGGCCACGCAGAATCGCAGCATGTTCAAGCCCCTTCCCAGATTTCTTGCCGCCGGCGTTGTGACGCTGTTGTTCCTGGCCAGCTGCGAGGCTCAGACGGCCGATGCACCCACGCCGACAGGACGGCCGCCGCTGACTGCCATCGCCCACCTGGACCTGGCCCGCTACATGGGCCCATGGAGCGAGATCGCGCGCTACCCCAACCGCTTCCAGAAGCAATGCACCGGCCCGGCCGTGGCCACCTACAGCCTGCTGCCCGAAGGCACGGTGCGCATGGTCAACCGCTGCCCGCAGGCCGACGGCAAGGTGGACGAGGCCATCGGCGAAGCGCGTCGCATCGGCCCCGCCGGATCCGCCCAGTTGCAGGTGCGTTTCGCACCGGCCTGGTTGTCCTGGTTGCCCTTGGTCTGGGGCAACTACTGGGTGGTGGAACTGGACGAGGCCTACCAGCTGGCGGTGGTGAGCGAGCCCACGCGTGAATACCTGTGGGTGTTGTCGCGCGAGCCCCGTTTGTCGGCATCGGCCTGGACGGCGCTGACCGCCAGGCTGCAGGCGATGGGTTTCGAGCCGGCGCGTTTGCTGCGCACGGCGCCACAGCCCTGATCGGACCGACTGCCTTCGCGCGCGCCAGGCTGCGGCCGGTGCGGCTCAGCGGATGCCGATGACCTTGTGCGTCTGCACGCTCAAACCCCATTGGGGGTGCGCCTGGCAATGCGCGATGGCCAATTCGGTGTTCGTGCCTTGCAGCGGGCCGTCCATGGGCTGCAGGTAGAAGCGTTCGAAGTCCAGGGCAGCCAACGCCGCCAGATCGCTGCCCAGCTGCGGAAACACCAGCTTCAATTCATGGCCCGAACGCTGCACCAGCGGCGCACCGGCTTTGGGGCTGACGCAGAGCCAGTCGATGCCGGCCGGCGCCACGATCGTGCCGTTGGTTTCGACAGCGATGCGGAAGCCTTCGCCGTGCAGTGCGGCGATCAGGGCGTCGTCCAGTTGCAGCAAGGGCTCGCCGCCGGTGATGACGATGAAGCGGTGCGCGGTGTCGGTGCTGGGCCAGCGGCTGGCGATGGCGGCGGCCAGCGCGGCGGCATCGGCAAAACGGCCGCCGCCGGTGCCGTCGGTGCCGACGAAGTCGGTGTCGCAAAAGCGGCAGACGGCGGTGGCGCGGTCGGCTTCGCGGCCGCTCCACAGGTTGCAGCCGGCGAAGCGGCAGAACACGGCAGGCCGGCCCGCGTTGGCGCCCTCGCCTTGCAGCGTGTAGAAGATTTCCTTGACGGCGTAGCTCATCGAGAGGCAGATACTTTGAAAGTCAGACCGGCATGGCCGGGCCGCCTGACGATGCACCCGCGCCTGCCACGATAGACCCGCAGCCGCGCGCTTCGTAGACATCCACGCGCACCAGTTGCGGCAGGCTGGCTTGTGCCTGCGCCAGCACCCAGGCGGCCAGCGTGGCGGTGTCGCCGTCAGCCAGGCCGGCCAGCTCGTGCAGCGGGTGGTGGTCCAGCGCCTTGAAGATGGGGTTGAACAGGGCCTTCACGTCGCCGAAGTCCAGCGTCCAGCCCATCACGGTGTCCAGCGGCGCGTGCAGGTGCAGGCGCAGCGTGTAGGTGTGGCCGTGCACCGCAGCGGCAGGCGTGCCGGGCGGGGCGCGCTTCAACTGCACGGCGCTGTCCAGCGTGAAGTCTTTCCAGATGCGGTAGTCGTGGCCGTCGAAGTTGGCACCGCAAGACGCGGTTTCGTACACGGTCACCCAGCTCAGTTCGGGCAGGCCGGGCCGCAGCTGTTGCCACAGCCAGGCCGACAGGTTTTCGCTGGTCGGGTTGTGCAGGCCTTCGATGTCGTTCAGGCAGTGGTAGTTCAACTGCATGTGCAGCGGCGCCCACAGCGCGTCGATGTGGTCATAGTCCACGCTGATCGGCCGGCCACCCAAGTCCTGGTTGACGTGGACGATGGCCTCGAAACCGTGGCCGTGCAGGCGGCCGCAGGGGTGGCCCACGGGCACATTCGGCAAGCGGTGGGCAGCCTGGAAACGGTAGCAGCGCCAGACGTGGGCCTGGCCACTGCGGTCCAGGTCCACGCCTTGGTTCGCGGTGCTCTGGATGGCAACGCGGTCCACGCCCGGCACGTCCAGTCTTTCGCGTATCCAGCGCGCCAGGTTCTCGTCGGTGGGCACGTCGAGTTGGGTGTTCAAGTGGGCGTAGTCCAGCGGCGCGACGCAGGTGCGCAAGCGCTCTTGCAGCGTCAGCACCTCGCCACCGGGAAAGGCCGCCCAGCCGGTTGGCAAATCGGCGTACACCGTGGCCTGGAAACCATGGCCATGCAGACCCCGGCTGCGGTGGCCGGCCGGCAGGATGCCGACCGAGCGCGCGGCTTCGAAGTCGGCCGAAGCGGCGGTCAGCACACGCTGCGCGAGCGGGTCTGACGCAGAACCGGGCGCCGTCATGCGACCGCGTCCACGTACTGCGCATACCCCGTGCGCCGCAAGTCGCAAGCCGGGCAGGCACCGCAGCCGTAGCCCCAGGCGTGGCGCGTGCTGCGGTCACCCAGGTAGCAGGTGTGGGTGTGCTCCTGCACCAGCGCCACCAGCGGCGCGCCGCCCAGTGTTTCGGCCAAGCGCCAGGTGGCGGTCTTGTCCAGCCACATCAGCGGCGTTTCCACCACCATGGGCGTGTCCATGCCCAGGCTCAGCGCCACTTGCAAGGCCTTCAGCGTGTTGTCGCGGCAGTCGGGGTAGCCCGAGTAATCGGTCTCGCACATGCCGCCCACCAGCACCTGCAAACCGCGCCGGTGGGCCACGGTGGCGGCGAAGGTGAAGAACAGCAGGTTGCGACCGGGCACGAAGGTGTTGGGCAGGCCGTTCGCCTGCATTTCGATGGCCCGGTCATGCGTCATCGCGGTGTCGCTGATCTGGCCCAGCACGGCCAGGTCGATGACGTGGTCGGCGCCCAGCTTGGCCGCCCACGCCGGGTAGGCGGCGCGCAGTTCGTCCAGCACCCGCAGGCGGCACTGCAGTTCCACCTTGTGACGCTGGCCGTAGTCGAAAGCGATGGTCTCGACATGTTCGTAGCGGGCCAGCGCCCAGGCCAGGCAGGTGGCGGAATCCTGCCCGCCGGAAAACAGCACCAGGGCCTTGTTGTTCATGGCGCCGTGATGAAGTCGCGCAGCGTGGCCATCGCGGCCACCGGGTCGTCGCGCCAGGCGCCGTGGCCAGCATTCGGGTAAGTGACCAGACGGCCCCAGGGCGCTGGGATGGCGGCGGCGATGTCTTGCGCGTCGGCCAGCGGTGTGACCGGGTCCCGCTCGCCGGCCATCACCAGCACCGGGCACTGCACCTTCGCCAGGCCGGGCAGCAGTTGCATGGTCTGCTGTTCACCACTGGCGCTGGTGAAGAGGATGTCCTCATTGAACACCGTGCGCTGCCGCGCGTCGGCGTTGCCGGGTGTGGGGTTGTAGAGGTCGCGGCAGTGTTCGTTGTAGTCCGCCCAGGTGGCCGGGCCGGGTGCCTGCCAGAAGGCCTGCGCGGCGTCGCGGGCGGCGGGGCCGCCCAGCTGTTCGAACATCGCCAGCTTGCGGGTCAAGCCCATGTGGTGGCTGGTGCTGCTGAGCACCACTTTCGCGGGGTGCTCGGGGTGGCGCGCCAGGTAGCGCTGGGCGACGAAGCCGCCGAAGCTCTGGCCCAGCACGATGGGCTTGACGATGCCGAGTGCGCTGCACAGACGCACCACGTCATCCGCGAAAACGTCCAGCGTCCATTCGTCGGCCGGGCGGCGGTCGCTGCGGCCGTGGCCGCGGTGGTCCACGTAGACGATCTGCGCCACATCGGCCAGTTGGCTGAACAGCGGCTTGAAGCTGGAATGGTCGTAGCCGGGGCCGCCGTGCAGCAGGATCAGCGTGGGCTGCTCAAGCATGGCGGGGCCGTCGGGCACCAGGCCGCAGCCTTCGACGTCAACGTAAAGGCGCACGCCCGGGGCGATGGTGATCAGCATGGTGGGTTCGGTGTTTCGGCCGCAGGGCAACCCGCAACTTTAAGCGCGGCGCCGCAAACAAAACGCCCCGCACAGGGCGGGGCGTCGCGAGTGCTGCAGGCCGGGCGGCCCGCTGCCTTCGGGTCTTACTTCTTGGCAGCGGCACTGGCAGCCGGGGCGGCGGCCTTGCTGTCCTTCGTGGCCTTGGCGTCTTTCGCAGCGGCAGCCTTGTCGGCCTTGGCCTTCTTGGCTTCTTCAGCGGCGGCGGCCTTGGCTGCCTTCTTGTCGGCCTTTTCCTTTTCGGCGGCGGCTTTCTTGTCAGCCTTTTCCTTGGCGGCAGCAGCCTTCTTGTCGGCGGCGCTCATCTCGGCGGGCTTGGCAGCGGCAGCAGCAACGGGGGCAGCGGCTTTGGCTTCAACCTTGGTGGCGGGCATCGGCGTCAGGTCCTTCTTGACGGGCTGTGCAACGGCCGGCTTGGCGGCCACGCCGTTGAAGGTGGCGCCGTTGACCGTCAGGCCTTCGGCCGAGAACTTGGCGGCATTGCCTTCGCCCACGCCCTTGACGCGTTCGATGAAGTCGGCCCAATCCTTGAAGTTGCCCTTGGCGCGCTCGGCCGTGATCTTGCCGGCGATGGCCGGGCCTATGCCCTTGACGCTGTCGAGATCGGCCTGCGAGGCTTTGTTGACGTCGACGGCCGCGAACGCCATGGCGGCGAACAGCGACAAGCAGATGGCGAGCAGTTTCTTGATCATGGACGTTCCTCAGTGTGGTGATGTCGGAGAGCACGCCGCCCAGGCGGTGAAGCGCAGGCGGACAGCCTCATAACGGCGCCGGGCCATACCCGTTGACCCGACGCGGGTTTTATCTGGCGCTGGGCTGCGCAGGCTCAGCCGAAGGTCGAGCCCGCTGCCATCGCGCCCAGGCGCGCGGCGATGGCGTGGAACTGCGCCACCGTCTCGTCGATGATCTGCTGCACCGTCAGCACGCCGTGGATCAGCCCGGCCGACTGCCCGGCCAGTGCCGGCGCAGCTTCCATGTCGCCGCCGAAATAGACCTGCTGGATGCCGGCGAAGGTGTCGGCCGGCATCAGCCCCGCTTCATGGATGGCCGCCGTGCGCTGGCTCTTCAGCGCGCGGATGCAGGGTGTGGCCTTCTTGTTCAGCATCCAGGTGCCGGTGGCTTCTGCGCCAACGATGGCGTTCTTGAAGTTGGCGTGGACGGGGCTTTCGGCGCTGGCCACGAAGCGCGTGCCCATCTGGATGGCCTCGGCGCCCAATGCGAAAGCCGCCGCCATGCCGCGCCCGTCGACGATGCCGCCGGCCGCCACCAGCGGCACGTCCACGCGTTCGCGGATGGCCTGCAGCAGCACCAGCGTGCTGACCTCTTCCGGGTTCTTGAAGCCGCCGCCTTCGCTGCCTTCGACGACCAGGCCGTCGACGCCGGCATCGACGCACTTCAGCGCGGTGTCCAGCGTGGGCACCGCGTGATAGACCACGATGCCGGCGGCCTTCAGCGGCGCGATGAACTTGGCCGGGCTGCCGGCCGACGTGGTGACGAAGCGGATGCCCGATTCGCACACAAAACGCAGCATGGCGTCGTCTTTCAGGAAGCGGATCGGCAGGTTCACGCCGAAAGGCAAACCGCTGGCCAGCATGGTGGCGATCTCGCGCTGGCAGTTCGCGCTTTCGCCCGACGAGGTTTCGATGACACCCAGGCCGCCGGCGCGCGACACGGCGCCGGCCAGCTGGCTGCGGGCGATCCAGCCCATAGGCGCTTGCACGATGGGGTAGCGGGCGCCGGTGTGGGCAAGGAAGCGGTTCATGCGGTCGGTGTCCTTCGTCGAAATTCAGTCTTCGAAACGCGGTGCGCGTTTTTCGAGGTTGGCGCGCACGGCTTCGCGTTGATGTGGGCCGGCCATCAGCGCAATCTGCTCGTCGCTTTCGGCCTGCAACAGCGCGGCGGCCTGCGCGTCCAGCGTGTGTGCCGCCAGGTTCAGCAGGCGCTTGCCGGCCTGCACCGCACTCGGGCTGCGCTGCGCGATGGCCAGCGCCAGCGCGTGGGCCTCGGCCAGTGGGTCGGCGCACAGGCGCGTGCCCAGGCCGATCTGCACCGCTTCAGCAGCACCCAGCACGCGGCCGCTGAAGCACAGCTCGCGCAGCACGTCGTCGCGCAGCAGGCTTTGCATCAACACCATGCCGGCCATGTCGGGCACCAGGCCCCACTTGATCTCCATCACGCTCATCTGCGCGTCGGGCCCCAGCAGGCGGATGTCGGCGCCCAGCGCCAGTTGCAGGCCACCGCCGAAGGCCGCGCCCTGCACGGCAGCGATCACCGGCACGACCAGCGTGCGCCAGCCCAGGGCGATCTGCTGCGGGCCGTTGGCGATGCCGTGGGTGCGCGGGCCCAGGTCGTTCACCGGGCTGCCGCCGCCCGCGGCCGCCAGGGCCGCGAAACTGGCCATGTCCAGCCCCGCGCAAAACGCTCGGCCTTCGCCGTGCAGCACCACGGCGCGCAGCGCTGGCGTGGTCTTCAGCGTTTCGATCACCGCCAGCAGCGCGGCGAACATCGCCGGGTCCAGCGCGTTCATCTTGTCGCCACGCGCCAGCGCCACGTCGGCCACGCCGTGTGCGTTCAGCGACAGGCGCACGCGGTCGTTGTTCATCTCAGCACCCGCGCGTGATGGGCATGCCGACTTCCGGCGCCGCCACACCGGTGCGCTGTGCGCGCTGCTGCCCCAGTTCCAGCTTGGCCAGCGAGGCGCGGTGCACCTCATCGGGCCCATCGGCCAGGCGCAGCGTGCGCGCGCTGGCGTACAGCTTGGCCAGCACGAAATCGTCAGACACGCCGCCGCCGCCGTGCGCCTGTATGGCCATGTCGATGACCTCGCAGGCCATCGTCGGTGCCACCACCTTGATCATCGCGATCTCGGCCTTGGCGATCTTGTTGCCCACGGTGTCCATGCGGTGCGCGGCCTTCAGCGTCAGCAGCCGCGCCATGTCGATCTTGCAGCGCGCGTCGGCGATGCGTTCGTGCCACACGCCTTGCTTGGAAATCTCGCGGCCGAAGGCCACGCGTTCGTCCAGGCGCTTGCAGGTCATGGCCAGCGCGCGCTCGGCCATGCCGATCAGCCGCATGCAGTGGTGGATGCGCCCCGGCCCGAGCCGGCCCTGCGCGATCTCGAAGCCGCGCCCTTCGCCCAGCAGCACATTGCTGGCCGGCACGCGCACGTCGACGAGATCGACTTCCATGTGGCCGTGTGGCGCGTCGTCGCGGCCGAAGACCGACAGCGGGCGCAGCACCTTCACACCCGGCGTCTTCATCGGCACCAGCACCATACTCTGCTGGCTGTGGCGCGGGGCGTCGAAATCGGTCTTGCCCATCACGATGAGGATCTCGCAGCGCGGGTCGCCCGCGCCGCTGCTCCACCACTTGCGGCCGTTGATGACGTAGTCGTCACCGTCGCGCGCAATCTTCGTTTCGATGTTGGTGGCGTCGCTGCTGGCGACGGCCGGTTCGGTCATCAGGAAG
>JANPHI010000400.1:0-3089 GCA_031424355.1 Betaproteobacteria bacterium
CTACAGCCTCACTCCGAGAACCCACACCATGACCCCAGCCTCCATCCTGGCCGCAGCCCTTGCGCTGGCCTTCACCGCGCACGCCGCCCTGGCGCGCGACTTGCGCTCGGCCGACATCCACAACGCCGACGACTACCCCACCGTGGTGGCCGTGAAGTTCATGAGCGATGAACTGGCCAAGGCCAGCGGCGGCAAGCTGAAGATCAAGGTCTTCAACAAGGGCGCCTTGGGCAGCGAGAAGGAAACCATCGACCAGGTGAAGATCGGCGCGCTGGACTTCACGCGCGTGAACATCAGCCCGATGAACGCGATCTGCAAGAAGACGCTGGTGCCGACCATGCCCTTCCTGTTCCGTTCGGTGGCCCACATGCGCCAGGTGCTGGACGGCCCGGTGGGCGACGAGATCCTGAAGGACTGCGAGGCCCAGGGCTTCATCGGCCTGGCCTTCTACGACAGTGGCGCGCGTTCGCTGTACGCCAAGCGGCCGGTGAAGACGGTGGCCGACGTGAAGGGCCTGAAGATCCGCGTGCAGCAGAGCGACCTGTGGGTGGCGCTGATCGGCGCGATGGGCGGCAACGCCACGCCCATGCCCTATGGCGAGGTCTACACCGGCTTGAAGACCGGCCTCATCGACGCCGCCGAAAACAACGTGCCGTCTTTCGACACGTCGCGGCATTTCGAAGCCGCGAAGTTCTTTTCCAGAACCGAGCATTCGATGGCACCTGAAGTGCTGCTGATGTCCAAGTTGGCGTGGGACAAGCTGGCCAAGGCCGAGCAGGACATGGTGCGCGCCGCGGCCAAGGCCTCGGTGACGGTGCAGCGGCAGAAGTGGGACGCCCAGGAAGCGAAGTCGCTGGCTGCGGTGAAGGCGGCGGGTGTGCAAATCGTCGAGGTGGACAAGGCGTCCTTCCAGGCCCTGATGGGCCCGGTTTACGACAAGTTCATGACCACGCCCGACCTGAAGCGCCTGGTCAAGGCCGCACAGGACACGAAGTAAGCCATGTTCACCCGCTTCTGTGCCGCCGTGTCGAAGTTGAGCCTGGCGCTGGCCGTCATCGGCCTGCTGGGCGTGATCCTGTGCGTGCAGTGGCAGGTGCTGGGGCGCTACCTGCTGAACGACACACCCACCTGGGCCGAAGCCCTGGCCATGCTGCTGGTGCTGTTCGTCACCGCCTTCGGCCTGGCGGTGGGCGTGCGCGACGCCGGCCACATCGGGCTGGAATCGCTGGTGGTGCTGCTGCCCGAACGCTGGCAGCGCCGCATCGAACTGCTCATCCACGCGCTGGTGGCGGTGTTCGGCGGCGTGATGGTCTACGGCGGCTGGCAGTGGGCCGCCGCCAAGTGGGACGAGAAGAAACCCATGATGCCGGTGCCCGACGGCATCGACTACGTGCCCATCGTCATCGCCGGGGTGCTGATCGTGTTGTTCTCCGTCGAGCACATCGTGGCGCTGCTGCGCGGCACGACGGTGGAGCCAGCATGGAACTGACCGTTCTGGCGATCAGCTTCACGCTGCTGCTGCTGCTGGGCGTGCCGGTGGCCTTTGCCATCGGCCTGTCGTCGGTGGCCACCATCTTGGCGGCCGACCTGCCGGTGGCCGTGGTGATCCAGAAGATGGTCGGCGGCATGCAGGTGTTCAGCTTCCTGGCCATCCCCTTCTTCGTGTTCGCCGGTGAACTGATGCTGTACGGCGGCATTGCCGAGCGCATCGTGCGTTTCGCCAACAGCCTGGTCGGCCATGTGCGCGGCGGCCTGGGCATGAGCAACGTGCTGGGCTGCACGCTCTTCGGCGGCGTGGCCGGCAGCCCGCTGGCCGATGTGTCGGCCATGGGCAGCGTGATGATTCCGCTGATGAAGAAGGAGGGTTACGACGTCGACTACGCGGTCAACGTCACCACCCACGCTTCGCTGGTCGGCGCCATCATGCCGACCTCGCACAACCTGATCATCTTCACGCTGGCCACCAGTGGCATCGCGTCGGTCAGCGTCTTGTCGCTGATCCTGGCGGGCTTGATACCCGCGGTGATCCTGACGCTGTGCAACCTGGGCGCGGCCTACTGGGTGGCCGTGAAGCGCGGCTATCCGGTGCGCGGCCGCTTCACGGGCTGGGGCGAGGTGCTGCGTTCGTTCGGGGCCGCGCTGCCGGGTCTGCTGGTGGTGGTCATCATCCTGGCGGGCATCCTGTCGGGCGTGTTCACGGCCACCGAATCGGCGTCCATCGCGGTGGCCTGGGCGCTGCTCGTCACGGCGCTGGTCTACCGCAGCCTGAGCGGGCCCAACTTCCTGAAGGCCTGCGCGAAAGCCTGCAAGACGACAGGCGTGGTGCTGCTGCTGATCGGCATCTCGAACGCCTTTGGCTACTTCATGGCGCTGTACGAAGTGCCGCAGATGACGGGCGAGCTGATGAAGTCCATCAGCAGCCAGCCCTGGGTCATCTTCCTGATGATCAATGTGCTGCTCTTCTTGCTGGGCACCTTCCTGGACATGGCGGCGACCATCCTGATCTGCACGCCCATCTTCCTGCCCATCGCCATGCAATTCGGCATGGACCCGGTGCAGTTCGGCATCGTGATGCTCATCAACTGCGCGCTCGGCCTGAACACACCGCCGGTCGGTTCGGTGCAGTTCGTCGGCTGTGCCATCGGTGGCATTTCGGTCGGGCAGGTGATGCGCTCCATCGCGCCTTTCTACGGCGCTTTGGGCCTGTGCCTGCTGCTGGTGACCTACGTGCCGGCCTTCTCACTCTGGCTGCCCGGCCTCTTCCGGTGAACGACATGAACCCCATCAACAAGCCGGCACGGGTCGCGCTGGCCGCCATGGCGCTGTGCACCGCCGGTTGCGCTTCGCTGAACACGCAGCAGCAACCCGTGCTCGGCGCGCGCAGCAAACCCGTCATCAGCGCCGACGGCCTGCGCTTCAAGGATCTGAACGCCAACGGCGTGCTCGAGCCTTACGAAGACTGGCGCCTGCCCGCGCAGCAGCGCGCCGCCGACCTGGTCGCGCGCATGACGCTGGAAGAGCGCGCCGGCATGATGTTGATCGAGACGCTGAACGCCGGTTGCGGCGGCACCCTGACCGGCACGCCGACG
>JANPHI010000401.1:0-11372 GCA_031424355.1 Betaproteobacteria bacterium
TTCCCACAGGCGCGCCAGCATTTCGCAGTCGGCCGTGTTCTCGGGCAGCCGGCGGCCCGACCAGCGCACCGCCTGCAACTTCAGCTGCGCGGCCAGGGCCTGCACCCGCGGCAGGGCGTCGCCGCCTTCCAGCACCGCCACTGGGGCTTCGGCCAGGCTGGGCGCGTTGGCCCAGGCGCGGCCCAGCGCAGCGGTCTCGGTGTGGATGACGTTGACTGCGCCGGCGGCGCCGGCGGCGCTGGTGGCACCGGTCGTACTCACCGTGCTGGCGACGACGATCGCTTGCGCGGTGGGCGCAGGCGGCACGTCGCTGCACCAGGGTTCGAGTCGCGGCTCGGCATAGCCCTGGCCGAGCAGGTGGTGCAGCACGGTTTCATCGACCCGCAAGGCAGCCTGGCCCACACCGCCCGGCCCCACCAGTTCCAGCAGGTGCCAACGCCGCAAGCGGCCCACAGGCGAGATCGCCGCCCAGTCTGCATCGGGCAGGCGCCGCAGGGCCAGGCCAAAGGTCGCCCACGGTTGGGCCCCCACGCCCGGGGTCGGCCCCTGCGCAGCGGCCATCAGGGCACCCAGAGCGGGTTCGACTTCGGGCGCGGCGGCCAGCAGCAGCACATCGGCTTCGAAGCGGGCGAGGCCCAGACGCGTTGCCAGGCGAGCCAGCGCCGGCGGCAGGGCCCAGGGCGGCGCAGGCGGCGCAGCGGGCGCTGCGCGCAGCGCGGTGACGGCATCGGCTTCGACGTCCGTGGCCACCGCAGGGCCAGTCGCCGCCGGGTTGGCGGCCAGCCAAGTCGCCATCGCTTGCAGCGCCGTGGCCAGGTCGGAAGGCAGAGCCGGCGCGCGCTTCATGGCGTCACCAAGGGGCCGTTGAAAGCGCCGCTCGCGTCCTGCGTCAGCGGGCTGGTGCCGGCGTCCACGCGCAGGCGGGCCAGGTAGCTGCCGGCCGCCACGCCGGTCAGCATGATGCTGACGGTGGCCGTGTCTTCTGCGGGCGCGACCACGCCGTTGCCGGCCAGCGCCGCAAAGCTGTAGGCGCGGGATGGGCGGTCGCTGGGCGCGGCCGCTTCGTTCAGCAGCAAGGAAACGCGCTGGCGGGTGCCGACGCGGGGTGTGCAGCTCACATCCACCCGCCCGCTGCGGTAGGTCACGCCATCGCGCACGACGCTGGTTCCGCCAGGCGCCACGGTGAACACGGCCTGCGGGTCGAGCACGAAGGCCGCCAGATTCGATTCGTTGCCCGCATGCGGCACCGCCGGCACGCCCAGGTTCTGCGGGTGTTGCACCTGCACCGTGTTGACGCCCGCTCGCAGGCCTTCGACAGGCAGCAGCGGCCCGGCCGGCGGCGGCGTGGGGCGCGCCAGCGCGACGACCAGGGCCTCGTTGTCGGCGTCTGTGTCGTTGGGCATGAGGGTGTCGCTGACGTCGATGCCACTGACCAGCACGCGCACATTCGGTGCCTTCAGTTGCGCACCAGCCACGCGCAGGCGGCTGTGGATCTGCACCGGCAGGCCCGGGCCCGCTGCGGCCTCGACGCGGTCGATGCGCGGCGCGCGCAGCGGCTGTGCGACCAGGGTGCGCTGGGTGACCGGCAAAGCGGCGCGGGCGCTGCGCGCCGCTTCGATCAGCACCACGCTGACGGTGTAGGCGGCACAGGGCCGCGCCGGCACCTGCAGCGCCGCCCAAATGCGCGACAACTCGTCGGTGCCGTGGTTCATCGGCGTGATGCGCAACTGCTCCAGTTGGTCGGCCAGGCCGGCCAGCGCCAGTTCCTTGGGCACCAGCGGCGTGCTGAGTGACGGCTTCAGCGCCTGGCGGATGGCGTCGCGGCCCAGCGCAGGCGTTTCGTGCAGCACCTGCATGGCGGCACCCAGCAGCACTTCGGCGTGGAAGTCGCTGCCGCCCCAGGCGCAGACCAGGATGTGCAGGTCCAGCGCCAGCGCCGGGTTGGCGGTGCGCTCACCGCGCGCGTCGCGCGCCGGCAGGCCCAGGTTGGACCAGCCGGCGTTGCGCGTCTGGTTGTAGAGCACCAGGTCCAGCGTGCTGCCGGCGGCGTCGCCCGTCACGCGCTCGGGCGCGATGCAGCGCACGGTGGCCGTTTCGCCGTTCAGCAAATCGTCCACCTTCAAGTCGGCAAAGCCCGCTTGCAGCAGGCGCTGCAGCACCGCCACGGTGGCTGCGATGGCAAAGGCCTGGCTCACCGCGTGCCCCTGCGCTGGCGCGCTTGCAGGTAAGCGTCCAGCGACTGCACTGCAGGGCCTGCTGCCGGCGCCGCCGCGCGCGCCGGCGCCGCTGCGGCGGCCTGCGTCAGCACGATGGCAATGCTGCCGATGGTGATGTCCACGCGATGCGCGGCAGGGCTGGCCGCTCGCGACGCGGGGGCCACGGGCGACGTGTCGCCGCCGGGGCGCGCGGGCCAGTGGTCGTCCAGCAAGCGCGGCACCTGTTGCGCCATGCGCTCGCGCAGCGCCAGCGCAAGGTCTGCGGCGTGGCCTGCCGATGCCGCGCTGTGGGGTGGCGACGGCTCGGTGGGCCGGCCCGGCGTTTGTGCGGCGGGCAGCGCGGCGGGCGGCGCTGCGGGCGTGGCCAGGGCGGGCTCGGTGTTCAGCGGCATGGCATCGACCGGCGAGCGGCGCATGGGCGGAATTTCCAGGCGAGGAACGGCCTCGTCGGGCCACTCGCGGTGATCGTGCAGCGCGGGCCGGCGCCGGTTTCCGGACGCGGTCTCGAACCCGAAGGCCGTCGGCGCAGGGGCAGCAACCCGGGTGGCGACGCCCAGCGCCGCGTCCACGGCGGCGATGTCGGCTGGCGGTTCGGGCCGGGTGGCGGTGACGTCAAGCGCAGCCGGCGCGCGCGCAGCGCTGGCCGCCGTGCTGTGCCCCCACGGCGCGGGCGGTGGCGCGCTTGCGGGTGCGGCCGGCTCGGGGAGCGCCGCAGCCGTGGGGTCAGCGCCGGCAGCTGCGCTTTCGTAGCGAGCAGGCAGACGCGCCCGGAGCGCGGTGGCCTGCAGCGCTCTGCGGGCCAGGCCGGCAAAAAGGCCCGTGTTCATGACACGACGCGCGCCAGGTACTGCGCGCGCCGCGCCGGGCTGAGGCTCAGCGTTTCGGCCTCGGTCCAGCCATAGGCGCGGGCCAGGGTGTGAACCTGGTCCAGCGTGGTTTCGGCCCAGTGCGCCAGACGCTGCATCAGGAAAGCGCCGATGTCGAACACCTCGGTCCAGCGGTGTTCACAGGCCGGGCATTGCAGCGCCAGTTCGATCAGGGCTTGCGGGTCGGCCGCGGCCATGTCGTCGGCCAGCTGCTGCACCAAGGCCGGTGGCACCGCGCCGCTGTCCACCGGGGTGCCGTCGAAGGTGGCACGCTGCACGCAGCGCTGCAGCAGCGCTTGCTGCACCGCCGCTTCGTTGCCGCCCAGCGCTGCGGCGTTCAGGTCCAGGCTGGTGGGCAGGCGCCAATCGATCTGCCAGCCGCCGCTGGCCAAGTGGCCGCCGGCCGCCGCTGGCCCACCGCCCACCCGCAACTGGTCGGTGGACAAGGACAGGTCGATCTGCTCACCGCAGGCCGGGCAGCGCGCAGCGGCCGTCAGCGCGGGGCCGAAGAGCGCGGCGTGCAGGTCCAGCAGGGCCGCATCGCGCCGGCCGAGTGGCCAGTGTTCGGGGTGGACCGCCGCACCAGCACCGGGGCCAGCACCAGGGCCAGCCTCAACGTCAACGCCTTCGGCAGGGCTGGTCAGCAGCGGCGCCAGCAACGCGCAGGGCTGCAGGCTGGGCGGCAAACGGCTGCACTGTTCCCACAGCGCCAGCCAATGCGCGGCGTCAAGCCGGCTCGGTGAACTGCGGTTCACTGGGTTCGCTCACTTCGACATCGCGTTCCCAGCCTTCGTTTTCCAGCTTCAGGCGCGAGATGGCCACCGCGTTGGCATTGGCATCCAGGTCGGGCAAAGCCTGGAATTCGCTGACCCAGCAGCGGAAGACCTTGTAGGCAATGGCCAGCTGGCCGGCTTCGTTGTAGAGCTCGATGATCAAATCTTTGCGGAAGTCTTTCAGCGAAACCTCGCCGCCCGGGCCCGAGCCGTAGTTCCAGACCTTGTTGGCCCACTTCTCGAATTCGGTGTCGTGGGTCACGCCGCGTTCCAGCGTGATGGCCTCGAATTCGGTGCGGCCCGGTGATTTGCGGTTGATGCTGGGGTCGCCCCCTTCGCGGTGCTTGACGACTTCGGTGGTGCGCTTCATGGCCGACACCTTGCTGATGCCGGCGACATAGCGGCCGTCCCACTTGACCCTGAACTTGAAATTCTTGTAGGGGTCGAAACGGGTGGCGTTGACGCTGAACTGAGCCATGTGAACTCCATGCAGGGTGGGTGCAAATCAGCCCGACGGCCTTGCCGTTCAGCTGTCTTTCAGAGTGCAGCCGCCGCCGCGCTCAGGTCTGGATCTGGCCGGCGAGTTGCTGGATGCGGATGACCACGAATTCAGCCGGTTTCAGCGGTGCGAATGCGACCATGATGTTGACCACGCCGCGGTTGATGTCGTCTTGCGTCGTCGTCTCGCGGTCGCACTTCACCAGGTAGGCCTCGCGGGTGGACCGGCCCTGCAATGCGCCCTGGCGGAACAGGCCGTTCATGAAGGCGCCCAGGTTCAAGCGGATCTGCGCCCACAGCGGTTCGTCGTTCGGTTCGAACACCACCCACTGCGTGCCGCGAAACAGGCTTTCTTCGATATACAAAGCCAGCCGGCGCACCGGCACGTATTTGTATTCGGATGTCATCGCATCGGCGCCGCGCAGCGTGCGCGCGCCCCAGGCCACGGCGCCGAACACCGGGAACAGTCGCAGGCAATTCACGCCCAGCGGGTTCAGGCTGCCGTTCTCGCGATCGGTGAGCGCGTGGCTCAGCGCCTGCACGCCACCCAGCGTGGCCTCGGTGCCGGCCGGCGCTTTCCACACGCCGCGGTTGGCGTCGGTGCGCGCGTACAGGCCGGCCACCGTGCCGCAAGGCGGCGTGATGCGCAGCTTGCCGTTCTTCAGCGGGTCGGCAATCTGCACCCAGGGGTAGTAGACCGCTGCGTGGTCGGACTTGGGCAATGCGGTGCCACTGACGACGGCCACCATCTGTTCAGGCTGCACGGCGGCGGCCGGTGCATCGATGATGAAGAAAGCGCGCCGCTCTTCGCAGTAGGCGGCGGCATCGGCCAGCACGCCCGCGTCGGTGATGCCGGGCAGGCACAGCAGGTTGAACAGGTCCACCGATTCCAGCGCGTAGAGACCGCTGCGCGCCGAGCGGTCGGCGATGAAGGCACCGTAGACGCTGCTGTCGTCGTAAGGCGTTTCGCTGCCGCCCTGCAGCTGCCGGTTGACGGGCTGGGTGGCCACGCTGCCGGCCAGCAGCTTCAATTCGTCGGCGATGCTGGCTGCAGCAGCGGCCGCCACGACCACCCGGCTGCCCGTGCCGCGCGAGCCCGACTGCAGCACGAAGGTGCTGCCGCTCAAGCTGCAGGTGAAGCCGCTGTAGGCCGACTGCGCCGGCTTCAGGGCGCGCACCGCAGCCTGCAGGCGCGCCGCCACGTCGGCCATCTTGGCCGCCAGGTTGGCACCGGCGGCGGCAGCGTTGCCGATGTCGATGTCGTCGGGCACCGCGCCGTCCAGTGACAGGCTGACGAGGTGGTGGGTGGCGTCGGGCAGCGTGTCCAACGCGGTGGCGGCCAGGGCGGCGGATGTGAGCGTGGCCGCGTCGGGCACAGTCGCCGGGCGGATGCTGGCAACCGCATCCACTTCCAGGCCACCGTTGCCTGCGCCCAGCAGCAGCACGCCGGCGGCGTTGTTGCTGGCACCGGGCAGCACGCGCACGCTGGACAACTCGCCCCCGGCCCCCGATGTCAACTTGAGCACCTGCGTGCCCGCCGGCCTTTCGCAGGTGAAGGCGGCCAGGGCGGCCTGCCCGCCGGCCTGCGCACGCACCTGCGCCTGGATGGCGGCCGCCAGCGCATCAAGCCGCTGCGTGGGGGTGGCGCCGCCAATGTCACCCGGCAAGGCGACGACGACCTTGACCGCCGGCAAGCCATTCAGGCTGACGCGGAATTCGTTGCGCTTGGGGGTCAGCAGCGTGGCCACATCGGCCAGGGTGCCGCCCGTGGATGTGGCCGCCGGCAGCGCGTCGAGCGCCGCTTTCGCTGGCAAGCGCTTGATGCTGACCAGCTGGGAAACGCCGTTGACCAGGTCAGGCGCGTAACGCGCGTCGGCCGAATTCAAGGACAGGCCGGCATAGGTTTCGGCGCGACCGTCGCTGGCGCGCAGCACCGTCAGGTTGAAGGTGCTGCCCGGGTTGCTGGTGGCGTGGTCCACGCGCACCTCGATGTCGTTGCCGGCCACACCGGCGTCGATGGCGGTGACGTCCAGCACGTCCACCGCCAAGGCGCTGCGCAGCGTGGTGGTGGCGGTGGTGGCGTCGCTGACGACACGCACGGCCCAGCCTTCGGTGCCGCCGTTCTGGAAGAACTGGCGCACGGCGTAGCTGAGTTCGGAATCAGCCTGCAGGCCGCCGAAGCGCCTTTCGTAGTCCGAGAAACTGAACAGGCGCACCGCCTGGTTGATGGGCCCGCGCGGCGCGGCGCCCACGAAGGCCGCCACCGACGTGCCGACACCGGCGATGGTGCGCACCCCGCTGGACACCTCTTCGACGTAGACGCCAGGGTAGGTCAGGGTTGCGGGCATGGCAGGCACCTCGGCACATCGCGCATCGATCGGGTCCGGGCGGGTCCGCCGTCTTGCGATGGGCGGATAGCCGGGTCAGAGCGGGCGATGGTAGGGAGCGAGCTTGCCGGCCGTAAACCCCCTAACTTGCGACTGGTGCGTGCTGCGGGTGCGCGGGTTACCCAGCTTGTCCTGCCGCCGAAAAACCCGGGGGCAGGTCAGGCGGTCACTTCGCTTTGGCGGCCGCCTGCTGCTCGGCGATCCAGCTGTCGATGCGCGTTTCCAAAGCGGCCAGAGGCACCGAACCGGTGGCCAGCACCGCGTCGTTGAAATCCCGCAAATCGAAGCGCGCACCCAGGGCCTGCTGGGCACGCAGGCGCAGCGCCGAGATCTTCAATTGCCCCACCTTGTAGGCCAGGGCCTGCGCCGGTGTGTTGATGTAGCGGTCGATCTCGTTGACGATGTCCTGCTCGGTCTTGGCCGCGTTGTCCTTGAAATAGGCAATGGCCTGCTCGCGCGTCCAGGCCTTGGCGTGCATGCCCGTGTCGACCACCAGGCGCACGGCACGCCACATCTCGTAGGTGAGTTGACCGAAGCGGTCGTAGGGGTCGTCGTACAGGCCCATCTCGTAGCCGAGTTGCTCGGCGTACAAACCCCAGCCTTCGCTGTAGGCCACGAAATACGCCGTGCGGCGGAACTGCGGTGCACCGGGCAATTCCAGCGCACGGGCGAACTGGAAGTGGTGGCCCGGCACGGCTTCGTGCAGGCTCAGCGCCATCATTTCCCAGGTCGGCCGCACCTCGGGTTTGTAGAGGTTGACGTAGTAGTTGCCGGCCCGGCTGCCGTCAGCCGCTGCCGGCTGGTAGTAGGCGGTGGTGGTGTCGGGCGCGATGTTGTCGGGGATGGCCTTCACGCCGTAGGGCAGGCGCGGAATGATGCGGAACACCTTCACCAGTTCCGGGTCGATGCGCTTGGCCGTGGCGCGGTAGGCGGTCAGCAGGTCGGCCGGCGTCTTGTGGAAGAAACGCGGGTCGCTGCGCAGGAAGGTGAAGAAGGCCTGCATCGTGCCGCTGAAGCCGGCTTCGTTCTTCACCCGCTCCATCGCGGCGCGGATGCGTTCCACCTCTTTCAGACCCAGTTCGTGGATGGCCTCGGCACCCAGGTTGGTGGTGGTGTAGTCGCGCGCCAGGAAGTCGTAATAGGCCAGGCCGTCGGGCCTGTCGGTGGCGGCGATGCTGCTGCGCGTCTGCGGCAGGTAGTCGTTCAGGAAGGCCGTCTGCAAGCGCCGGTAGGCGGGCACCACCTGGTCGCGCAGGGTGGCTTGCGCCTGCGCCTGCAGCGCCGTGCGTTCGGCCGCCGGGAAGTTCAGGGGGAAGCGCGTGAACGGCTTGTAGTAGGGGCTGCGCTGCGGGTCATCGACGATCTGCGCGGCAATCTGCGCCGGCACACGCTGCATCAGCACACGCGGCGGCACGATGCTGGCCTTCACGCCTTCGCGCATCAGCACCACGGTCTGTTCCACCTGTTGCGGCAAGGCCGCCAGGCGGGCCAGGTACTGGCGGTAGTCGGCCGGTGTCGCGAAGGGCATGACTTCGGCCATGCCGTCGGCCGTGGTGATGCCGCCCTGGTGGTTGATGGGCTGCAGGTGTTCACGGAAACGCTGGCGTTCGACGGTGCGCTGCTGCAGCCATTCGAAGGTGTCGTAGTCAATCTGCTCGGCGGCGTTCAGCGCCGTCCGCGGGATGGCCTTCAGGCGGCTGAGCGCGGCGCGGTCGGCCGCTTCGCGCGCGGCAATGGCCGCCAGGCTGTTGTCGGTCCAGCGGTCGTTGTAGCGCGTGTCGCCCTGGTAGCTGGCACGTTCCGGGTGGTCGCGCAGACCGCGTTCCCATTCGTCGGCAAACAACTGGCGCAGGGCTTGCGACGCTGCCGACGCCGCAGTTGCCGTTGGCGCGGTAGCGGCCGCCTGGGCAAAAACCGGCGCCTGTGCAGCGCCCAGCAGGCCGATGGCCACCGCCAGCACCGACAGCTTCAGCCGGCGGCTCATGGCAGTACCTTGGGTGCGGTCTGCAGCAGTTCGGCCAGTGGCTGCTTCCAGAAACGCGCCTGCGCCGTGGTGCCGTGGCCGGCGGTCTGCTCGCTGCCCGGTATCAGCCACACGCGGCCGTTCTTCACACGTTTCATTTCGCGCTCCATCACGCCCAGTTCGGGCGGGTTGCGTTCGTCGTCGGCCGAATTGATGGCCAGCACCGTGGCGCGTATCTTTTCCAGGCCGGCCGATGGGTCGTAGTCGCCGGAAGAAGCCCACTGGAAAAGCAGGTCGTTGGCGTCGCCGGCGGCTGCGGCATTCAGGCGCTGGTCCAGCAGCGCGTCGGCCTTCTCGCGCGTGGGCGCAGCCTTGAACAAGGCCTGATTGCCGCCGTTGGCGGCCAGGTTGAAGAACACCGAAGCCACATGCGCACTGCGCGGCTGCTTCGTGTAATTGCCGCCCTGCCATTCGGGGTCGTTGCGGATGGAGTCGGTGATCAGCCGGCGCAGCATCCAGTTGCGGCCCGACATGGCGGTGGGCATCGAGGCCATCGGCACCGCGATGTCCATCATGCCGGGGTACTTCTGCGCCCAGATCCAGGTCTGCATGCCGCCCATCGAATTGCCGATGACCAGGCGCAGGTGCTGCACGCCCAGGTGTTCGGTCAGCAGGCGGTATTGCGCCAGCACCATGTCGTCGTAGTTGTAGGCGGGGAACTTGGCGCGCAGGCCGTCGGAAGGCTTGGCCGATTTGCCGGTACCGATGGCGTCCGGCAGGATGATGAAATAGCGCCGCGCGTCCAGCGGCTGGCCGGGGCCGAACAGCTCGCCGGCGAAGTTCTGCCCCAGCATGGCCGTGCCGCTGCCCGCCGTGCCGTGCAGCACCAGCACCGCTTCACCACCGGGTTCGCCCACGGTGGTGTAGTTCAGCCGCAATTCGGGTAGCACTTCACCGGTGTGGAAGCGGAAGTCGCGCGCCACGTAGCTGCCGGTCTTGGGTGTGGGGATGTCGGCGGCCAGGGCGTCGCCCGCGGCCAGCGCGGTGCCCAGCGCCCAGGTGCACAACAGCCAACGGTTGGCGCGCAAATTCAATATCGGCATGGCTGTCCTTGTTGTCCGCAAAACCGAAGTCAGGTCGCGTGATCAGGTCGCGCAATCAGGGCGCGCAATCAGGGCGCGTAATACGCCTGCACCGTGTCCCAGGCCGTCTTCTGCAGATAGGCCGCCAACTCGGGTGCCAGCCCGGCCGTGTAGCTGTTGCCGACAGGTGACTTTTTGGTCAGGGCGGCCCAGGTGGTGCAGGCCGCCAGGTAGGTGCCTGGCAAGGTGGGGTGGCGCAGATCGGGCTGGTAAAGCTCCAGGTCAGGCCGGCCCGCGATGGCCCGCGCGAAGGCCAGTCCGGCGGGTATCACCAGCGCGTCGTTGGCATTGCCGGCCAGGGTGTATTGCTCGGCCAGTTGCGCCGTCATCTCGGGCTTGTCCTTGTAGGCCCAGGACATGAACAACACCGGCCGCGCGCCGTTCTTGACCACGATCTCGGCGTCTTTCTTGACGAACTCGTGGAACACCGGCTTCAGTTGCGGGTGGATGGGGCATTGGCTGCAGTCCATCATGATCACGCCGTCGAACTGACGGCCCGCGCCGTTGAAGCGGATCTCGTTGTTGGCGATGAAGGAATAGCGGCCGATGCCATTCGGGCGCAAATACGACTCGACGTCGTGCCAGTCCAGGCCCGAGCCGCTGATCGTCAGCGACACGCCGCGCCAGCCGCCCTTGGGGTCGCCGGCCGCCGCCAGGCCGCTGAAGTGGCCGTGCATGCTGTTGTTGTAATAGAAGAAGCTGTTGCCCACCCACAGGAAAGTGCGCGCCGCTTCATTGCCCAGATCGGTGCGCTTGGGCTTGGTTTCGGCATGGGCGATGCTGGTCAGCGCCAATGCGCAAATCAGCGCGGTGCGCAGGCCATGCAGGCCGCGCAGCAAGGTGTTTCCGGACATGCGTGTCTCCGTCGGGTGGCTGTTCGATGTCGGCGCATGCTAATGCGCCAACACCGCGCGACGCCCCCGGTCTAGCCCCAGTCAGCGCGACAGCGGCTGCTGCATCAATTGCTCGACAAAGACACGCCGCGCCTGCTGGTCGGCCGCTGTGCCCTGGCGGTGCAGCAGCGACTCGGCCACCTCGTAGCTGTACAGCACAAAGGCGCGCATGCGCGCTTCGCCGCCCGCAAAACCCAGCGCCTGGAAAACATCGGCGTGGTAGCCGATGCGGCTGGCGTCGGCTTCGTCCACGGCCTGCCGCGCCATGTCGTCGCGCCGCGCCCAGGCGCGTATCGCCAGTTCGATGCGCGCCGCCCTGGCCGCCGCACGGCCGCGAAAGGGCAGCGAGATCACGTCGCGCAGCTGTTCACGCGGGTCGTCACGGGCGCTTTCCAGGCGCCGCGTCAGTTGCGCGGTGCTGCGTTCGGCCCAGGCCTGCAGCACGCGGCGCAGCAGGTCTTCGCGGTCGCGGAAGTGCCAATAGAAGCTGCCTCGCGTGACGCCCAGTTGACCGGCCAGCGTGTCCACGCGAACGTGGTCGATGCCCTGATCGACCAGCACGGTGGTGGCCGCCTCGATCCAGTTTTCGGGGGTCAGCGTGGGGCGGGCGGGTGTCATGCCGCGACGATGCCGC
>JANPHI010000402.1:0-4894 GCA_031424355.1 Betaproteobacteria bacterium
TGGTTTGTGATTGACGCCACCGACAAGGTGCTCGGTCGTGTTGCCAGCGAAGCAGCACGCCGTTTGCGCGGCAAGCACAAAGCCATTTACACGCCTCACGTCGATACCGGTGATTTCATCATCGTCGTCAATGCCGACAAGCTCCGTGTCACGGGCGCCAAAGCCACTGACAAGATCTATTACCGGCATTCCGGCTACCCGGGCGGCATCACCGCCACGCCCTTCAAGGACATGCAGGCCAAGCACCCCGGCCGCGCGCTCGAGAAGGCCGTCAAGGGCATGCTCCCCAAGGGCCCGCTGGGTTACGCGATGGTCAAGAAGCTGAAGGTCTATGCCGGTGACACCCACCCGCACACCGCGCAGCAGCCCAAACCGCTCGAATTCTGAGGACGCAGCCATGATCGGACTTTGGAACTACGGCACCGGCCGTCGCAAATCGAGCGTCGCACGCGTCTTCATCAAGAAGGGCAGCGGCAACATCGTCATCAACGGCAAGGCCATCGGCGACTATTTCGGTCGCCAGACCTCGATCATGATTGCGCGCCAGCCTTTGCTGCTGACGGGCAACAACGAGGCCTTCGACATCAAGATCAACGTGCACGGCGGCGGTGAATCCGGCCAGGCCGGCGCGGTGCGCCACGGCATCACCCGCGCGCTGATCGACTACGACACCGCGCTCAAGCCCGACTTGAGCCGTGCCGGTTTCGTGACGCGCGATGCGCGCGAAGTGGAACGCAAGAAGGTCGGTCTGCACGGCGCGCGTCGCCGGAAGCAGTTCAGCAAACGCTGACCATCGATCGGGGCGCTCAAGCGCCCCGGTTTGTTTCCGCAGTCTGTCCAAGCCAGCACTGGCGCCGGTGCGATCCAGCGCGACGCAGGCGCCCGGCTGCCACTGACGGTACAGTGCGTGATGTTGCGGTTCATTGCGGGCCGCCGCCATTTCCCAGGAGCTTCCATGAATGCCGTTGCCGAACAGCTTGCCCCCGCCGCCCTCGACGACATGCCGCCGCCGCTGGTCTTCACCGACAGCGCCGCCGCCAAGGTCAAGGACTTGGTCGACGAAGAAGGCAACCCCGACCTCAAGCTGCGTGTCTTCGTGCAGGGCGGCGGTTGCTCGGGTTTCCAGTACGGTTTCACCTTCGATGAAGTCGTCAACGACGACGACACGCAGATGTCCAAGAACGGCGTCACGCTGTTGATCGACGCGATGAGCCTGCAGTACCTCGGCGGTGCCGAGATCGACTACAAGGAAGACCTGCAGGGCGCGCAGTTCGTCATCAAGAACCCGAACGCCACCACCACTTGCGGGTGTGGTTCGTCGTTCTCGGCCTGATCGTCAGCTGGGTCTGGGCCGGGCCCTGATCCGGGTCAAGCCGGACCGCCTTTGAAGCCAGGCTTCACGCCGGGTAGAGCGCACCCAGCACGCGCCCGCCCCGCGCGCCCGTGACGGCTGCCAGGCTGCCGTGCTGCCGGGCGCCGTAAGCCCAGGCCAGCCACGCGAAAGCCAGTGCTTCGACCTGGTCCGGAGGGACGCCGCAAGCCGCGCTGCTGGTCACGGTCACGCCGGGGCCCAGCAAGGCGCTCAGCCGTGACAGCAGGTGGGCGTTGTGCGCGCCGCCACCGCACACCACCAGTTCTTCCAGGCCGGCTGCATCGCGCGCCAGATCGTCGCAAACGCTGCGGGCCGTCAGTTCAGTCAGCGTGGCCATCACGTCTGCCGCCGGTGCGTCCTCGCCGGCCAGCCGGGCATCCATCCATGCCATGTCAAACAGGTCACGGCCTGTGCTTTTCGGTGCGGCGCGCGCGAAGAACGGTTCCGCCAGCAAGGCCCTCAGCAAGCGGGGGATGACCTGGCCCGACGCCGCCCACGCACCGCCTGCATCGTAGGCCAGGCCGCGCTGGCGCTGGCACCACAGGTCCATCAGCACATTGCCCGGCCCGGTGTCGTGGCCGCGCACCGTGCCGTCGCGGTCCAGCAGGGTGACGTTGGCGATGCCACCCAGGTTCAGCACCGCGCGGCTGTGGCCGGGCCGGGCGAAACGCGCGGCGTGGAAGGCGGGTACCAAGGGCGCGCCTTCGCCACCGGCGGCCACGTCGCGGCTGCGGAAATCGCAGACCACATCGACGCCCGACAGTTCGGCCAGCCTCGCACCGTTCATCAATTGCAGGGTGTAGCCGCGGGCGCCGAAATCACGCGGCCGGTGGCGCACGGTCTGCCCGTGGGCGCCGATGGCAGTGACCTGCCGAGCGGTCAAGCCGCCCAGTCGCAGCAGTTCGGCCACGACACCGGCGTAGCTGTCCATCAAGGCCTGGGTGGACAGCGCGGCGCGGTGCAACTCGTCAGGCCCCGTGGTGTTCAGCGCCAGCAGTTCGCTACGCAGGGCCGGCGGCAGTGGGTGGTGAACGTGGGCGGTTGACGTGAAGGCTGCACCGTCATCGGCCATCTCGGCCAGCACGCCGTCGATGCCGTCGAGCGAAGTGCCCGACATCAACCCGATGTAGCAGGCCACGCGCTGCGGCGGTTTACTCGACGCGCGAGCGCCGGCTGCTCAGGGTTTCCGCCACGTCGAGCTTGGCTTCCACGCTGCGCACCACGTCGCCGAAGCGGGCGCGGGCGGCGGCGTCCAGCGGCACGGTTTCGCTGGCCTTGGCCACGCGTAGCGGGTCTTGGTGCTGGCCGGCGATGCGGAATTCAAAGTGCAGGTGCGGGCCGGTGGCCCAACCGGTGCGGCCGACCGCACCGAGGCGCTGGCCTTGTTCGGTGCGCTGGCCCTTGCGCACGTCGATGCGGCTGAGGTGGGCGTAGAGCGTGCTGCGGTTGTTGCCGTGCTGGATTTCCACCACGTTGCCGTAGCCGCTGCGCCAGCCCGCGAAATCGACGACGCCGTCACCGACCGCGCGCACGGGCGTACCTTGCGGCGCGCCATAGTCCACGCCGTTGTGCTGGCGCCAGGTCTGCATCAGCGGGTGCATGCGCATCGCGAAGCCCGAGGTGACGCGCGAGAACTCCATCGGGCTGGCCAGGAAGGCACGGCGCCGGCTGCGGCCGTCGACGTTGTAGTAGCCACCGCGGCCATCGGCAGCGGTGAACCAGACGGCCTTGTAGCTCTTGCCGCCGTTGACGAATTCGGCAGCGGCCACGCGGCCGGCGCCTTCGTTCCAGGCCACCGGTTCGTCGTCGGCCGTCAGCGCTTCGTAGACCACGCTGAAGGTGTCACCTTGGCGCAGTTGGCGGTGGAAGTCGATGTCGGTGGAGAAGATATCGGTCAGCTGCCCGGCCACGCCATCGGGCAGGCCGGATTCGTCGGTGGCGGCGAACAGGGTGCTGCGGATGGTGCCGCTCGACAGGCGCATCTGGGTGCCGTAAGGCACCGCAGCGGTGCGCGACGCCCAACGGCCGCTGGCGTGCGACAGCGTCAGGCGCGTGAAGTGGGTCTTGGCCAGTTCGGGCTTGTCGGCCGGGTAGCGCGCCACCAGGGTTTGCAACTGCCCGCTGGCGTCGAACTGCGCCTGCACCATCTTGCCGCCTCGACCAGCCAGCAACTGCCGGGCGTTGCCGTCGGTGCGCAGGAAGAAGGCAGCGGCGGGGTCGCGCACGCCCAGGCGGGCCAGCAGGCTGTCGGCGGTGTCGGTGCCGCGGGTGATGTCGTTGCGGTTGAGGGTGATGCCTTGGGCGGCCAGCTCGGTGAGCTGTTCGGCCATGCCCTGGGGTTCGACGGCCTCGGAGACCAAGCGCTGGGCGATGGGCGTGGTGTCAGCCACCAGCGGGGCAACGGCGACGGCGGTCAGACCGAAACCAGTCAGTGCGATGACCGCTGCAGCAACCAGCGCCGTGCGGTGGCGCTGGCTGAACGTGGCCATGTCTTGCAGCAAAGGTTCAGATTCGAATTTCAAGGCCTTGGGTCTGACGGTGTGTTTGGTGCCCAGGCGCGATGGCAGGGACGGGAAGCAGTTGAGCGGTGAAGCAGCCGGCACGGTAAGGGCCGGTACGCAGCGGGCGTTGGACGGAGAGCCGTCCCCTAGAATCTGTAACCTTGCAGGCCGGCGCTGCCTGCTATAGGCCACTGCAGTACTTCATGCAGAAGGCATGCCAAGTATAGCCAAGCCCCTGCCCGCGCGGGCCAGCAAAACCCTGAAAAACGATCCCATGTCCACGTCTGCGCCGCCGCCCGACCGCCCTGTTTTTCCCATTACCGACCGCGTGCGCGAAGCGCTGGCGGTTTCCTTGCGCGGCTGTGACGAACTGCTGCCCGAGGCCGAATGGCTGAAGAAGCTGGCCCGTTCCGAGGCCACGGGCACGCCTTTGCGCATCAAGTTGGGGCTGGACCCGACGGCACCCGACATCCATATCGGCCACACCGTGGTGCTGAACAAGATGCGCCAGTTGCAGGATCTGGGGCACACCGTGATTTTTCTCATCGGCGACTTCACGTCGATGATCGGCGACCCCTCGGGTCGCAACGCCACGCGCCCGCCGTTGACGCGTGAGCAGATCGAGGCCAACGCCAAGACCTACTACGCCCAGGCCAGCCTGGTGCTGGACCCGACCAAGACCGAGATCCGCTACAACAGCGAATGGAGCGACCCGCTGGGCGCGCGCGGCATGATCCAGCTGGCCGCCAAGTACACGGTGGCGCGCATGCTGGAGCGCGACGACTTCACCAAGCGCTTCCAGTCCAACACGCCGATCTCGGTGCACGAGTTGCTGTACCCGCTGATGCAGGGCTACGACTCGGTGGCGCTGAAAAGCGACCTGGAACTGGGCGGCACCGACCAGAAGTTCAACCTGCTGGTGGGCCGCGCGCTGCAAAGCGAATACGGCCAGGAGCCGCAGTGCATCCTGACGATGCCGCTGCTGGAAGGGCTGGACGGTGTCGAGAAGATGTCCAAGTCC
>JANPHI010000403.1:0-2580 GCA_031424355.1 Betaproteobacteria bacterium
GTGCGCCTTGGCGATGTTGTTGATGAGTTCCATCATGTTCACGGTCTTGCCGACGCCGGCACCACCGAACAGGCCCACCTTGCCGCCCTTGGCAAACGGGCAGATCAGGTCGATCACCTTGATGCCGGTTTCCAGCAGTTCCTGCGACGGGCTCAGCTCGTCATAGGCCGGAGCCTTGCGGTGGATGGGGGCGGTCAGCGTCTGATCGACCGGGCCGCGTTCGTCGATGGGCGAACCCAGCACGTCCATGATGCGGCCCAGCGTGGCCTTGCCCACGGGCACCGTGATGTTGGCGCCGGTGTTGCTGACCATCAGGCCGCGGCGCAGGCCGTCGCTGGAGCCCAGCGCGATGGTGCGCACCACGCCGTCACCCAGCTGCTGCTGCACTTCCAGCGTCAGCGCGGTGCCGTCGAGCTTGAGCGCGTCGTAAACCTTGGGCATGGCGTTGCGCGGAAATTCAACGTCCACGACAGCGCCGATGCACTGGACGATCTTGCCTTGAGCTTGCATGTTTCTATCCTTCAAACAGTGTTCGTTGCGGGCGGTTGCAGCCGTGCTGCATCAGCCGCTGATGGCGGCGGCGCCGCTGACGATTTCCGACAATTCCTTGGTGATCGCGGCCTGGCGGGTCTTGTTGTAGATGAGCTTGAGCTCACCGATCAGCGTGCCCGCGTTGTCGGTCGCGGCCTTCATGGCCACCATGCGGGCGCTCTGCTCGCTGGCCATGTTCTCGGCCACGGCCTGGTAGACCAGCGCTTCCACATAGCGCGTCAGCAGGTCGTCGATCACCGTCGCCGCGTCGGGCTCGTAGATGTAGTCCCAGCTGTGCTTGCCCGCTTCCACCGACTTCTCGGCGGTGGTCTGCTGCAGGCGCGCGGCCGACAGCGGCAGCAACTGCTCGATGTTCGGCTCCTGCTTCATCGTGTTGATGAAGCCGGTGTAGCAGAGGTGCACGGCGTCCAGCTTGCCGGCCACGAAAGCGTCCAGCATGACCTTGACCGGACCGATCAGCTTGTCGAGCTGCGGCGCGTCGCCCAGCTGCACGGCGTGGCTGATCACGTTGGCGCCGACGCGGTTCAGGAAGCCGAAGCCCTTGTTGCCAATGGCCACCGCCTGGATGGTGCCGCCGGCCGTCTGCACGTCCTTCATCTTGTTCGTGACGGCACGCAAGATGTTGGTGTTCAGGCCGCCGCACAAGCCCTTGTCGGTGCTGACGACGATGAAGCCGACCGCCTTGGTCGCGCCACCGGTCTTGCTGACGTCACGCTGGTAGGGGCTCTTGTACTCGGGGTTGGCCTCGGACAAATGCGCCGTGATGTTGCGGATCTTGTCGGCGTAGGGCCGCGCCGCGCGCATGCGCTCTTGCGCCTTGCGCATCTTGGAAGCGGCGACCATTTCCATGGCCTTGGTGATCTTCTTGGTGTTCTCCACCGATTTGATCTTGCCGCGTATCTCTTTGCCGATCGCCATATCAACTTACCCCCAAGCTCGCTGCGCTCGCTGCCCCCCGAGGGGGCCGTGTTTCGGCCCGGGAGACCCGGATCCGAAACGCTCCTTGCTCGCTTGTCATGATCAGACGAAGGACTTCTTGAACGCGGTGACGGCGCCAGCAAGTTCTTCTTCAGCGCCCTTGTCCATCGCCTTGTCGTTTTCCAGCTTGGCCAGCAGCGCCGCGTGGCTGCTCTTCAGGTGCTGGTGCAGGCCGTGTTCGAAGGCCAGCACGCGCTTGACTTCGATGTCGTCCAGATAGCCCTTGTTCACCGCGTACAGCGTGGCGCCCATCAGGCTGATCGGCAGCGGGCTGTATTGCGCCTGCTTCAACAGTTCGGTGACGCGGGCGCCACGGTCCAGCTGCTTGCGCGTGGCGGCGTCCAGGTCGGACGCGAACTGCGCGAAGGCCGCCAGTTCACGGTACTGCGCCAGGTCGGTACGGATACCGCCGGACAGGCTCTTGATCAACTTGGTCTGCGCAGCACCACCGACGCGCGACACCGAGATACCGGCGTTGATGGCGGGGCGGATGCCGGCGTTAAACAGGCTGGTTTCCAGGAAAATCTGGCCGTCGGTGATCGAGATCACGTTGGTCGGCACGAAGGCCGACACGTCACCGGCTTGCGTTTCGATGATCGGCAGCGCCGTCAGCGAACCCGTCTTGCCCTTGACTTCGCCGTTGGTGAACTTCTCGACGTAGTCGGCGTTCACGCGGGCCGCGCGTTCCAGCAGACGCGAGTGGAGATAGAACACGTCGCCCGGGTAGGCTTCGCGGCCCGGCGGGCGGCGTAGCAGCAGCGAGACCTGGCGGTAGGCCACGGCCTGCTTGGACAGGTCGTCGTACACGATCAGCGCGTCTTGCCCGCGGTCGCGGAAGTACTCGCCCATCGTGCAGCCCGAGTAGGCCGACACGTATTGCATCGCGGCCGATTCGGAAGCCGAAGCCGCCACGACGATGGTGTATTCCATCGCGCCGTTGGCTTCCAGGGCCCGCACCACGTTCTTGATCGACGAAGCCTTCTGGCCGATCGCGACGTAGATGCAGGTCATGTTCTGACCCTTCTGGTTGATGATCGCGTCGATGGCCAC
>JANPHI010000404.1:0-7443 GCA_031424355.1 Betaproteobacteria bacterium
CCCATCACATTGCCGTAGCGCACGACGGAAAAACGCAGGTCGCGGCTGCCCTTGATGTTGTTGGCGGCGACGAAGAGCTTGTCGCTGCACAGCTTGGTGGCGCCGTACAGGTTGATGGGCGCGGCGGCCTTGTCGGTGGACAGCGCAACGACGCGCTGCACCTTGTTGTCCATGCAGGCTTCGATCAGGTTCTGCGCGCCCAGCACATTGGTCTTGATGCACTCGAAGGGGTTGTATTCGGCGGCCGGCACCTGCTTCAAGGCCGCGGCGTGCACGACGATGTCGATCCCTTCCAGCGCGCGCGACAAACGGTTCTGGTCGCGGATGTCGCCGATGAAATAGCGGATGCCCGGGTGCACCTTCTCGTTCAGCGTCTGCGCCATTTCGAACTGCTTGAGTTCGTCGCGCGAATAGATCACCAGGCGCTTGATGCCCGGGTAGCGCTGCAGCACGGTGTGCGCGAAGGCCTTGCCGAAGGAACCGGTGCCGCCGGTGACGAGGATGGACTTGTTGTTGAGCATGGTTCAGTTCTCGGTGAGGCTAAGTTCTTCAGCCGGGCGGTGCTGCACGGGCTGGGTTTGGGACTGGGGAAGGGGTTGAAGCGGGGCGTCGAAAAGGTCGGCGTGGGCGTGGCGGCAGCGCGCGGCGTAGGCCGCGGCTTGCTCGCCCTGCACACGGCGGTAGTGCGCAGGGTCGACCAACAAGCTGGCGACGGCAGCCAGCGTGGCATCGCCGTTCAGCGACGCCACCAGGCCGTCGCGCACATACGGTGGCGTGATCAGCGTATCGGCCGGCCACAGCTGTTCGCTGGCGTGCAGCACCAGGCTGGCGGTGTCCAGGAAGGTGGCCACGCCGCTGGTCATTTCGCCGTAGGCGATGGTCAGGTCGGCGTCGATGGCGACCTCGTCGATGGGGCGAGAAAACGTGCGCTGGAACCAGGCCGGCGGCTGGCCGAAAGCCCCGGCCACCACGCTGAGCGCGGGCGTGCTGGGCTTCAGGCGCACCTGCAGGTCGGCGCCGGCCTGAGCGCACAGCGCGGCCAGCTGGCGGTAGAAGGCAACCAGCGGGTAGAAATCGACATGCCCGATGCCTTCGCTCTGCATGGTGTTCAGCAGCAGGCAGACGCGGGCTGCCGCCGTGCGGGGCTGAGCAACCGGCGTGCTGCGGAAACGCACCGGCCGCACCGCCACCGGCTGGCCCAGCGTGGTGCGCACCGCCGCGCCGAAGCCCTGGCGTTCGACCGCCGTGACGCGGCGCCCGTGCGGCAGCGCCGACGTGGCGTAGCCCGAATGTGGCAGCACGGTGATGGCGCTGCCCAAGCCGGCGGCCACGCTGTACAGCGGGCCGTTCATGCCGGTGTCGTGGTCGCTGACGACGAAGTGCGGTTGGTGGCCGCGCAGCGCGTGCTTCAGCGACAGATAGTTCAGCGCCTGCTGGTGGCTGCGGTCGGCCCACAGCGCGGCCTGCTGGGCCAGCGCGGCACGGCTGGGCATCCAGCCGGCGAGCTGTTCGGTGTGGACCGCCAGCGCCCGTTCGCGGTAGCGCAGCGCGCGCGGGTCTTGCAGGTGGGCCGGCAGGTCGCTGATGCGCATCAGCAGTGGGTTGGGCCGGTGCACGGGCACGTCGCAATAGGTGCCGGGCAGGTCCAGGATGGCCGGGAAGCGCGCGCGGATGGCCGCGCCGTACACCGGCGCGTCGTAGAAGCAGGTGGCGATGTGCACCACCGCGTCGACACCGAATTCCTGCACCTGGCGCGGCAAGGCCTGCGGGTGCCAGGCCAGCGCGGTGAATTGCGGGCTGTGGAAGCGGCCGGCTTCATACCGGGCTATGAACAGGAAACGCGTCGGGTCCACCGCCGCCATCTCGGCCGACAGCATCGAGTCGAAATTCATCAGCTGCGCGTTGTCGGGCCGCAGCAGGCCCAGGCGGGCTTCCGGAAACTGCTGCGCCACGGCCAGGCCGATGGCGCGGGCCATGAAGGCGCGCTGCAGCGACAGGTAGACCAACATCTGGTCCCAGCCGGTGTAGGGCGTGTCGTCGCCGGTGCCTGCACTGAACAGGGCGCGTCGTTCGGCCGTCAGCAGGCGGTCGATCAAGGCCGAGCGGTGCAGCGCTTCGCTGTAGACATCGGCCGGCAAATCGGGGCTGATCTCCAGGCGGCGCAGGCTGTAGTCGCCCAGGCCGGCCTGCACGGCCGCGTCCAGCGTGCCGGGGTCGGTGAAGAGCAGCGGCACACCGGCGTAGCGCTCACGCTGCGCGGCGATGTGCGTCACGTCGCTGCGCTGCAGGACGAGCACGGCGTCGACAGCGGCAACGGTGGCGTTGGCCTTCATCCCGGCGTCCATGTCAGGCAGGCACCACCTTGAAGAGGTACTGGAAGACGCTGGCGTCTTCGGCGGCCTGGTCGGCGTCGGCACCGGCGGCGCGCGCCACCGTGCGGATGCCGTCCATCAGCGCCGGCGGTGCAGCCTGCGGCAGGCGGCGGCTCAGGCCGCTTTCGATGCGCCAGCCGGCTTGCTGGAACATCTCGATCATGGTCACGCGGGTGAACCAGCGCACGTGCGTGCGGTCCAGCAGGCCGCTGTCTTCGTAGCGGAACAGGCCGGTGGCCAGGCGCATCTGCACGCTCCAGTGCTGGGCGTTGGGGATGCAGGCCACCAGGCAGCCGTCGGCGTCTATCTTTTCGCGGATGTTGCGCACCACGCGCCAGGGGTCGCGCAGGTGTTCCAGGCAGTCGCCGAAGACCCAGCAGTCGCTGGGGAAGAGGCTGTCGAAAACGGGCGTGGTGAACAGTTCCACGTCACCGGCCAGCGCGCGGTCCAGGCTTTGCCCGGCGACGGCCGCGTAGGCCGGGTCGATGTCCACGCCGGTGTAGTGCACAGCGGGGTTGATGGCGCGAAAGGCCTGCCCCAGCGCCCCGTGCATGCAACCCACTTCGACCACGCGGCGTGCGGTGCGCGGCATCAGCGCCAGCAGGTCGTGGTTGACGATGCTGTGGGCCGGCGTCTGCTTCATCAGCGGGGGCTGGCCCGTTGCTGCAGCGGCGGCAACAGCGGCGGGGGGTGCGATATCGGTAGCGGTGCTCATGAACTGAAGTCTGATTTCGCAGACCCGGCCCCGGTCGGCCGATATCAGGCCGCTTTCAGCCCCTATTCATCGCCGGCCGTGGATCAGCGCAGCCATTCCGTCACGCCGCGCCCCAGCGACAGCAGGTTGGCGTTCATCTGCTGCCCGTCGCACAGCGCGTTGATGTAGCTGATGCGCAGGTTGTAGTGCTCGGCCTCGGCGCCCATCACGTCGAAGAGGCTGCGCTTGCCCAGTTGCTGCCACTGCTGCAGCGTGAAGTTGCGCACCTGTTCGCTGTCACGCAGCACCTGCGCCGTGCGGCGCATGCGGTCGAAGCTGGACAGCGTTTGTTCGTGGACTTCGGCCAGCCGGAAGCGGCGTGATTCCAGGGCGTCGTCGCGCTGCAGATCGGCCGCCTTGGCGCGCTTGCGGGCGGCGTCGGTGGCGCTGGCCACGCCGGGGTTCATCAGCGGCACATTCAGCGCCAGGCCCAGCGCGAACTGGCCGTTGTGGGTGGTGCGGTTGCCGCCGCCGCTGACCTGCGACTGCGCCACCGACTGGCTGCCGCTCAAGTTCCAGCTGAGCTGCGGCTTGTTGCCGGCTTCGATGGAGCGGGCGTATTCGGCGGCGGCCTGGGCCTGCGCCGTCATGCCGGCGATTTCGCTGCTGCGTTCCACCTCGGGCAGCAGCGCTTCCAGCGTGGGCACCTGCAGCAGCAGGCCCGACAAACCACGCACCGGCGGCAGGCCGTCGCCCACCATGCGGCGCAGTTTCACTTCCACCTGCCGCGCTTGTGAAGCCGCCTGGGTCTGCGACAGTTCGGCCTGCTGCAGCGTCTTGCGCGCCTGCACCAGTTCGCTGGCGCGGCCGCGGTCGGCCTTGATGATGGTTTCCAGCGCCTCGACCAGGCAGCCCATCTTGCGCACGTACTGGCCGTAGACCAGCACATGCTGGCGGTAGCGGTTGCGCTCCAGCGCCAGCGACACCGCGCTCAGCGCCAGTTGTTCGCGCGCCGTCATGTGGCCTTGGCGCGCCGATTCGGCCAGCTGCGTGCGCCAGTCGATCAGTCGGTCGGTGCGGCCGCCGTCGTAGAGGACTTGCCCCACGGTGACCGAGCCGCGCAGCTGGAAAGGCGAGATCTCGGTGCCCGCCAGCGACTGCGTGCCGCCCGGCCCGAAACCCGCACTGGCACTGGCCTGCAGCTTCCTGGCGGCAGCGGTTTCCTGGATATCGTCCAGCGCGGCTTGTGCCTGCAGTTCAGCCGCGCTGATGCCCAGGCTGCGCGACAAGGCGTCGCGCACCAGGTTCTGCATCACCACGCGCGGGTCCACCGGGTTCTGCGCGGCGGCCACTTCCACGGCGGTGCTGATGTCGGGTGCCGGGTCGGGGCTTTCTTCGTCCACACAGCGGCCGGCCCAGGCCGGGGCGGCCGTGCCGGCCCAGGCCAGCAAGACGGCGCACCCGCATGCGGACAGGCGGATGGACAGGCGGGCGGACAGGGGGTGTGACGGGGCAGGCATGCGCAAAGAACTCCAGCAATGCGCCCGCCCGAAAAGAGGGGGACGCAAGACCGAGTCTGCTGGCCGGCGGCCGGTGGCGATGGCCGGAAAACTTGCGGCTTTGCCGCGCTGTTCAGGTGGCAGGTTTCAGCCCGGCCGCACACCGAAGGCCCAGGCCAGCAGCGAAAAGCTGCCGAAGGCCAGCACCGTGCTGCTCATGATGATGCGGGCCACGCGGCCGTTGTCGGCGCCGTAGCGTTCGGCCAGCAGCGACACATTGCTGGCACTGGGCAGCGCGGCGGCCAGCGTCAGCACGGTCAGCTGAAAAGTGGACAGCGGCGCGCCCAGCGCGTGCGCCGAAGCACCCAGCGCGAAGACCAGCAGCGGATGGATGACGAGCTTGATCAGCGCCACCGGCAGGTAGTCGGCCAGCGGCGTGCGGTGCGCCGCATGCTGGCTGGAACGCCACAGCACCGCGCCGATGGTGAACAGCGCCACTGGCGAAGCCGAATCGGCCAGCATGCCCAGCAGCTTGTTCAGCGGTCCGGGCAGTTGCAGCTGCGTGATCGAAACCAGCGCCCCCAGCGCGATGGACCAGGGCAGCGGGTTCGACAAGGCGCCTTTCAGGGCCCGCTTCAAGGCCGCGCGCGCGCCGGCGGTGTGTTCGCCGTCGGGCACCACAGCCGACTGCGCCAGCGCCACGCACAGCGTGCTGGTGACGAACAGATCGGCCAGCACCGAGCAGATCACCGGCCCCGCCGCCGCCGGCCCCAGCAGCGCCACCAGCAGGGGCACGCCCATGAACCCGGTGTTGGGGAAAGCCGCCACCAGCGCGCCGAAAGCGGCGTCCTGCAAGCCGACGCGGGCGCCCAGCGTGACAGCGATGGTGAAGAACACGATCAGCAGCGCGGAAGCGATGTACACGCCCAGCACCGCCGGGTTCAGCAGGTCGAAGACCGGCGTGCCGGCACCGAAGCGGAACAGCAGGCAGGGCAAGGCGAAATACAGCACATAGCCGTTGAGGCCCGGGATGGCGCTTTCGGGCAGCACATGGCGGCGGGCGGCCAGGTAGCCGCACAGCACCAGGGCGAAGAACGGAATGGTGACGGCGAGGATGGCCTGCATGTGCGGCAGATTGTCCCCGAGGCCTGTGGGCGCACGCGCCGGGCCCGCGCAGTGCGTAAGCTCACAGCTTTCCAGCTGTTCCACCCCGCACCATGTTCAAGGCGTTCTTCTCTTTCCTGGGCCGCGGCGTGCGCGGCGCCTGGTGGCTGCTGGACGGCACCCGCCGGGCCTTGCTGAACCTGCTGTTGCTGGCCTTCCTGGTGGCCTTGGCGGTCGGCCTGTGGCGCGGCGGGCCGCCACCGCTGCAGCCCAGGACCACGCTGGTGCTGAAGCTGAACGGCGGCATCACCGAGCAGCGCGCCGGCACGTCGCGCGAAGGCGCGTTGCGCCAGTTGCAGGGCGAAGAAGACCCACAGAACCGCCTGCGCGACGTGCTGGCCGTGCTGGATGCGGCCGCGAAGGATCCGGACATCACGCAGGCCCTGCTGCTGCTGGACGACTTCTCAGGCGCCGGCGGCGCCACCTTGCACGAAGTGGGCATGGCACTGGCGCGCTTCAAGGCGGCGGGCAAGCCCGTCATCGCCTGGGGTTCGCATTTCGACCAGCGCCAGTACGTCGTGGCCGCGCAGGCCACCGAGGTCTGGCTGCACCCCATGGGCAGCGTGCTGGTGGAAGGCTACGGCCGGCCGCGCACCTACTACAAGGACCTGCTGGACAAGGTCGGCCTGACGGCCCACGTCATCCGCGCCGGCAAGTTCAAGAACTACAACGAGGGCTACACCGCCAACGGCCCGTCACCCGAAACCGTCGAGGCCGACACGCTGCTGTACGGCACGCTGTGGGCCGGCTGGACGAAGACGGTGGAGACCGCCCGCAAACAGCCCGCCGGCAGCGTGATGGCGGCCATCAACAGCCTGCCCGACAGCCTGGCCGCCGTGGGCGGCGACGCCGCGCGCTGGGCCCAGGAACGCGGCTGGATCGACGCGCTGAAAACGCGCGACGAGATGCGCACGGCGATGGTCGAACGCGGCGCCGCCAGCGACGACAAGAAAACGTTTCGGCAGGTGAACCAGGCCGACTACCTGGCCCGCATCAAGCCGACCACCGGCAAGGCGGCCGTGGGCGTGATCGTGGCCGAAGGCGGCATAGCCGACGGCCGCTCGGGCCCCGGTGCCATCGGTGGCCTGAGCACCAGCGACCTGATCCGCCAGGCCCGCGAAGACGAGCAGATCAAGGCCGTGGTGCTGCGCGTGAATTCACCGGGCGGCAGCGCCTTCGGCAGCGAGTTGATACGCCGCGAACTGGAACTGACGCGCAAGGCCGGCAAGCCGGTGGTGGTGTCGATGGGCGACGTGGCGGCCTCGGGCGGCTACTGGATCAGCCTGGCCGCCGACGAGGTGATTGCCGACGCCTCGACCATCACCGGCAGCATCGGCGTCATCGCCATGCTGCCCACGGCCGAACGCGCACTGGACAAGCTGGGCGTGCACGCCAGCGGCGTCAGCACGACCTGGCTGGGCGGCGGTTTCGACCCCCGGCGGGCGCTGGAACCACGCCTGGAAAAGCTGATCCAGACCAGCGTGGACCACACCTATTTCGAATTCACGCGGCGCGCCGCCGAAGCGCGCAAGCTGACCCGCGAACAGGTCGATGCGGTGGCGCAGGGCCGCGTCTGGACCGGCCAGGATGCGTTGGCGCGCGGCCTGGTCGACCGCCTGGGCAGCTATGGCGACGCGCTGGCCTCTGCCGCAAAACGCGCGCGATTGTCCGAGGGGCCCGATGGCTACCGCGTGCAGTACATCGAAGCCGAGCC
>JANPHI010000405.1:0-16030 GCA_031424355.1 Betaproteobacteria bacterium
GATCCGCGCCGTGCAGGCGGCGATGGCCGCCGAGCCGCAGCCCATCCGCGTGCCGCGCGAGCCCAAGCGCCACGTGCTGGAAGACGTGGGCCCGCTGGTGCTGGTCGAAACGCGCAAGGACCTGTCGCAGGTCAAGCTGCCCTTCGAGCAAGGCGCCGGCAACTGAGCACGCGGGCCGCGCGAGCGGCCCGCGCTGCCAAGACCAAGCCCCGCCTGGTGCGGGGCTTTTTCTTGTGGGCTGCGGATGTGGGCCCGCCCAGCGCCGGGCCGCCGGCGTCTTCAGTCGGCGCGCAGTTCGACCACGCGCTCGGGCGCATCGCCATCAGACAGCAGCACACGGCCGGCGCCGGCTTGCAGGTCGGCCTGCAGCTCGGCGTGGTGGGCGCCGGCCTGCCAACGCATCACCAACTGCGTCGGTACGCTGTCCTGCAAGCTGAAAACGCCGCCGAAGGCAGGGTGTTCGTTGCGCAGGCGGATCAGCGCCAGCAGCTTGACCACCACCGGGCGCGCCAGCGCGCTGGCGATCTCGCCGGTGCTGTAACGGTGGCGGTTGATGTCGCGGCCGACGCCGCTCTGGGCCAGCAGTTCCAGGTCGTTCTCGCCCGCCAGCAGACCGACGTAGTAGACCTGCGGTATGCCCGGCATGAAGAACTGGATGGCGCGGGCCAGCAGGTAGGCGGCGTCGTTGCGGGCCAGCGCGTCGTAGAAGGTGCAGTTGACCTGGTAGAGATCGAGGTTGCTGGCCGCCGCGCCCGTGGCCTTGCGGCTGGCGCCACCGCTGTTGGCGTGGATGCGTTCGACCAGCGCGTCCAGCTCAGCCGGAGGCACCAAGCCGGGCCGTGCGGCGCGGTCGCTGGCGTCGGCGCCGATGTCGATGATGCCGATGCCGTCGTGGGTGTCCAGCACCGTCAGCGCGTTCGTCGGCCGCACGCGGATCCAGGCCTTCAGCGGCTCGGCGGTCTTGAAGAACAGCGCGTGCAGCACCAGCGGCGGCAAGGCGAAGTCGTAGACCCAGTCCACCTGCTGCGCGATGGCGATCTGCTTTTGGTAATACGAATGAATTTCGACCAGCACCTCGATGCCCAGCGCCTTGGCCTGCGCCGCGAAGGCGGCGATGAAGGCATAGGTCTCGGGCATCATGAAACAACTCTCGCCGGCCTTCTTGATGGCGTAGCCCACGGCGTCCAGCCGCACCATGCGGATGCCGTTGTCGGCGAAGACCTGCAGGATGCTTTGCAGGTAGGCCGCACCCTGTTCGTGGTGGACGTCGATGTCCACCTGCGTGGGCGTGAAGGTGGTCCACAGGATCTTGCGTTCGCCGCTGGCCAGCGTCGTGAACGTGAAGGGCATGCCCGGTCGCGGGCGGTAGACGGCCAGCAGGTCGCGTTCGGTGGCGCCTTTCGGAAACACTGCGTCCATCGTCAGGAACAGCCCGGCGTACTTCGAGGCCGAGCCGTGCTGCGCGTAGTCGCGAAACTGCGGCGAGTCGCTGGACATGTGGTTGACGATGACGTCGCCCATCACATCGACGTGTTGCGTCAGCGCGCGGATGTCTGCCCAGTCGCCCAGGCGTGGATCGACCTGGGTGTGGTCGATGGGGTCGAAGCCGGCGTCGGCGCCGTCGATGGGGTTGAAGAAGGGCAGCAGGTGCACGCCGCCGAAAACGCCTTGCAGCGGGCCCGTCAGCAGCGCCTGGAGGTCGGCCAGACCGCCGCCGCCCAGGCGGTCCACGTAGGTGATCAGTTGGACCTGGTTCTTCATGCGGGTGACGGGGCGGAAAGCGCTTTGCGCGTGTCGACGAAGAGCACAGCCACGGCGGCACAGGCCAGCAGCGTGCCCGCTAGGCGGATGACGTTGTCGGGCTGGCCGCCCAGCAGCGAGTGGTAGATCAACGGCAACGTGACCATCTGGATCAGCATGGGCACGACGATGAACATGTTGAAGATGCCCATGTAGATGCCGGCCCGCTCGGGCGGGATGCTGCCGGCCAGCAGCACATACGGATTGCCCATGATGCTGGCCCAGGCCAGGCCCACGCCCAGCATCGGGATGAACAGCAGCGTCTTGTCGTGGATGGCCGGTATGGCCCACATGCCCGCCGCAGCAGCCGTGAGGCACAGCGCGTGCACCGTCTTCGGACCCAGCTTGCGCACCACGGGAATCATCGCGAAGGCGGCGATGAAGGCGACGAAGTTGTAGAAGCCGCCGATCTGGCCATTCAGCAGGCTGGCATCGCGGAAACCGCTGCTGCTGGCGTCGGCGGTGTTGAACATGGTCTTGGCCAGCGCCGGCACGATGTAGATCCAGTAGCACATCATCCCGTACCACTGGAAGAGCTTCATCCACCACAGGCGGCGCATCACGGGCGGCATTTCCTTGAAGGCGACCATGATGTCGCTGAGCGTCGCGGCCATGCCCTTAGGCCGCGCGCGCATCGCGGTTTTCTCGGCCTCGCTGAGCGGCAGTTCGGGCACCTTGCGCACGCTCCACCACACGGTGCTCAGCGACAGGAAGGCACCGACGATGAAGGCCCACAGCGTGACCTGCGGGATGTGGTTGCCACCCACCGCGTCCTTGTTCATGCCCAGCCAGACGAAGATGCTGGGCGCCAGGTAGGCGAGTGTTTGGGCCAGGCCCGTGAAGGCGCTTTGCGTCAGGAAACCCAGCGAGTGCTGGTTCGGGTTGAGCCGGTCGCTGACGTAGGCGCGGTAAGGCTCCATCGTCACGTTGTTGGCGGCGTCCAAGATCCACAGCAGCCCGGCCGCGAACCACAGCGTGGGGCTGTGCGGCATGAACAGCAAACCCAGGCTGCACAGCAGCGCGCCGATCATGAAGTACGGGGTGCGCCGGCCCCAGCGCGTCACCGTGCGGTCGCTCATCGCGCCGATCACCGGCTGCACCAGCAGGCCCGTCAGCGGGCCGGCCAGCCACAGCAGCGGCAGCTTGCTTTCATCAGCCCCCAGGTACTGGTAGATGGGGCTCATGTTGGCCTGCTGCAGCCCGAAGCTGAACTGGATGCCGAAGAAACCGACATTCATGTTGACGATCTGCCAGAAGGACAGATGCGGTTTCGTCGGTGTCATCGAAGGTCCAGGTTCAGCGTCGGGTGCACGGCATCAGCAGTTTCTGTGCTGGCTCAGAAAGCGTACTTCAGCACCACCTTGGCCGTGCGGCCGTTGATGGAACGCGCAGCACCCCGGCCGTCGTTGCTTTCGGTGTAGCCGATGGTGTTGGTCAGGTTGTTCACCGACAGCGCCACCGTCGCCGCCGGTGTCAGCGCGTAGCTGGCGAAGGCGTTGACGGCCATGTAGCCGGGCAGATCGATGGTCAGCGGGCCGGTCGGGCCGTCGTCCTTCGAACCGCCGGTGCCGACGATGCTGGCGCCCACGTTGATGGCGTCACCGAGGCTCACGCTGGGCGTCAGCTGGTAGACCATCTTGGCCTGCCGCTTGGGCGTCTTGCCGACCAAAGCGGCGTTGCTGCTGGTGGTGATCTTCGCGTCGGTGAAGGTCACGCCACCCTGCACCGAGAAGATGCCCATGCGGTAGGCCGTCTCCAGTTCCAGGCCCTTGCTGTCGTACTTGTTCGTCGTGACCTTGACCGGCGTGGTCGTCGGGTCGACGTTGATCTCGTCGGTCTTGGCGAAGAACAGTGTCGCGAACAGGCTCAGGCCGCCCTGGCGCCACTTCGCGCCGCCTTCCCACTGCGTGACCTCGTTGACCGGGATCTTGCTGCTGGCACCGTTGACCAGGGCCGGCGCGTTGAAGAAGGTGATGCGGTCGGCGTTGTAGGCAGCGCCCTTGCTGGTGCGGCCGAAGACGGCGAGGTCTTTGCTCAGCTGGTAGTTGCCGCCCACCGAATAGGCGGTGTGGCTGAAGCTGTAGTCGATGACGTTGGGCTTGGTCAGGTCGTAGCTGACCCCGGCGTTGGACTGGTAATAGGCGCCGCTGGCGCTGTTGCTGTCCCGGCGCAGGCTGGCGTCTACCGACAGCGGACCGGCTTCAAAGCCCAGGTTGACGTAGGGCGCCGTGGTCTTGTACTTGGAGTCCTGCGTGTTCGAACAGCAACCGCCGAAGCCCGGCGAGCCGTTGGTCACACCCGGCACGTTCAGCAGCTGCGCGTGGTCGCCCACCGCCGACAGCGAATACTGGTTGAAGTTCCACGTCAGGTTCAGCGTCTGCACGCTGGTGTACAGGCCGCCGGTGGCGGTCAGCTTGCTGCCGCCACCCAGGGCGAAGGTCTTGGACAGCTTCAGGTCGTCGGCCACCAGGCTGGCGTCGTCGACCTTGGTGTTGAAGACCACGGCGGTGAACTTGTCGCCGCTGTAGACCTTGCCCGCGTTCGCGCCAGTGGCCACGGTAGTGCCGGCCGGGGCGGCCGAAACGTCGTCGCCGGGGAAGATGCCGATGAAGCGGCCGCTGTTCTTGGACCACTTGAAGTTGTTCGTCAGACGCAGGCCGCCGCCGATGTCCAGGTCCAGTTCCGAACCGAAGGCGTCGGTCTTGGCCGACAGGCCGTCGCGGATGTTGCTGAGCACGCGGCCGTTGCTGCTGCCCAGCGTGTTGTCCAGCGGCCAGCCGGCGTTGTAGAAGGCCGTCTTGCGCGGGTCCAGGCCGGCGATCTCGACGATCTTGCTGCCGGCGTATTTCACCGGCGTGGGCATGAAGGTGGGGGTGCGGTCGTCCAGGTGCTTGAAGCTGACGCGGATGAAGCCGTTGTTCAGTTCCTGCGTGATGTTGCCGCGGATCTGGCCACCGCCTTCGGTGCCCGAGGCACCGGCGCGGCCGCCGTCGCCCGAGTGGTAGAAGCCGCCGACCCAGAAACGCGTCTTGGGCGCGATGCGGCCGCCGTAGCCCAGGTCCACGCGGGTTTCGTCGTAGCCCAGGCCTTTGGTCAGCGCCAGGCTGCCGCCCTGATCCAGGCCGGTCTTGCTGACGAAGTTGATGATGCCGCCCGGCGCGCCGGTGGCCAGCGTGCTGGCCGAGCCGCCGCGCAGCACTTCCAGGCGGTCCAGGCTGGCGTCGGCGCGGATCCAGGTGTCGGGCGTGGCGAAGGCGATGTCGCCGAACTGCAGCACCGGCAGGCCGTCTTCCTGGAACTGGATGTAGCGCGCGCCGCCGGCCGAAATGGGGATGCCGCGCACGCCGACGTTGGCGTTGCTTTCACCGCCGCTGGATTCCGAGCGCAGGCCCGGGATGCTGCGCAGGATTTCCGTGGCGCTGGCGGCCGTGCTGGTCACCAGGCTGTCGCCCTCCAGCGACGACAGCGAAACGCTGGAGCGCATCTTGGTGGTCTTGCCGGTGGAGCCGGTGACGACGATGCGGTCGAGTTGCAGGCCGTCGTTCTTGTCGACGGGTGCCGGCGCATCAGCGGACTGCGCGCTGGCGGCGCCAATCTGCAACAGGGCCAGGGACACGGCCAATGACAGCTGGCGGGCCAGCGGACGGCGGGAAATTCGGGATGGGTTCTGCATGTTGTCTCCTCGTTGCGGATGGGATCGGGGCGCTGAAGTGCGGTTCGATGCGGTGCTTTGCACCCGGGCTGATCGCATTGGAAAGTTTTTGCAATCGATTGCAAACTAGGGAAAACCTGCACGGCCTTGGTGCTTGTTGCGCGCCGGATACGCCCGGAATCTGTGCATCGACAGCGACACCCCGGGCAAATTCCCGAGGTTTGCAATCGAACAGCAGCAGAATGGAACGCCAGCGTGAAGCCGGGGCTCCGGATTCAGGCCCGCACGGGTGCGCTGTCGCGCACAACCAGGTGCACCGGCAGCACGCGCGGCAGGGCGCGTTCGCCGCGCAGCAGGGTCAGCAGCGCATCGACCAGTTCAGCCCCGGCCAGCGCCACGGGCTGGTGCACCGTGGTCAGCGGCGGGTCGCTGTAGGTGGCCACCGGCATGTCGTCGTAACCCACCACGGCCACGTCCCCAGGCACCTGGCGACCGACCGCGCGCACCGCCTGCACCGCCTGCAAGGCCAGCAGGTCGCTGCAGGCGAAAACGCCGTCGAAGGCCGGTCCGCTGGCACACAGAAGGTCCAGCGCGCCGCGCGCGGCGATGATCTCAAAAGGCACCGGCAATTCCAGCCCCGGGTCGGCCTGCAAGCCCGCTTCGGCCAGCGCCTGCAGGTAGCCCTGGTGGCGCAGGTCCACCTCGGGCAGGCGGGCATCGCCAACGAAGGCGATGCGCCGGCAGCCGCGCTGCACCAGGTGGCGCGTGGCCTGCAGGCCACCGGTGACGTTGTCGCCGCCCACGCTGCAATACAGCTGCTGCGGCAGCTGCCCGCCCCACACCACCACCGGCACCTTGCGCGCCGCCATGTCGTTCAGTTGGTCGTGGTGGCGCCACTGGCCGATGATGACCAAGCCGATGGCCTTGCCCGAGTCGTAGAGCGTGGCTGCGCTGTCCAGCTGTTCGGCATCGACACGCGACAGCAGCATGTCGTAGCCGCGGTCGGTCAGTGCGTCGGCGATGGCGCCGACGATGCTCAGGAAGAAGGGGTCGCTGATGTGCTGGCGGGCCTGCGCGTCATAGGGCACGACGACAGCAATGGTCTGGTTCTTCTGCAGCCGCAGATTCTGCGCGCCCAGGTTGATGGTGTAGTTCAGCGAACGCGCCAGCTGGCCGATGCGTTCACGGGTTTCCAGGTTGACCAGGGTGCTGCCGTTCAGCGCCCGCGACACGGTGGACACCGACACGCCGGCCAGGCGCGCGATGTCGGCCATCTGCAGGCGCTTGGCTTCGCTGCTGTTGGGCATGGATGCAGTCAGGGCAGGCGTTCCAGCGCACGCTGGTAGACGGCGTCGTGCATCAGTTCGTCCCAGGTCAACGGTGGCGTTTGCGGCAGCAGCGCCAGGCGGCGGTGTTCGCTGTCGGGGTCGGGGTGCCAGTGGCCCAGGGCCGCCTGCTCTTCCAGGCCGGCCAGCAGCGCGTCCACCGCGGCACCGCCGTCCAGGCTCTGGTTGCACAGCAGCACCAGGTCGCAGCCGGCGTTCAGCGCCAGCGCGGCGGCCTCGGCGTAGCTCAGGTCACCGCCTTCCAGGTGGCGCGCGCCTTCCATGCTCAGGTCGTCGCTGAAGATGGCGCCAGTAAAGCCGAACTGGCCGCGCAGGATCTCCTTCAGCCAGCGCTCGGAAAAGCCGGCCGGATGGCGGTCCACCTTGGGGTAGATCACGTGCGCCGGCATCACCGCCGTCAGCGTGCTGCTGAGCCATTCGTAAGGCCGTGCGTCGTCGGCCAGGATGGCCTTCAGGCTGCGCTTGTCCACCGGCACCGCCGTGTGGCTGTCGGCCTTGACGAAGCCGTGACCGGGGAAGTGCTTGCCGCAGTGGGCCATGCCGGCGCGCAGCAGGCCGTGGATGACGGACTGCGCCAGCACCGTGGCCACGCGCGGGTCGCGGTGGAAGGCGCGTTCGGCTATGACGGTGCTGCCGCCGTGGTCCAGGTCGAGCACCGGCGCGAAGGTCAGGTCCACGCCACAGGCGCGCAGTTCGCTGGCCAGCACATAGCCCAGTGCGGTGGCGCTGTCGGTGGTCGTCATCGCGTCGTGCATCCACTGTTCGCCCAGCACGCGCATGGCCGGCAAGGCGGTGAAACCGTCGGTGCGGAAGCGCTGCACGCGGCCGCCTTCATGGTCCACGCAGATGGGCAGATCGGGCCGCAGTTTCTTGATCGACGCGGTCAGCTCGGTCAGTTGCAAGCGGCTTTCGAAATTGCGCGCGAAGAGGATCAGCCCGCCGGTCAGCGGGTGCTTGAGGCGCCGCTTGTCGGCGGCGGTCAGCACGGTGCCGGCGATGTCGAGCACGACAGGCGAGTGGGTGGTCATGGCTGGACTGCTTTCTTTTCGACGACGACGAAAGAGGCCGCGTAGTCGGTCTCGTCGGTGAGGGTGACATGGCCGACCCAGCCCTGCGCTTCGAACCACGCGGCCAGTTCGCCCGACAGGCGCAGCACGGGCTTGCCGCTGGGCTCGTTCAGGATCTCGCAGGCCCGCCAGGTCATGGGGCTGCGGATGCCCAGGCCGATGGCTTTGGAAAAAGCTTCCTTGGCCGAGAAGCGCGTGGCCAGGTAGCGGATGCCGCGCGCTTCGACGCGGGCGCGGCGGGCGTGGAAAACCTGCAATTCGGCCGGGCCCAGCACGCGTTCCGGGAAGCGGTCACCGCGCCGTTCCAGCGTGGTCGTGATGCGGCGGATGTCGCACACATCGGTGCCGATGCCGACGATCATGAGGCCGTGCCGCCGTGGCCCAGCCGAATGGCGCGCAGGTAGGCGCGCACGGTCTCGGGCAGGCCCATCTCCAGCGCGTCGGCGATCAACGCGTGGCCGATGGACACCTCCAGCACGCCGGGTACGCCGCGCAGGAAGTCAGGCAGGTTGTCGCGGTTCAGGTCGTGACCGGCGTTGACGCCCAGCCCATGGGCCTGCGCGGCAAGCGCAGCAGCGGCGAAGCGGTCGAGCTGGGCGCCGTGCCCGGCCTTGCCGAAAGCTGCGGCATACGGTTCGGTGTACAGCTCGACGCGGTCGGCGCCGATGTCGCGGGCCCGCTTCATCGCTTCGGGCGTCGGGTCCATGAACAGGCTGACGCGCACGCCCAGCGCGTGGCATTCGGCGATCAAGGGGCGCAGGCGTTCGCCATCTGCGGCCAAGTCCCAGCCGTGGTCGCTGGTGAACTGGTCTTCGCTGTCAGGGACGAAGGTGGCCTGGTCGGGTTTCATGCCCTTGCCCGCCAGTTCGCGGATGAAACCCATCAGGTTCTGGTACGGATTGCCTTCGATGTTGTATTCGGCCCGCGGCCAGTCTTGCAGCAGCGCGGCGATGTCGTGCACGTCGTGGGCGCGGATGTGGCGCTCGTCAGGCCGTGGGTGCACGGTGATGCCGTCGGCCCCGGCCTGCAGGCAGAGCAGGGCCGCCTTCACGACGCTGGGGATGCCCAGGTGGCGCGTGTTGCGCAACTGGGCCACCTTGTTGACGTTGACCGACAGGGCGGTCAGGGGGCGTTCGGCTTCGGCGGCGATCAGGGGGTTCATGGGTGGTCGGGGGGTGTCTGCGCCAGGCGCTGCACGCCTTGCCAGACCTGGCGCGTGCGCAGCGGCGCGGGGCCCAGATGATAGTGAAGCAGCGTGCGCAAGGGCACCCGCAAGGCGGCCGCTTCGGGCGCGCACAGGGCGCGCAGCGCGGCGGTGCTGCCCTGGGTGTTGCCATGAACCAGCGCCGCTTCCAGCGCCACCCAGGCGCTGCCCCGCGGCCCTTTGCCGGCCGGCACGATGCCGGCCTCGGCCTGCAGCGTGTAGTGCGCGTCGGGCAGCAGGTCTTCAGCGGTCAGCGTGACGGCGTTCAGCTCGGGCAGCCAGCCCAGTTCGCGCAGCAGCACCAGCTCGAAAGCGCGCAGTGCGGCGGCTTCGTCGGGCTCGGTGGCCAGCGCAGCCAGGGTGTCGGCGTAGGCGTCGAAGAGCGCCGGGTGCGGGTCTTGCCGCACCAGCAATTTCATCAGCAGCTCGTTCAGGTAGAAGCCCGAAAACATCGCCGCCGCCGCCAGCAACGGTTGCCCGCCGGCCCATTCGGCGCTGCGCAGCACATGCACTTCGTTTTCCGCATCGGCCGGCGTCTTGCCCAGCAAGGCGTGCAAGGGCTGGAAGGGCAACAGCACCGGCCGCAGTTGCGATGTGGGGCGCTTGGCGCCTTTGGCGATCACCACCACCCGGCCCTGCGCGCGGGTGAACAGTTCGACGATCAGGCTGGTTTCGCTCCAGTCGTAGCGGTGCAGGACGTAGCTGAGCAGCGGGACCGAGGCTCTACTCGTAGCCATAACTGCGCAGATGCGCTTCGTCGTCAGCCCAGCCCGAACGCACCTTGACCCACAGTTCGAGGAAGACCTTGGCGTCCCACAGCCGTTCCAGGTCTTGGCGCGTTTCGCTGCCGATGCGCTTCAGGCGTTCGCCGCCCTCGCCGATGATCATGCCCTTGTGGGCGTCGCGCTCGACGACGATGGTGGCCGCGATACGCCGCAGATTGCCTTCCTCGACGAAGGAATCGATGACCACCGTGGCGTTGTAGGGCAGCTCGTCGCCGGTCAGGCGGAACAGCTTTTCGCGCACCATCTCGCCGGCCAGGAATCGTTCGCTGCGGTCGGTCAGCGCGTCTTCCTCGTACAGCCACGGCTGCTCGGGCAGGTAGGGCTGCACGATGTTCAACAGCCGCGCCACATCGGCCTCGCGCGTGGCCGACATGGGCACGAATTCGGCGAAGGCGTGGCGGCCCTGCATCTGCTGCAGCCAGGGCAGCACGTCTTGCCGGCGCTGCAGTTCGTCCAGCTTGTTGGCGATCAGCAGGGCCGGTTTGCCCGGTGGCAGCAGGCCCAGCACCTTGGCGTCGGGCGCGCCGAACTTGCCGGCCTCGACGACGAAGAGCACCACGTCCACATCGCCCAGCGACGACAGCACGGTGCGGTTCAGCGTGCGGTTCAGCGCCGTGCCGTGCTTGGTCTGGAAGCCGGGCGTGTCGACGAAGACGAATTGCGCGACGCCTTCGGTGCGGATGCCGGTGATGCGGTGGCGCGTGGTCTGCGCCTTGTTGCTGGTGATGCTGATCTTCTGCCCCACCAGCGCATTCAACAGCGTGCTCTTGCCGACGTTGGGGCGGCCGACGATGGCCACCAGGCCGCAACGTTGCGGCGTGCCGGTTGCGGGCGCGGCAGCAGACGCAGGCGCGTCGTCGGCAGCGTCGTCGGGGTTGGTGTCGGGGGTGTCGTTCACAGATTCCGTTTCATGATCTCAGCGGGCCACCGGGGCGGTCGCTCGCTTTCAGGCTGGCCAGCAGGCGCCGGGCGGCTTCTTGTTCGGCCACGCGGCGCGAACGGCCTTCGCCGCGTTCGGCCAGGCCCAGCGTGGGCACGGCGCATTCCACTTCGAAGGTCTGCGCATGGGCCTGCCCGCGCGTGGCGGTGATGCGGTAGGCCGGCACCGGCACGCGGCGCGCCTGCAGCCATTCCTGCAATTCGGTCTTGGCGTCCTTGCCCCAGCTTTCGGCATCGGTGGCCGAGATGACTTCGCCGAACAGGCGCTGCACCACGGCATGCGCGGCTTCGTAGCCGCCTTCGAGGAAGACCGCACCGATCAATGCTTCCACCGCATCGGCCAGGATGGACGGCCGCTGTGCGCCACCGCCACGCGCTTCGCCTTCCGACAAGCGCATCACATCGGGCAGCCCCAGGCTGAGCGCCACGCGGTGCAGGCTGTCTTCGCGCACCAGGTGGGCCCGCACGCGGGTCAGGTCGCCTTCGTCGCTGTCGGCATGCCGTTCGTAAAGCAGGCGTGACACGGCCAGGCTCAACACCGCGTCGCCCAGGAATTCCAGCCGCTCGTTGTGCTCGGCGCCCCAACTGCGGTGGGTCAGCGCGCGGCGCAGCAGGTCGGCGCGGGTGTAGCGGTAGCCCAGGCGCTCTTGCAGCGCCTGCAGTGCGGGGGCTGCACCGCTTTCCATGGCGCTTATTTCGAGCGGCCCTCGTACTTGATGAGCAAGTACACGGGGCCCATGATCGGCACCAGCTTGTCGTAGGCGTAGGCGATCACGACCTTGTCGTTCTCTTTCGTGATCACCAGGTCTTTGCTGGTGATGGACGAGATCGAATATTCCAGATCCTTCTGGCGGTCAAAAGCCTGCCGCACTTCGGCCACGGTCGGTGGCTGGGCCGCAGCGATCTTCTCGACGGTCTTCTGGATGGTGTAGTACTCATTCAGCGTGGGCAGCGTGCGGATCAGCAGGTAGGCGCTGAAGCCCACCAGGAAGGCCCAGAAGACCAGCCCGAACAGCGTGACGCCGCGCTGGCGCATGCGGCGGCCGGCGCGCGGCGCGGCGTGCGGGTGGCTCAGACCCCGGCTCATCAAAGGCATGGTCACGGCTGCTCACTCCTGCCGCCACTGCGACGGCCCCAGGGACGACTCGAAAAACGGCTCAAGCGGTGCTTCATTTGAACGGGCCGACGCGCCCCAGATTGCCGAAGTTCATCCACACGAAGAAGGCCTTGCCGACGATGTTCTCGTCGGGCACAAAACCCCAGAAGCGCGAATCCTGCGAGTTGTCGCGGTTGTCGCCCATCATGAAGTAGTGGCCCGGCGGCACCTTGCAGACCACGCCCTCAGGGCTGTAGCGGCAGTTCTGCGCGTTCGGGAAGGTGTGGGGCTCGGGACCGTAGTAGGCCGAGCGGCGCAGGTCGACGCGGATCTTGTGCTCCTGCTCGCCGAACTTCTCGGTGTACATCGGCGAATAGCTCATGCTGTCTTCATCGTAATGCTCGCCCTGGGCCACGGTGGGCACGAGAACGCCATTGACCGTCAGCTTCTGGCCCAGGTAGGCGATCTCGTCGCCCGGCAGGCCGACGACGCGCTTGATGTAGTCCAGGCGCGGGTCCACCGGATAGCGAAACACCATCACGTCGCCGCGCGCCACCGGGTGGTTGTCGATGATCTTCTTGTTGATCACCGGCAGGCGCACGCCGTAGTGGAACTTGCTGACCAGGATCAGGTCACCGACCAGCAGCGTGGGCACCATCGAACCTGAAGGAATCTTGAAGGGCTCGAAGAGAAAACTGCGCAGCAGGAAGACGATCAGGATCACCGGGAACAGGCCGGCCGTCCAGTCCAGCCACCAGGGCTGCATCAGCAGCTTGCCCTTGGCTTCTTCGATGTCGCCATCGACACGGCTGATGCCCTGCTTGGCCAGCAGCGCGCGGCGCGCGGCGTCCTGCTGTTCCAGGTTGATGGCAGCCGCCAGCCGGCGGGGCTGGAAGACGAAACGCTCGGCCAGCCAGAAGCACAGCGTCACCATCGTCAGCATGAACAGCAGCAGCGAGAAGTTGCCGCTCCACTGGCCAAGGAACCAACCACCGAGGTAGACGATCAGGGCGCCGTAGAGGGCGGCGGTCAAAGAAGCCATGGGCATAGGGTGATCTACCGTCCGAATCAGTCGTCGACTTGCAAGATGGCCAGGAACGCTTCCTGCGGCACTTCAACGGTGCCGATCTGCTTCATGCGCTTCTTGCCGGCCTTTTGTTTTTCGAGCAGCTTCTTCTTGCGGCTGATGTCGCCGCCATAGCATTTTGCCAGCACGTTCTTGCGCAGGGCCTTGATGTCTTCGCGGGCGATGATGTTGGCGCCGATGGACGCCTGGATGGCCACGTCGTACATCTGGCGCGGGATCTGCTGCCGCATCTTGGCGGCCACGGCGCGGCCCCGGTACAGGCTTTGCGCGCGGTGCACGATGATGCTCAGCGCATCGACGCGGTCGCCATTGATCATCAGGTCCACCTTCACGACATCGGCCGCGCGGTATTCCTTGAATTCGTAGTCCATGGACGCATAGCCGCGCGACACGCTTTTCAGCTTGTCGAAGAAGTCCAGCACGATCTCGGCCAGCGGCAGTTCATACGTCAGCATCACCTGGCGACCGTGGTAGGCCATGTTCATCTGCAGGCCGCGCTTGGCGTTGGCCAGCGTCATCACCGGGCCCACGCTGTCTTGCGGCATGTAGAGGTGCACGGTGACGATGGGCTCGCGGATCTCGCGGATGCGGCCCAGGTCCGGCATCTTGCTGGGGTTCTCGACCGAGATCACCGTGCCGTCGTTCAGCTCGACCTCGTAGACCACGCTGGGCGCGGTGGTGATGAGGTCTTGGTCGAACTCGCGCTCCAGGCGTTCCTGCACGATTTCCATGTGCAGCAGGCCCAGGAAGCCGCAGCGGAAACCGAAGCCCAGCGCCTGGCTCACTTCGGGTTCGTAGCGTAGCGACGAATCGTTCAGCTTGAGCTTTTCCAGCGCGTCGCGCAGCTGGTCGTATTCGCTGGCTTCGGTCGGGTACAGCCCTGCGAAAACCTGCGGCTGGATTTCCTTGAAACCGGGCAGCGCTTCCAGCGCCGGGCCGGCGTTGTTGGGCAGCTTCTTGTCCACCGTCACGGTGTCGCCCACCTTGGCGGCCTGCAACTCCTTGATGCCGCAGATGATGAAGCCCACCTCGCCGGCTTTCAGTGCGTCGCGCGACACGTTCTTCGGCGTGAAGACGCCCATCTGCTCGATGGGGTAGACGCTGTTGGTGGCCATCATGCGGATGCGCTCGCCCTTCTTCAGGACGCCGTCCACCACGCGCACCAGCATCACGACGCCCACGTAGTTGTCGAACCAGCTGTCGACGATCATGGCCCGCGGCGGGCCGTCGGGGTTGCCGCGCGGCGGCGGCATGCGCGCGATGACGGCTTCCAGGATGTCGTCCAGCCCCATGCCGGTCTTGGCGGAACAGGGGATCGCGTCGTCGGCGTCGATGCCGATCACGTCCTCGATCTCGCTCTTGGCGTTCTCGGGGTCGGCGTTCGGCAGGTCCATCTTGTTCAGCACCGGCACCACCGTGACGCCGAGGTCCAGCGCCGTGTAGCAGTTGGCCACCGTCTGCGCTTCAACGCCCTGCGAAGCGTCCACCACCAGCAGCGCGCCTTCGCAGGCACTCAGGCTGCGGCTGACTTCGTAGGAGAAGTCGACGTGGCCCGGGGTGTCGATCAGATTGAGCTGGTAGACCTGCCCGTCGCGGGCCTTGTATTCGAGGGCGGCCGTCTGCGCCTTGATGGTGATGCCGCGCTCGCGCTCGATGTCCATCGAGTCGAGCACCTGCGCTTCCATTTCGCGGTCGGACAGCCCGCCGCAGCGCTGGATGATGCGATCGGCCAAGGTGCTTTTGCCGTGGTCGATGTGGGCAATGATGGAGAAGTTTCGGATGTGATTCATAGACTTCAGGTGCATGCTTTGCGCGGTGGGCAAAGCGGCGCAATTCGCTTCGGCGCCAGCTCACTTTGCGCAGCAAAGTGAAGGTCGAATTCGTGGCATTCGTCGCCGCGCTGAAGCTAAAAAAAAGGCGCGTCCAAATGGATGACGCGCCTTCCAACAGAACGTTTGGCAACTGCTTGTTGGGACTCCATTGTAGCCAAAACGATAGTCCGGGAACCCGCGTCGTTGCTGGGCTTCCGGCCGTTGCAGCGATCCGACAGCCAAAGTTGTCCACAAGTCATCAACAGGGTTGTGGGCAAATTGTGCAGTCCTGCTGATAACGGCCTTTGGGGCCTTGGAGCGCTTAAATCGATCGACCAAAGCTGGCATTCTAAACGGCTGATGCGTTAATCAAAGAACGCGCGCCGTTGAAGTGAAAGGTCACTAACTTCCACAAATAGCTGGGCAGGAACCATGCCCAGACTCAGATCAGATATGACTTCACCATATGAAAAGACCCGGCGCCAGAGTCAACTAGCAACCGGGCCCGCAGACCGCGCCGCGGCGGCTTGGAACCTCAGCGGCCGGGTCGGATGACGATGTAGTTGGTCCAGTCGCCGCGCCGCACCAGCACCGTCACCGCCTTGGCTTTTTCGGCCTTGCCGGCCACGGCGGCGAATTGCTTGCCATCGGTGATTTCGGTGTTGTCGACGGACAGGATCACATCGCCCTCACGTACACCGGCTTTGGCGGCGGCACCCTCCACCGCATCGACCTTCACCCCGCTGCGCACGCGCAGCTCTTTCTTCTGTGCGTCGGCGATGTCCGACACGGTGATGCCCAGCACGCTCTTCGCTGGCGACGGTGCGCTGCCGGCTTCGGCCGCTGCGCGCTTGACGAGCTTCTCGGGTTCGAACTCGACCACCATCACGGCGATGTCCTTGGTGGCGCCGCGGCGGAACAACTGCAGTGCCGTCTTCGCACCGGGCTTGATGCCGCCGATGAGGCGCGGCAGGTCGGCCGACTTCTCGACAGCCTTGCCGTCCACCTTCAGCAGAATGTCGCCCGCCTCGATGCCGGCCTTGTCGGCGGGGCCGTCTTTTTCGACGGTGGTGACCAGCGCACCTCGCGGCGCGCCCAGCCCGATCGACTCGGCCACGTCCTTGCTGACCTGGGTGATGCCCACGCCGATGCGCCCGCGGATGACGCGCCCGTTGGTGCGCAACTGCTCGGCCACGCGCGTGGCCTCGTCGATGGGGATGGCGAAGCTGATGCCCATGTAGCC
>JANPHI010000406.1:0-14839 GCA_031424355.1 Betaproteobacteria bacterium
TGACGCAGCGCGAAGTGCGCATCGACCTGGACCCGACCCGCCTGCGCGCCTACAACGTGACGCCGGCCGAGATTGCCACCGCGCTGCGCGAGGCGAATGCCGACCAGCCGGTGGGCCTGATCAGCGACAACACGCAGGACGCGCTCTTGCGGGTTGAGGGCAGGGTTCGCGACCCGCGCCAGTTCGAGAACCTGGTGGTTGCCAAGCGCGGCAACCTGTCCTTGACGCTGGCCGACCTGGGCACGCTGGTCGAACGCGAACGCGAGCCCGACAGCCGCGCCCGCATCAACGGCCAGCAGGCCATCAACTTCAACATTTTCAAGCAGCAGGACGCCAACATCGTGGTGGCCGGCGAGGCCGTGAAGAAGGCGGCCGACGAGATCCGCAAGATGCTGCCGCCCGACGTGGAACTGCGGCTGATCAACGCCAACAGCGACTGGGTCAAGGGTTCGCTGGACGGCCTGCGCGGCACGCTGATCGAAGGTGCGCTGCTGACCGTGGTGATCGTGTTTCTGTTCCTGCACAGCTGGCGCAGCACCATCATCACCGGCCTGACTTTGCCCATCTCGGTGATCAGCAGCTTCATCGCCGTCTACGCCTTCGGCTTCACGCTGAACTTCATGACGATGATGGCGCTGAGCCTGTGCATCGGCCTGTTGATCGACGACGCCATCGTCGTGCGCGAGAACATCGTGCGCCACGTCGGCATGGGCAAGGCGCACCGCCGCGCTTCACTGGAAGGCACCGCCGAAATCGGCCTGGCGGTGATGGCCACCACCTTCGCGCTGGTGGCGGTGTTCGCCCCCGTGGCCTTCATGGGCGGCATCATCGGCAAGTTCTTCTACCCCTTCGGCATCACCGTGGTGGTGGCGGTGCTGGTCAGCCTGTTCGTCAGCTTCACGCTCGACCCGATGCTCAGCGCCGTGTGGGCCGACCCGCCTTCGGCCTTCCTGCAGAAGGTGCCGGTCATCGGCCACCTGCTGCGCGCCACCGACGCCGGCCTGGACCTGCTGCACCGGGTCTATGAACGCGCCATCCGCTGGATCTTCAGCGCACGCCGCTGGCGCGTCTGGATCCCGGTCTATGGCCGGGGCTTCAACGCCGTGCAAGCGCGTGACAAGACCAGCCACCGGCGCTGGCGCAGCGCCACCATCACGCCGCGCGGCGTGGTGCTGGGAATCGGCATCACCAGCTTCGTGGCGGCCCTGGCGCTGGCCCCGCTGGTGGGCAGCGAATTCGTGCCCGAGACCGACCAGGGCTACACACAACTCGCCCTCCGGATGCCTGTCGGCAGCAGCCTGGAACGCACCGACGCGAAGGTGCGGCAGATCGAAGACATCGTGCGCACGCTGCCCGAGATCGAGAACCTGTCCACCTGGGTGGGCGGCCCCGGGCAGCGCAACCAGGCCTGGCTGAACATCGCGCTGAAGCCGAAACACGAGCGCACGCGCAGCCAGAAGCAGGTGGAAGAAGCCATCCGCGAGATGATCGCCAAGGTACCGGGCACCGACGCCAGCCTGGGCTTCAACCGGCCCATCTACGTGGCCATCCTGGGCAACGATGCCGAGGGCTTGGCCAAGGTGGCGAACGACTTCGCCGAGAAGGTGAAGAAGATCCCGGGCGTGGTCGATGTCGAATCCTCGGTCAAGCCCGGCCTGCCGGCCTACGCCGTGCGCCTGAAGCCCGGCGCCGTGCGCGAGCTGGGGCTGACGGCGCCGCAACTGGCCAGCAGCCTGCGCGCCTACGTCAACGGCGAAACCGCCACCTACTGGACCACGCCCGACGGCGATCAGGTCGATGTGGTGCTGCGCCTGAACGAAAGCGAACGCCAGCGCATCGACCAGCTGCGCACGCTGCCGGTGGCCTTCGCGAAAGACGGCACGCCCATCACGCTGGACAGCGTGGCCACGGTGGAAACCGTGTTCAACCCCGAGATCATCCGGCGCCAGAACCTGCAGCGCCGCGAGGCCGTCTTCGCCGGCGTGAAAGACCGCAGCCCGGGCGACGTGGGCGACGACGTGCAGAAGCTGATCAAGGCCACGGCCCTGCCGCCCGGCTACAGCTTCGACGTCGGCGGCCAGATGCAGCAGCAGGCCGAAGCCTTCAACGGTTTGCTGGCCGCGATGGCGCTGGCGGTGATCTTCATTTACATCGTGCTGGCCAGCCAGTTCGGCAGCTTCCTGCAGCCCATCGCCATCATGGCCAGCCTGCCGCTGGCACTGATCGGCGTGATGCTGGCGCTGCTGTTCTGGAAGAGCACGCTGAACGTCTTCAGCATGATCGGCCTGGTGATGCTGATGGGCCTGGTGACCAAGAACGCCATCCTGCTGGTGGACTTCGCCAACCACGCGCGCAAGGCCGGCGCCACGGTGCCCGAGGCGCTGCTGCAAGCGGGCCTGACGCGCATGCGGCCCATCATCATGACCACCGCCGCGATGGTCTTCGGCATGCTGCCGCTGGCCCTGGCGCTGAACGACGGCGGCGAGATCCAGGCCCCGATGGGCCGCGCCATCATCGGCGGCATCATCACCAGCACGCTGTTGACGCTGGTGGTGGTGCCGGTGATCTACAGCTACCTGGTGCGGGTGAAGAAGCCCCAGGCAGGCGCTGAGCACACGGCCGCGTTGGTGCTGCCCGGCAATGCCGCCGGGCCCTTGCCGATGCCGGCCGACCGGGACTGACCGCCGGGCAACGCCCGCTGCGGTCGGCCGTCGCTGTGATCAGGGCTCCTGCGGCTGCTGCGTGGGCTGCGGCGGCACGGCACGCGCCGCCGTGCTGGCGGGCTCCACCGGGCTGGTGCGCAGGCGCTGCAGCAGCTGGGCGGCCTGCGTGCGGCGGGTGCCCTGGTCGCCGCTGGGGCCTGCGCTGGCCGCCTGGTCGGCCTGGGCCTGTTCACGCTGTTGCAAGAGCAGCAGCCCGCGCCACAGACGCGCCACCAGGGCCAGCGCCAGCAGGCTCAGCGCCGTCAAGGCGCCCAGCAGCAAAGACCGCTGCTGGGCCGTGCTGCGGGTTTGCGCCGCCAGCGCGGCGGTGGCCGTGCCGTGGGCCAGTTCGAACAGGCGCATCTGGGATTGCACGGCGGCGCTGCCGGCTTCCTGCCGGTCGGCCGGTGAGGCCGACGCGCGGCGCAACAGGCTGATGTAGCGCTCGGTGGCGGCGCCGGCCGTGGCGCCGGCCTGCAGCAGCGCGGTTTCGGTGGCCGGCGCGCGGGTGGCGGAGGGCGCCACGTCGGGTGCCTGGCGCGTGCCTTCCAGCAGGCCCAAGGTGCGCGCCAGGCTGGTCTCGACGCGACCGATCTGCAGGCGCAGCGCTTCCGCATCGGCCAGGGTCGGGCTTGGCGCGCCATCGGCCACGGCGCCGGACGCCAGCAAGGTGGTCTGCCAGGCCAGACGGGGCAGGGTGTGCACGATGGCCAAAGTCGCGGCCGGCACGCTGCCCGGGCCATAGGCGGTGCCGCTGTTGCGTTCGATCTGCGCGGCTGCGGCCACCAGGTCGATGACCTGCAGCGTCTGCTCCACCAACAGGCGGTGGGCGCGGTCGCTGCCGGGTGGGTCGATGCTGCGTGCGCTGACCTGCTGCGTCAGTGCGCGCCAGTCCTGGTGCAGGTCGTCGGCTTCGCCGATGGCCAGGTCCCAGCGGCCGGTGGCCAGCGCCACCATCATCGCGGCCATGCGGCCGTCCACCTCGTTCTGGCGCAGCTTGCGTTCGGGTTCCAGCCCGGGGTGGCCGCCCAGCACCTGGCCGGCAATGTCGCGGTGGGCCAGCAGGCCGCGCTGCAGGTGCACGGCGCGCGCCACCGGGTCCAGCTTGGCGCGGCCGGCGGTCAGGGCGTTCAGTTCGGCCGACTGGTAGCGCAGCAGCTGCACCACCGGCAGGGCCACCAGCGTGGCGCCGACCAGACTGAGCGCCGCCACATTGCGGCGCAGCCGCAGCGGCAGGCGCGCCTGGCGTTCTTCAGCCAGGCTGGCGGCTGAGGGCGGTTGCAGCAGCGGTTGCAGTTGCGGTTTCGGGGGCAGCTCGGACATCGACAGGCGGGCAGGCACTAGGGGGCGCCGGTCGCGGGCTGCGGCAGGCGGGGGCTCTGCTGTCCTATCGGCCGAATCCGCCCGTGCTTGAGGGCTTGCTGCCGGACCTGCTGCCGGGCCTGGTGGCCACCCCGCGCCACCGGCTTGCGCCTGCGGCCGGGGCCATCAGCACTCGACGATGTTCACCGCCAGCCCGCCGCGCGCCGTTTCCTTGTACTTGCTCATCATGTCGGCGCCGGTTTCGCGCATGGTCTTGATGACCTGGTCGAGGCTGACGAAGTGGGTGCCATCGCCGCGCAGCGCCATGCGCGCGGCGTTGATGGCCTTCACGCTGGCGATGGCGTTGCGTTCGATGCACGGTATCTGCACCAGCCCGCCGACCGGGTCGCAGGTCAGGCCCAGGTGGTGTTCCATGCCGATTTCGGCGGCGTTTTCCACTTGTTCCGGCGTGCCGCCCATCACCGCGCACAGGGCGCCAGCAGCCATGCTGCAGGCCACGCCGACTTCGCCCTGGCAGCCGACTTCGGCACCGCTGATGCTGGCGTTTTCCTTGTAGAGGATGCCGATGGCGGCGGCGGTCAGCAGGAAGTCGATCACGCCGCTGTCGCTGGCCCCGGGGTAGAAGCGCGTGTAGTAGTGCAGCACCGCCGGCACGATGCCGGCCGCACCGTTGGTGGGCGCGGTGACCACGCGGCCGCCGGCGGCGTTTTCCTCGTTGACAGCCAGCGCGTACAGATTCACCCAATCCAGCACCTGCAGCGGGTCGCTCAGTGCCTGTTCGGGGTGAGCCGTCAGCGCGTCGCGCAGGGCCTTGGCGCGGCGCTTGACCTTGAAGCCGCCGGGCAGCACGCCTTCGGTGGCGCAGCCGCGCAGCACGCAGTCCTGCATCACGCGCCAGATCTTCAGCAGGCCGGCGTCGATCTCGGCATCGCTGCGCCAATGGCGTTCGTTGTGGCGCATCACCGTGGCGATGCTGCCGCCGGTCTCCCGGGCCCGCCGCAGCAGTTCGTCGCCGCTGTGGAAAGGGTGGGGCAGGGCCGTGGTGTCGGGCGCGATGATCTTCTGCCGCGCGCCGTCGGCCAGCACCTCTTCGCTGACCACGAAGCCGCCACCCACCGAGTAGTAGACGCGCTGCGCCAGCACCACGCCGGCGGCATCGAAGGCCGTGTAGCGCATGCCGTTGGCGTGCAGCGGCAGGGTCTCGCGGCGGAAGAACTTCAGGTCGTCCTTCTCATTGAAGGCCACCGGGTGGCGGCCCAGCAGCGGCAGTTGCGCCTGCGCGCGCATCGCGGCCAGCAGGCCGTCCACCGCATCGACATCCACCGTGTCGGGCTCATGCCCGGCCAGGCCCAGCAGCACCGCCTTGTCGCTGCCGTGGCCCTTGCCGGTGGCGCCCAGGCTGCCGTACAGCTGGCTCAGCACACGCGCCGTGCGCGGCAGCAGGCCGTCGTGTTCCAGCCGCAAGGCAAACAGCCGCGCCGCCCGCATCGGGCCCACGGTGTGGCTGCTGCTCGGGCCGATGCCGATCTTGAAGAGGTCGAAGACAGAGACGGCCATGGTGGGTTCGGTGGGCTCGGGTCAATCGGCCGCGTAGTCGCTGAGCGGCGGACAACTGCAGCTGAGATTCCGGTCGCCCCACACGTTGTCCACCCGGCCCACTGGCGACCAGTACTTTTGCTGGCGCAGCGCCGCCACCGGGTAAGCCGCCTGTTCGCGGCTGTAGGGGTGGGGCCATTCGGTCTTCAGCAGCGCCGCGGCGGTGTGTGGCGCGTTCTTCAGCGGGTTGTCGTCCTGCGGCCAGGCGCCGTTTTCGACCTGCGCGATCTCGTGCCGGATGGCGATCATCGCGTCGCAGAAACGGTCCAGCTCGGCCAGCGGTTCGCTTTCGGTCGGCTCGATCATCAGCGTGCCGGCCACCGGGAAGCTGAGCGTCGGCGCGTGGAAGCCGTAGTCGATCAGGCGCTTGGCCACGTCTTCGGCGCCGCAGCCGCTGCGCTTGGCCAGCGGGCGGATGTCGATGATGCATTCGTGGGCCACGCCGCCGCCCTTCAGGCTGGCATTGCCGCCGCTGTACAGCACGGGGTAGTGGTCGGCCAGCCGCGCGGCGATGTAGTTGGCGCTGAGGATGGCCACTTCGGTGGCGTCGCGCAGGCCTTCGGCGCCCATCATGCGGCAGTACATCCAGCTGATCGGCAGCACGGCGGCATTGCCCAATGGCGCTGCGCTGACCGCGCCGACGCTGTGTTCGCCACCCAGGCCCGCCGTGCGGTGCGCGGGCAGGAAAGGCACCAGGTCGGCGACCACGGCCACCGGCCCCACGCCCGGCCCGCCACCACCGTGCGGAATGCAGAAGGTCTTGTGCAGGTTCAGGTGGCTGACGTCGCCGCCGAATTCACCGGGCGCGGCCACGCCGACCAGCGCGTTCATGTTCGCGCCGTCCACATAGACGCGGCCGCCGTGCTGGTGCACCAGCGCGCACAGCTCTTTCACGCGCACCTCGAACACGCCATGCGTGCTGGGGTAGGTGATCATCACCGCGGCCAGGTTGGCGCTGTGCTTTTCGCACTGGGCGCGCAGGTCGTCCATGTCGACATTGCCCATCGCGTCGCACTTCGTCACCACCACGCTCATGCCGGCCATCTGCGCGCTGGCCGGGTTGGTGCCGTGGGCGCTTTCGGGGATCAGGCAGATGTTGCGCTGGCCTTCGCCGCGGCTTTCGTGGAAGGCCTTGATGACCAGCAGGCCGGCGTATTCGCCCTGGCTGCCCGCATTGGGTTGAAGACTGACCCCGGCATAGCCTGTGGCCTGCGCCAGCCAGGCGCAGAGCTGGTCGTTCATCAGCCAGTAGCCGGCCAACTGGTCGCGCGGCGCGAAGGGGTGGATGTTGGCGAATTCCGGCCAGGTGATGGGCACCATCTCGCTGGTGGCGTTCAGCTTCATCGTGCACGAACCCAGCGGGATCATGCTGCGGTCCAGCGCCAGGTCCTTGTCGCTCAGGCTGCGGATGTAGCGCAGCATCTGCGTTTCGCTGTGGTGGGTGTTGAACACCGGGTGCGTCAGGTAGCGGCTGGTGCGGCGCAGGGTTTCGGGGATCAGGCTGTCCACGCCTTTCTCGAAGGCCGCGAAGTCGGGCAGCGTCTGCCCGGGTTGTGCGAACCACGACCACAGTGCGCTGACATCGGCGCGTGTCGTCGTCTCGTCCAGCGCGATGCCGATGTGCCGGTCCGACACGCGGCGCAGGTTGGCGCCGCCTTCAATCGCTCGCTGCAGGATCGCGGCTGTCGCATCGCCGGTTTCCACCGTCAAGGTGTCGAAGGCGTGGTGGGTGATGACCTTCACACCCAGGTCCAGCAGGCCTTGGCGCAGGATGGCCGTGTAGCTGGCCACGCGCTGCGCGATGCGCTTCAGGCCCGCAGGCCCGTGGTAGACCGCGTACATGCTGGCGATGACGGCCAGCAGCACCTGCGCCGTGCAGATGTTGCTGGTGGCCTTCTCGCGGCGGATGTGCTGTTCGCGCGTTTGCAGCGCCAGGCGGTAGGCGGGCGCGCCGTGCACGTCCACGCTGACGCCCACCAGGCGGCCGGGCATGGCGCGCTTGTAGGCGTCGCGGCAGGCCAGGTAGGCGGCGTGCGGGCCGCCACCGCCCATGGGCACGCCGAAGCGCTGGGTGTTGCCGACGACGATGTCGGCGTCGAATTCACCGGGCGGCACCAGCAAGGTCAGCGCCAGCAAATCGGCCGCGACGATGAAGGCCGCGTTCTTCGCGTGGGCCGCTGCCACGTGAGGTTTCAGGTCGTGGATCAAGCCGGTGGTGGACGGGTACTGCGCGATCACCGCGAAGTAGTCGTGCTCTTCCATCAGCTGGGGCGCGAAGCCGACGATCACCTTCAGGCCCAGCGGCGCGGCGCGGGTTTGTATGACTTCGATGGTCTGCGGGTGGCAGTCGCCGGCCACGATCAGCGTGTTGCTCGTGCTCTTCACGCTGCGCTTGGCCAGCGTCATGGCCTCGGCGGCGGCGGTGGCTTCGTCCAGCATCGACGCATTGGCGATGGCCATGCCGGTCAGGTCGCAGACCAGGGTCTGGAAGTTGACCAGCGCTTCCAGGCGGCCCTGGCTGATCTCGGCCTGGTAGGGCGTGTAGGCCGTGTACCAGGCGGGGTTCTCCAGGATGTTGCGCAGGATGACGCCCGGTGTGTGGGTGCCGTGGTAACCCTGGCCGATGTGGCTCTTCAGCACCCGGTTCTGCGCCGCCACGGCCTTCAGTTCGGCCAATGCGGCCGCTTCGGTCAAAGGCGCCGGCAGGTCCATCGCCTGGCTGCGCGCAATGCTGCGCGGCACGATGGCCTCGATCAGCGCGCGGCGGCTGGCCGCGCCGATGACCGACAGCATGTGCGCTTCGTCGTCGGCCGTTCCGGTGATGTAGGGGCCGATGTGGCGGGCGGCGAATTCGGTGCTGTTTTCCAGCTCACCGAGCGGCTTCAGGGCGGACATCAACATGGGCGCCTGCCGTTCAAACCGTCTTCAACAGCGCGTCGTAGCCGGCGCCGTCCATCAGGTGTTCGAACTCGGTCAAGTCGGTGAGGTGCACCTTGAAGAACCAGCCGTTGCCCATCGGGTCGGTGTTGGCCAATGCCGGGTCGGCACGCAGCGCTTCGTTGACTTCCACCACTTCGCCGGTCACCGGCATGTACAGGTCGGCGGCGGCTTTCACCGATTCAACGACGCCGGCGATTTCGCCCTTCTTGTAGCTGCGGCCGACTTCGGGCAGATCGACAAAGACCACATCGCCCAGCGCGTCCTGCGCGTGCAGCGTGATGCCGACGACGGCGGCTTCGTGGTCTTCGATGTTGATCCACTCGTGATCGGGGGTGTACATCGTGGTCATGGGCAGGGCTCCGGTTTGGGGGGGCGGGGAAGGTCGAAAAAACAAGGCTCAGCGCTTGTAGCGGTTGGGCGTGAAGGGCATGGTGGTCACGCGCATCGGCACGCGCTTGCCGCGCACTTCCGCGTGTATCTCGTGGCCGATGACCGCGTGGTTCAGCGGCAGGTAGGCCATGGCGATGCAGGCATTCACCGTGGGCGCCAGCGTGCCGCTGGTGACGCTGCCGATGGCGTGCCCCTGGCCGTCGAACAGCGCCGTGCCCTCGCGCACCGGCACGCGTTCCAGGCCGACCAGGCCGACGCGCTTGCTGGGCGCGCTGCCGGCCAGATGGGCTTCGATGACGTGGGCGCCGGGGTAGCCGCCCGCGCGCGCACCACCGGGGCGGCGCACCTTCTGGATGGCCCAGTTCAGGCCGGCTTCGATGGGGCTGGTGGTCTCGTCGATGTCATGGCCGTACAGGCACATGCCGGCTTCCAGGCGCAGCGTGTCGCGGGCACCCAGGCCTGCCGGCTGCACCTCGGGCTGGGCCAGCAGCGCTTCGGCCAGCGCTTCGGCGTGTTCTTGCGGCACCGAGATCTCGAAGCCGTCTTCACCGGTGTAGCCGCTACGCGTGACGAAGCAGCGCATCGTTCCCGTGGGGCCCGCCAAGTCGAACACGCCGCCGGTCATGAAGACCAGGTCGGCCACGCCAGCGTTCAGCCGCGCCAGCGCGTCCACGGCCTTGGGGCCTTGCAGCGCCAGCAGCGCGCGTTCGGGCATGGGCACGACTTGGCAGCGGTGGCCGATGTGGGTTTGCAGGTGGGCGGTGTCGGCGGCTTTGCAGCCGGCGTTGACGACCAGGAAGAGGTCGCCGAAATCGGCGCTGTCACCGGGCTCGGGCTTGACCACCATCAGGTCGTCCAGCAAACCGCCGGTGGGGTTGGTGAAAAGCGCATACCGCTGCTTGCCCACGCCCAGGTCGACGACGTCCACCGGCACCAGCGTTTCCAGCGCCGCCGCGGCGCCTTCGCCCACTAGGCGCAACTGGCCCATGTGCGACACGTCGAAGAGCGCCGCCGACTCACGGCACTGCTTGTGTTCGGCCATCAGGCCGGCGGGGTATTGCACCGGCATCGCGTAGCCGGCGAAAGGCACCATGCGGGCGCCCAGGCGCAGGTGCAGGGCGTGTAGCGGTGTCTGCAGCAGGGGGGCTGAGGTGTCGGCGGGAGAGGCGGTCATGGCGGAATCCTGGCGAGGGCGTCGACGCGGCGCACCTTGCAAGAAGGTGCGCCGAGAGGCCCTCGCTGTCCGTTGTACCTGAGAGATTCGGCGTTGCCCCGACCGCGTGCTTGCGTTGCCGCTTGCGACCCGGTTGGCAGACCTTGCCCCTTCGGTGGGCCTCTCACCACCGCGGTTCGCGGGTGCGTCGGGCCTCTCTCCAGTGAGGAAGAAATCAGTCCTTTTGCCTGAGCGTTCAGAGCCGGCTTGCACCGGCTCCTGCGCCTTCGGCGGCCCCGTCTGGCGGGGCTCTCTCCTGAAGGCGCGCAGTGTAGCAGCGGGGTGCATGCGGCCCGCGTCGGGTGGCCGACCCGACCACCGCACCGCGCTGTCAGGGCATCATCGGCAGCCCGCCCGCAACCCTGCCCATAACCCTGACCACAACCCGCATCACCATGACCGCCGCCACCGCATTCAGCCGCCTGATGGCCGGCCACCGATCCGTCCGCCAGTACCGCGACCAGCCCATCCCGCCGGGGCTGATCGACGCCGTGCTGACCGAGGCCCTGCAGGGCTCGTCGTCCAGCGGCAACCTGAACATGGTGTCGGTGGTGAAGACCCAAGACCCGCTGCGCAAGGCCAGGCTGCACGAACTGCATTTCGAGCAGGCGATGGTGCTGCAGGCCCCGCTGGTGCTGACCTTTTGCGCCGACAGCTTCCGCACGCGCACCTGGCTGGCTCAGCGCGAAGCGCGGCTGGGCTTCGGCGACCTGATCAGCTGGCACGTGGCCGGCTACGACGCCATCATCCTGTCGCAGACCGTGGCCCTGGCGCTGGAAAGCCATGGCCTGGGCATTTGCTACATGGGCACCACGCTGCACAGCATGGGTTCGATCGCCGACTTCCTGGAACTGCCCGACCACTGTCTGCCCGTCACCAGCCTGGTGGTGGGTTGGCCGGCTGAAGCGCCGCCGCAGCGCGACCGTCTGCCCGGTGCGGCGTGGATCCACGAAGAGCGCTACCACCGCCCCGCAGCGGCCGACATCGATGCCCATTTCGCCCTGCGCGAACAGCGCGGCCGCGAGCGCTACCTGAGCCTCTCGCCCGAGATGGCGGCGCGCTGGCAGGCGCATGGCATCACCTTGCTGGCCCAGTTCTACACCAGCAAGATCAAGTACGACCCCGACCAGTTCGCTGCCGATTCGGCGGCACTGGAAGCACTGATGCGGGAGCGCGGTTTTCTCGTTTGATGGCGGCGCGGGCGCGCTTCAGAAACCGACTTCGAGAAACAGCTGCGGCCCCAGCAGCCTGAATTCGGCGGTGTCGGTGTTGTAGAGGAAGGCGCCCAGGTTCTGCGAGATCTTGACGTTCATCCAGCGCAGGTTTGCGCCCAGGCTGGCGTTGGCCGCAAAGCGCCAGCTGCCGCCCAGGTTCACCTGCTGGTTCTGCGGCCCGGCCTCGAAGCGGCCTTGCAGGCGCAGCGTCGGGCTGAGTGCCGACGACGCATAGAGCCCCAGGCTGGCCTGGGCGTTGGCGCTGCTCTCGTTCAGCAGGAAGGTGGTCGGGCCGTTCACGTTCAGGTCGTAGCTGCTGACGATGCCGCCGAAGCTGACGCCGAATTCTGTGGCGTCCTGCCGCAGCAGGGTGTAGCCGCCGGCTATGCGCAGGGCCGTCAAGGCCATCCGCGTGTTGACGCTGGTGCCCGCCGCGTAGGTGCCGCCGTAGGCGTTGATGGCGCGACGCAGCTTGATGTTGTCGGCGGTGCGGCGCTGTTCCAGGTATTCCAGGTCGATGCGCCAGTTCTCGCCGATGCGCCGCGCGAAGGCCAGCCCGAAGGCCGGCTTGTTGCGGGGCAGGCCGTAGTCGTCTTCGGCGCTGGCAGTGGTGCCCGGCGCGCCCAAGTACCAGTCGTCGACGCGGGCGGTGGACGTGGTGCGCGGCAGGAAACCCTGCAACTGGAAGGTGGTGCGCAACTCGGGCAGCGCGGCTGGCGTCTGGGCTTGCGCGGGGGCGGCCAGCCCGACCGTGGCGGCGGCTGTTGCCGCAATGGCAATGAGAAACAGAAACGGCTTCATGGCGGCAGGCACCGTGGCGGCGCGGGTTGACAGCGTGCCGATAACTGTAGCTGCGCGCGCCTGCCGCTAGCATCAGCCGCATGGCCGAAGACATCCACACCCTGCGCCGCATCCTCAAGGCCAGCCACACCGTGGCCATCGTGGGCCTGTCGGCCGAGTGGCACCGGCCCAGCCACTTCGTCGCCAAATACCTGCAGGGCCACGGCTACCGCGTCGTGCCGGTGAACCCGCGCTACCCCGAGATCCTGGGCGAGACCAGCTACGCGCGGCTGGAAGACATCCCTTTCGCGGTGGACATGGTCGACGTCTTTCGCCGCAGCGAAGACGTGCTGCCCATCGCGCACAGTGCCGTCGCCATCGGCGCCACCTGCTTCTGGCAACAGATTGGCGTGGTCAACACCGAAGCCGACGCGCTGGCACAGGCGGCCGGGCTGGACACCGTGATGAACCGCTGCGTGAAGATCGAACATGCGCGCCTGTTCGGCGGCCTGAACTGGGTGGGCGTGGACACGAAAGTCATCTCGGCGCGGAGGCCCGTGTGATGGCCGACCGTGTGTTCAAGCCCGAGACCCTGGCCATCCACGCCGGCCAGATCCCCGACGCCGCCACCGGCGCCCGCGCACTGCCGATCTACCAGACCACCAGCTTCGTCTTCGACAGCGCCGACCACGCCGCCAGCCTGTTCAACCTGCAGACTTTCGGCAACGTCTACAGCCGGCTCAGCAACCCCCCCGTGGCTGCTCTGGAGGAACGTGTCGCGGCGCTGGAAGGCGGCCGCGCGGCCGTGGCCAGCGCCAGCGGCATGGCCGCCGAGGCGATGGCGCTGATGACTATCCTGCAGGCCGGCGACCACGTGGTGGCGGCCGGTGCGCTGTACGGCGGCAGCGTGACGATGCTGGCCGTCAGCCTGAAGAAATTCGGCGTCGAGACGACCTTCGTGGACGGCCGCAGCGCGGATGCTTTTGCCGCGGCGATGCGCCCCAACACCCGCGCGGTGTTCGCCGAAACGCTGGGCAACCCCAGCCTGCTGGTGCTGGACATCGCAGCCATCGCCGAGGTGGCCCACGCGCACGGCGTGCCGCTGGTGGTGGACAACACGGTGCCGTCGCCCTTCCTGTGCAACCCCATCGCGCATGGCGCCGACATCGTCGTGCACAGCGCCACCAAATACCTGGCCGGCCACGGCACCACGCTGGGTGGCGTGGTGGTGGAAGGCGGCCGATTCCCCTGGGACAACGGCAAGTTCCCTGGCATGACCGAGCCTTCGCCCGGCTACCACGGCGTGAAGTTCTACGAGACCTTTGGCGACTTCGGTTTCAGCATGCGCTGCCGCATGGAAACGCTGCGGGTCTTCGGCGCGGCGCTGTCGCCGATGAGCGCCTGGCAGATCCTGCAAGGCGTCGAAACACTGCCTTTGCGCATGGAGCGCCACTGCAGCAACGCGCTGAAGGTGGCCGAATTCCTGCGCAGCCACCCGGCGGTCGCCTGGGTCAACTACCCGGGCCTGCCCGACCACCCGCAGCACGCGCTGCTGATGCGCCAGATGCGCGGCGCGTCGGGCTTGCTGGCCTTCGGGGTGAAGGGCGGCGTGGCGGCGGGCGTGAAGTTCATCGAAGGCGCGCAGTTCATGAGCCACCTGGTGAACATCGGCGACACCCGCACGCTGATCAGCCACCCGGCCAGCACCACCCACCGCCAACTCGACGCGGCGCAACAGGTCGCAGCGGGCGTGCCACCGGACATGGTGCGCATCTCGGTGGGGCTGGAGCACATAGCCGACATCCTGTGGGACATTGAGCAGGCCCTCGCTGCAGCGAGCGCCTAGCGACCCGGCGCCGGCTGGCAGCGTCGCTGGACCGCGGTTCCTCTGCGGTGCCGCTGCCGATGCTTCGCGCAAGCTCCCCGCCTAAACCTGGGGATGACAGCCTGACCCGGCCCGGCCACAGTCACGGGCGGCCGCTGCTTCCGGTCCGCCATTGCCGTGAAGGACCTTGCGACATGGACCCTGTTTCCCATGAGACCGACTACCTCGTCATCGGCGGCGGCGCCACCGGCATGGCCTTCGTCGACACCCTGCTGACCGAACAGCCGCAAGCCACGGTGACCATGGTCGACCGCCGCCACCGCCCCGGCGGCCACTGGAACGACGCCTACCCCTTCGTGCGGCTGCACCAGCCCTCGGCCTGGTACGGCGTGGCCTCGCAGGAACTGGCCAGCGGCAGCAAGGACGTGATCGGGCCCAACCGCGGCCTGTACAGCCTGGCCTCGGGTGCCGAGGTGCTGGCCCACTTCGACCAGGTCATGCAACAGCGCTTCCTGCCCTCGGGGCGGGTGCACTGGCTGCCGATGAGTGACTGCGCGGTGGCCGCCGACGGCGCCCACCGCATCACCTCGCTGACGAGTGGTGAACAGCACACGGTGACGGTGCGGCGCAAGGTGGTGAACGCCACCCACGCGCGCACCGAAGTGCCGTCCACGCGGCCGCCGAAATACACGGTGGCAGCCGGTGTGGCCTGCGTCCCGGTGAACGGCCTGCCGGGCATCACACGACCCTATGCGAACTACACCGTGGTCGGCTCGGGCAAGACCGGCATCGACGCCTGCCTGTGGTTGCTGGAACAGGGCGTGCCCCCGGCCCGCATCCGCTGGGTGATGCCGCG
>JANPHI010000407.1:0-4609 GCA_031424355.1 Betaproteobacteria bacterium
CGGTGCTGGGGCAGAGCGACACGGCCGTGCGCAACGGCGTGCTGTCGGCGCGCGGCGCGACCGATGACCCGAACGCCGTGCGCTGGATGCCGGCGGTGCTGGAAGGGCCGGGCATGGCGGCCACCGCGCTCGGCGGCCGCAACGCGCAAGACGTGCCCGAACCCGGCACGCTGGCCTGCGTGCTGGCCGGCCTGGGTCTGATGGGCCTGCTGCGCGGCTTGCGCTGGATGCGCCCGCCGCGCTGAGCCCGTGCTGGCCGGCGTGAATGCGGCAGCACCGGCCTACCCGGCGCCACGCCGCGCTTATTTCAGACCCAGAAACACCTTCACCGCCGCCACCGTGGCCGCCGGGTCCTCTTCCTGCGGCACATGGCCCAGGGTGTCGAACACCACCAGCTGGCTGCCGGCGATCTGCTGGCGGAACTGATGCCCGGTGGTCGGCGGAATCAAGCGGTCGCGCCCGCCCCACAAGATCAGCGTGGGCAGTTGCAGCGTGGGGATGCGCTCGGCGTCCTGGCCCGGTTCCAGGTGTTCCAGCCGGGTCGCCAGCGCGCGCCGGTTGCCCTCGCGCAGCGTCATTTCGAAGTAGCGGTCAACCAGTTCTTCGGTCACCTTGGTCGGCTCGCCGTAGACCTCGGCCACGCTGCGGGCCACCACCGGGCGCGGCAGCAGCGCTTCCATCGCCCGGTTCACCACCGGCCAGCGCGCCAGGCGCAAACCCAGCGGCACCAGCAGCGGCGTGAAGGCCGGCCCCGCCGCGTCGACCAGGATCAGGCTGGCCACCCGCTGCGGCGCCAGGTAGGCCGTGCGCCAGGCCACTTCGCCGCCCAGCGAATTGCCGCCCAGCACCGCGCGTTGCACCTGCAGCGCGTCCAGCACGGCCAGCGTGAAGCGGGCGTAGGCGTCGCCTTCGTAGCGGTCGTGCGGGTAGGGGCCGTTGAAGGTCTCGCTCCACGGCCCGGTCAGGCCGAAGCCCGGCAGGTCGAAGCTGATGACGCGGCGCTGGCCCTGCAGTGCGGCTGCCCAGCCTTCCCAGGTGTGCAGGCTGGCGCTGGTGCCATGCAGCAGCACGATGGGCGGCGGGCTGCCGGCGCCGGTGTGGCGCGGGCCCACATCCCGCAGGTGGACGATCTGGCCCTGCACTTCGATGAAATCCGAAGGCGGCGGCGCCCAGCGCGCCACCAGGCTTTCCGCGCTGCGGTCGGGCGCGCGGGACAGCGCGATGGCCAGCGTTGTCAGCAGCAGCAGCACGCCGAAGGCGCGCAGCAGGAAGGCGCTCATGCCCCGGCGGCAGGGGGTGTGGCCCGATGGGGCTGTGGGGCCTCGGCCAGGGCGGCGTCCAGGCCGGTGCGCTCGTCGAAGACAAAACAATCGCCGCGCCAGTGCGGCGCGCCTGGCGCGGCTTCGAAGTAGCGCAGGATGCCGCCGTCCAGCTGCAACACGTGTTCGATGCCGGCCTCGGCCATCCACAGCGCGGCTTTCTCGCAGCGGATGCCCCCGGTGCAGTAGCTGACGACGGTCTTGCCCTGCAGCGCCGTGCGGTGCGCTTCCAGTGCGGCCGGGAAGTCGCTGAACCGGGCCAGCCGCCAGTCGATGGCCTGCTCGAATGCGCCCGCGTCGACCTCGAAGCCGTTGCGGGTGTCCAGCATCACCACCTCGCGGCCGGCGTCGCAGCGGCCGCTGTCCAGCCAGCGCGCCAGCGTGGCGGCATCCACCGCCGGCGCACGGCCGGCCTGGGGCCGCACCGTGGGCTGGTTCATGCGGATGATTTCCGGCTTCAGCTTCACCCTCAGGCGCCGGAAGGGCAGGTGCGCGCTGAGGTGGGTTTTCAGCTCCAGCGTGGCGAAACGCGGTTCGGCCTGCAGGTCGCGCAGCCAGGCTTCCACCGCTGCGGTGGGGCCTGCCAGTGACACGTTGATGCCTTCCGGGGCGATCAGCACCGTGCCTTTCAGCCGGCCCGCCTGCGCCGCCGCTTCCAGCCGGTCGCGCAGGGCAGGGCCGTCGTCGATTTCGACGAAACGGTAGGCCGCCAGGACGGTGATCGGCGTGCTGAAGGGTGCGGTGGAAGCAGGCACGGCCGCGATTGTAGGGAGGGCCTCGATAATGGATGGATGAGCTTCGTTCACCTGCGCACCCACACCGAATACTCCGTCGTCGACGGCACTTTGCGCATCGCCGACATCGCCGCTGCGGCGCGTGCCGACAGCCAGCCGGCGCTGGCCATCACCGACCTGAACAACCTGTTCGGCGCCGTCAAGTTCTACAAGGCCTGCCGCGGCGCCGGCGTGCAGCCGCTCATCGGCGTGGACTTGCTGATGGAGCCGCGCGCCGACATCTCGGGCAGCGACAAGCAGGCCAGCCGACTGCTGCTGCTGGTGCAGAACAACCAGGGCTATCTGAACCTGAGCGAGCTGATCGCCCGCGCCTGGGTGAGCAACGCGCAGCGCGCGCAGGCCTGGGTGAAATGGGAATGGCTGGACACGCTGGGCGCGGGCCTGATTGCGCTGTCGGGCGCCGACCTGGGCGCCGTCGGCACGGCCCTGCTGGCGGGCGATACCGAACGCGCCGAAGCGAACGCCCGGCGCCTGGCTGGGCTGTTCCCGGGGCGCTTCTACATCGAGCTGCAACGCGCCGGCCTGCCGACCAACGAAACCCATGTGCGTGCCGCCGTGCCGCTGGCCGCGCGCCTGGGTCTGCCGGTGGTGGCCACCCACCCCATCCAGTTCCTGGAAGCCGACGATTTCGACGCCCATGAGGCCCGCGTCTGCATCGCCGAAGGCGAAACGCTGGCCAACCCGCGGCGCGTCAAACGCTTCACCCGCGACCAGCATTTCCAGAGCGCCGCGCAGATGGAAAAGCGCTTTGCCGATGTGCCGTCGGCCATCGCCAACACCCTGCTGATCGCGCAGCGCTGCAACCTGAAACTGGTGCTGGGAAAGCCGCAACTGCCCGACTTCCCGACGCCCTTCATAGCCGGCGAAAAAGGGGAGCGCGAGGGCGGCCCGCGCATGCCCATCGAAGCCTATTTCCGCCAGGCCTCGCACGACGGGCTGGAAAAGCGGCTGCAGGCCCTGTACCCCGACCCGGTGAAGCGCGAGCAGCAGCGCGCCACCTACGTGGACCGGCTGGAATTCGAGCTGACGACCATCATCAAGATGGGCTTCCCGGGCTACTTCCTGATCGTCTCGGACTTCATCGTCTGGGCCAAGGAAAACGGCTGCCCGGTGGGCCCGGGCCGGGGCTCGGGCGCCGGTTCGCTGGTGGCCTACGCGCTCTTCATCACCGACCTGGACCCGCTGCACTACAAGCTGCTGTTCGAGCGTTTCCTGAACCCCGAACGCGTGTCGATGCCCGACTTCGACATCGACTTCTGCCAGGCCAACCGCGACCGCGTCATCGAGTACGTGAAGGACAAATACGGCCGCGAGGCGGTCAGCCAGATCGCCACCTTCGGCACCATGGCCAGCAAGGCCGCGCTGCGCGACGTGGGCCGCGTGCTGGGCATGGGCTATGGCCACGTGGACAGCGTCGCCAAGCTGGTGCCCGGCCTGCCCGGCAAGACCTACACGCTGGCACCGGTGCCCGAGAAGCCCGACCCGGGCCTGATCTACGTGCGCGCCGAAGTGCCCGAGCTGGAACAGCGCGAAGCCGCCGAAGAAGAGGTGGCCGAACTGCTGAGCCTGGCCACGCGGGTGGAAGGGTTGGTGCGCAACATCGGCATGCATGCCGGCGGCGTGCTGATCGCGCCGGGCAAGATCACCGACTTCTGCCCGCTCTACCAGCAGCCGGGCAGCGACAGCGCGGTCAGCCAGTTCGACAAGGACGACGTCGAGTCCATCGGCCTGGTGAAGTTCGACTTCCTGGGCCTGGCCACGCTGACCATCCTGGAACTGGCCAAGAACAGCATTCGCAGTCGTCGGCCCAAATTGGCCGACTTCAATTACGAAGCCATTCCGCTCAACGACGCCCGCGTCTACAAGCTGTTCACCGACGGTTTGACCGAGGCGGTGTTCCAGTTCGAGTCCCGTGGCATGCAGGCCATGCTGCGTGAAGCCAAGCCGACGCGGCTGGAAGACCTGATCGCGCTGAACGCCATGTTCCGGCCGGGCCCGATGGAGAACATCCCCAGCTTCTGCGCGCGCAAGAGCGGCAAGGAAGAGATCGTGTATCCGCACCCGCTGCTGGGGCCGGTGCTGGACGAAACCTACGGCATTTTCGTCTACCAGGAACAGGTCATGCAGTCGGCCCAGGTGCTGGGTGGCTACAGCCTGGGCGGCGCCGACATGCTGCGCCGCGCGATGGGCAAGAAGAACGCCGAGGAGATGGCGAACCACCGCAGCATCTTCCGCGAAGGCGCGGCCAAGCAGAACATCGGTGCCGAGAAAGCCGACGAAGTCTTCGACCTGATGGAGAAGTTCGCGGGCTACGGCTTCAACAAGAGCCATGCCGCCGCGTATTCCCTGCTGGCGTACCACACGGCCTGGATCAAGGTGCATTGCACGGCGGAGTTCTACGCCGCCAACATGACCATCGAGGCCGACAACACCGACAAGCTGAAGGTGCTGTTGAACGACGCCAAGCTCTTTGGTGTGACCTTTGACGCGCCCGAC
>JANPHI010000408.1:0-2768 GCA_031424355.1 Betaproteobacteria bacterium
ATGTCCAACAGCGCCCCCTCCTCCTTGGGTGTGTCCGGCCGCATCGCAGCCTTCTTCCAGCGCGCACAGATCACGCCGCTGCTGGCCCTGGTCGCCCTGCTGCTGGGCCTGTTCGCCGTGGGCGTCACGCCGCGCGAGGAAGAGCCGCAGATCAACGTGACGATGGCCAATGTGCTGATCCCCTTCCCCGGGGCGGCCGTGCGCGACGTCGAGCAGATGGTGGCCGGCCCGGCCGAGCAGGTGCTGGCGCAGATCTCCGGCGTCGAACACGTGATGTCGGTGTCACGCCCCGGCCTGGCCGTCATCACGGTGCAGTTCAAGGTCGGCGTACCGCGCACCGAAGCGCTGGTGCGGCTGTACGACACCGTGAATTCGAACGCCGACTGGCTGCCCAAGGGCCTGGGCGTGCTCGACCCCATCATCAAGCCCAAGGGCATCGACGATGTGCCCATCGTCACGCTGACGCTGTTCAGCAAGAACCCGTCGGCCGGCTCCTTCGACCTGGAACGGGTCGCCCACAGCGTGGAGGCCGATCTGAAGCGCGTGCCGGGCACCCGAGAAGTCAGCACCCTGGGCGGCCCAGGCCGCGCGGTGATGGTCGAGATCGACCCTTCGCGCATGGCCGGCGTCGGCGTGACCGTGTCCGACCTTCGACAAGCGCTGCTGTCGGCCAACCTCGGCCTGCCGGTGGGCGAACTGATCACCGGCAACCGCTCGGTGGCCATCGAGTCCGGGCCTTTCCTGAAGCAAGCCAGCGAAGTGGCCGATCTGGTGGTCGGCGTGCGCGGCGCCAAGCCGGTCTTCCTGCGCGACGTGGCCACCGTGCGCGACGGGCCGATGCCCGCGACCCGCTACGTCTGGCACGGTGTGGCCGGCAAGGACGGGGCGGCGCCTGCGGAGTACCCCGCCGTCACGCTGTCCATCACGAAGAAGCCCGGCGAGAACGCCATCGACGTGGCGAACGCCGTGATGCAGCGTGTCGATGCACTGCGCAACACCGTGATCCCGGGCGACGTGCAGGTCGCCGAGACGCGCAACTACGGCGCGTCGGCCAACGACAAGGCGCAGAAGCTGATCACCAAGCTGCTGTTCGCCACGGCGTCGGTCGTCGCACTGGTCTTCCTGGCGCTGGGCCGGCGCGAAGCGGCCATCGTCGGCAGCGCGGTCATCCTGACGCTGACGGTCACGCTGTTCGCATCCTGGGCCTGGGGCTTCACGTTGAACCGCGTGTCGCTGTTCGCGCTGATCTTCTCCATCGGCATCCTGGTCGACGACGCCATCGTGGTGGTCGAGAACATCCACCGCCACCAAGCCTTGTTCCCGGGCCGCACGCTGACGCAGATCATCCCCGGGGCGGTCGATGAAGTCGGCGGCCCAACCATCCTGGCCACTCTGACGGTCATCGCCGCGCTGCTGCCGATGGCCTTCGTGTCGGGCTTGATGGGGCCCTACATGAGCCCGATTCCGATCAACGCCAGCATGGGCATGCTGCTGTCGCTGGCCATCGCCTTCGTCGTCACGCCCTGGCTGGCGCGGCTGTGGATGAAGGACCACGCGGCGACCGCGCATGCCCTTGCACATGACCATGCCGAGCCGACAGCCACTGCCGCCCACCACGGCCTGTCGGCCAAGATCGCACCGGTCTTCGAACGGGTGTTCAGGCCGCTGCTCGACGAGCGGCGCGGTACGCGCAACCGCCGCTTCCTGGGCCTGGGCATCGCAGTGCTCATTGCCTTGTCGCTGGTGCTGCCGGCCACCGGCCTGGTCCTGCTGAAGATGCTGCCCTTCGACAACAAGTCGGAATTCCAGGTCATCGTCGACATGCCCGCCGGCACGCCGGTCGAGCAGACCGCCGCCGTGCTGCACGAACTGGGCAACTACCTGGCCACCGTGCCCGAAGTGACGGACTACCAAGCGTATGCCGGCACCGCCGCACCGATCAATTTCAACGGGCTGGTGCGGCAGTATTACCTGCGTGCCGGCGGCGACGTTGGCGACCTGCAGGTCAACTTGGTCGGCAAGCACGACCGCAAGGCCCAGAGCCACGCCATTGCCACCCGCGTGCGGCCGGAACTGCAGAAGATCGGGTTGCGCTTCGGCGCGAACATCAAGGTCGTCGAAGTGCCGCCGGGCCCGCCGGTGCTGTCGCCCATCGTGGCCGAGATCTACGGCCCTGAAGCCGCCGGGCGCCTGCAGGTCGCCAAGTCCGTTCGCGCCGTGTTCGCGGCCACCCCGGGCGTGGTGGATGTGGATGACAGCAGCATCGCCACCGCGCCCAAAACGCTGCTGCTGGTGGACCGCCAGAAGGCCGCGATGCTGGGCGTGCCGCAGCAGGCCATCGTCACGACGCTGCGCGCCGGGCTGGCCGGCGAGGCCACGGCCTATCTGCACGACGAAACGAAGTACCCGGCCGCTGCGGTGCTGCAGTTGCCGCCGGAACGCCAGGGCGACCTCAATGCCTTGCTGCAACTGGCCGTGCGCAGCGCCGAAGGCAAGCTGGTGCCCATCCGCGAACTGGTCACCGTGAGCGACACGGTGCGCGAGCAGCCGCAGTACCACAAGGACCTGCTGCCGGTGAACTTCGTCGTGGCCGACATGGCGGGTGCGCTCGACAGCCCGCTCTATGGCGTGTTCAAGATGCGCGGTGACATCACCCAGATCGCCACGCCCGGCGGTGGCACGCTGCAGGAATACTTCATCCGCCAGCCCAGCGACGCCTACCGCGACTACGCCATCAAGTGGGACGGCGAATCGCAGATCACCTACGA
>JANPHI010000409.1:0-2227 GCA_031424355.1 Betaproteobacteria bacterium
CCGGGTCACGAGCCGGGCCACGAACGCCGGCTGGACGAGGCGCCGCTTGTTGTGCTTCTTCTTGTGCCACGGGTCGGGGAAGAACAGGTGGATGCCGGCCAGCGAACCCGGCGCCAGCATGTGGTCGATCACCTGCACCGCCTCGTGCTGCACGATGCGCAGGTTGCCGAGCTGCCGTTCGCCGATCTGCCTGAGCAGCGCGCCGACGCCGGGCCGATGCACTTCGACACCGAGGAAATCGGTGCCCGGCAAGGCCTGCGCAATCGCCGCCGTCGCATCGCCCATGCCGAAGCCGATTTCGAGCACCAGCGGCGCGGCGCGGCCGAACACCTGCGCGGCGTCGAGCGGCTGCGCTGCATACGGCAACACGAAGCGCGGGCCGAGTTCGGCCAGCGCACGCGTCTGCCCGCTGCCGACGCGGCCGGCGCGCAGCACGAAGGACTTGATCGGGCGCGGCGGCGGCGTGCCGGTGTCGTCGGTGGCGGTCATCAGGGCAGAAACGAAAAAGGCCCGTGAGGGCCGTTGATCCAGCGTCGGACCGTGGAGCGGGTGAGGGGAATCGAACCCCTGTATGAAGCTTGGGAAGCTGCCGTTCTGCCATTGAACTACACCCGCAGCGGCCGAGATCTTACGCGATCACCGCGGGGCCCAGCGGTTCGAAGAAGAACAGCTGCACCAGGCGGCTGTCGGTGGGGCCGTGGCCGAACAGCGAGGTGATGGCGTGGAAGTAGTCGCTGCGGTACAGGATGAGCCGGTTGAAGCGCATCGGTACGTCGAGCACCCGGTCCCAGTCGCCACGCGTCGCGTCGGCCAGGGCCTGGAAGTGCGCGCCCTCGGCGTCACGGCGCTGCTCGATGAAGGCGTCGTAGTGGCCGAAGCGGCTGGCCGCGGCTTGTGCCGCGTCGGGCACCTTCTCCCAGCCGGTCTCGCGGTGGCGCCAGAAGCTGGTGCCGCCGTGGCAGTGCGCGGGCAGGCTCAGGTACAGCACACCGGCGTAGGCCGGGCGATCGTCGTCGAGGTCGGCGTGGATGTCGCTGTGCGCCTTGGCATAGGCCGGGCTGAGGCGAAACGCGCCGTGGCTGGGCCAGCCCCATTTGAGGTCGCGCGCCAGCAGGTCGGCGATGCGCTGCAAGGTGGCCGGGTCGGCGTGCCCGCCGGCGCTCTGGCGCCCCGGGAAGTTGCCGGCCACGTGGTGGCGCGCCTCGCTGTAGGTCTGGCGCAGCGCGTGCTCGCGCCACGCCATCGGGTCGGGCAGGAAGTCGTCGATCACCAGCAACTCGCGGTCGGCCACGGCCTGCGCGATGTCGACCCCGGCCGGCGCATGGCACTGCGCGACGCTGCGCACCCGCCGCATGGCCAGCGCTTCGTCGAGCGGCCGGGCGCGGGCGTGGCCGATCCGCCCGTCGTCGAGCACGCGCGGCTCCAGCGCGGCGGCGGCGCTCTGGTGCGCCATCGCTTCGGGCAGGCGGTCCAGCAGGTAGAGCTGGCGCGCGGCGCCGACATGGGCCAGCGTGCGCGACGGCTCGGCCCGGGCCGCGGCGATGAAGGCTTCGGCCGCGCCGGCGGTGTCGCCCAGCGTTTCCAGCGTCGCCCCGCGCATGAACAGCGTTGGGCCGTGGGCGGGGTCGCAGTGCAGCGCTTGCGCAAAACAGGCCAGTGCGTCCTGCGCGCGGCCGGCCAGCAGGTGCACGCGGCCCAGCTGGTAGTGCAGCCCGGCGTCGTCGGGGCGCCGTGTCAGCGCTTGCTGCAGGCGTTCGCTGGCCAGCGGCAACTGGCCGAGTTCGACCAGCGCCAGCGCGCTCAGCTGCAGCGCCTCGACGTTGCCTGGCTCCCGGCCGAGCACCTGTGCGTACACGGTCAGCGCAGCCAGCGGGTCACCCTGCGCCTGGTGCTGACGGCCGCGCTCGAGCTGGGCCGCTGCCTGCTGCCCGGGAGCGGGCGTGCCCTGTGCCGCCTTGCGCCGTTTTGCTTCACCCATGCCACCTGCCTCGACCCATGAAGAGCCCGTTGCCATGCCGCCGCGAGCCCTGGCATCGTAGCGCCCCGGGTGGCGGCGCCAGCGGCCACAATCCGGTCATCGAGGAACACCCATCAACATGAACGAGACGGCGTTGCGCGGACTGTGGGTGGCCTTGCCTGGGGGCGGTGACGTGACGGTTGCCGACGGCGCAGGCTTCGGCCCGTTCGAGTGGACCGCGTGCGAGCCCGCGGCGGCCACCGCCTGGCT
>JANPHI010000410.1:0-3103 GCA_031424355.1 Betaproteobacteria bacterium
TCGCCCATCAAGGCGACCAGATCGCGCAGCTTGCCGAGCAGCACGCTGCGGTCGGCACCGGCAAATTCCACCAGCAGGATGGCGGCGGGTTTGCCGATCAAAGCCGTCTCTATCGTCGGCCTGAACGCCGGGTTGGCCAGGCTCAGCTCGATCATCGTGCGGTCCACCAGCTCCACCGCTGTCGGGCCCAGCTTGACGATGTGCTGGGCGGCGTCCATCGCGCGGTGGAAGCTCTCGAAATTCACCACGCCCAGCACCTTGGCGCGCGGCAGTTCAGCCAGTTGCAGCGTCAGCGTCTTCGTCAGCGCCAGCGTGCCTTCGCTGCCCACCAGCAGGTGCGCCAGGTTGACGCTGCCGTCGGCGGTGTACGGTTTTTCGCTTTGCGGATGGCAGATGTCCAGGTTGTAGCCGGCGACGCGGCGCAGCACCTTGGGCCAGTGCGCTTCGATTTCGGCGCGGTGCTGTTCGGCCAGGCCGCGCACGAAGGTGGCGACCCGTGCCGCGCTGCCGGTCAGCGTGTTGACGGGGCCGAAGTCCAGCAGTTCACCATCCGCCAGCCAGGCCTGCGCGCCGACCACGTTGTGCACCATGTTGCCGTAGGCGATGGACCGCGAACCGCAAGAGTTGTTGCCCGCCATGCCGCCCAGCGTGGCCTGCGCGCTGGTCGACACGTCCACCGGGAACCACAGGCCGTGCGGCTTCAGCTGCGCGTTCAGGTGGTCCAGCACCAGCCCCGGTTCGACGGTGGCGCGGCGGGCCGCCACATCCACGTCCAGCACGCGACGCAGGTGCTTGCTGTGGTCGATGACCAGGGCCGCGCCCGTGGTCTGCCCGCACTGGCTGGTGCCACCGCCGCGCGGCAGCACCGGCACTTTCAGGTCGCGCGCGATGGCCAACGCGGTGGCCGCGTCTTCGGGCGTGGTGGGCACGAAAACGCCGACCGGCATGATCTGGTAGATCGACGCGTCGGTGGCGTAGCGGCCCCGGCTGGCGGCGTCGAAATGCACCTCGCCCTGCGTCTCGCGGCGCAAGCGCTGCGCGAGGGCGTGGCAGACCTCGTTCGGCGGCAAAACGGCGTGCGGGTGGACAGCGTTGGCGGCAGCGGGCCCGTTGGTGGTGGTGCTCATGTCGGCTGCATTTTGCCCAGGTGACTGGGCCGCAATGGGCCTGCGTGCGCACAGGGAAACCCACCGTCCGGCCGCCCGCCACCGCGTGCCAGACTGCCGGCCCGCAGCGCCGTGAACGTCTGCCCAGCCTGCCCGCCCCGCCCGCCACTGCCGCCCCCTTGCACGCCGCACCATGCTCAAACTCGACGCCCACCCCACCGGCCGCCACTTCCTGAACATCCCCGGCCCCAGCCCGGTGCCCGACCGCATCCTGCGGGCGATGAGCCTGCCCACCATCGACCACCGCGGCCCGGAATTCGGCGCGCTGGGCCTGAAGGTGCTGGCCGGCATGCGCACGGTGTTCAAGACGGCGCACCCGGTGGTGATCTACGCGGCTTCGGGCACCGGCGGCTGGGAAGCCGCGCTGTGCAACACGCTGAGCCCGGGCGACAAGGTGCTGATGTACGAAGGCGGCCAGTTCGCCACGCTGTGGCACAAGATCGCCGTGAAGCTGGGCATCACGCCCGAATTCCTGAGCCTGCCCGGCACCGATGAAGCCACCGGCCTGCCGCTGGCCTGGCGCCACGGCGTGCAGGCCGGGCTGATCGAAGAACGGCTGCGCGCCGACCCCGGCCACGCCATCAAGGCGGTCTGCGTGGTGCACAACGAAACCTCCACCGGCGTCACCAGCGACATCGCCGCCGTGCGCCGCGCCATCGATGCCGCCGGCCACCCGGCGCTGCTGATGGTGGACACCGTGTCCGGCCTGGGCAGCGCCGACTACCGCCACGACGAATGGGGCGTGGACGTGGCCGTCGCCGGTTCGCAAAAAGGCTTGATGCTGCCGCCGGGCATCGGCATGAACGCGCTGTCGCCGCGCGCCATCGCCGCCAGCAAGACAGCCCGCCTGCCCAAGGCCTACTGGGCCTGGGACGAGATGCTGGACATCAACCAGACGGGCTACTTCCCCAGCACGCCCAACACCAACCTGCTCTACGGCCTGCACGAGGCTTTGGACATGCTGCAGGAAGAGGGACTGAGCGCCGTCTTCGCGCGCCACCAGCGCTGGGCCGCGGGCGTGCGCGCTGCCGTGAACGCCTGGGGCATGCCGATTCAATGCGCCGACGAGGCCCTGCATTCCCCTGTGCTGACCGGCGTGGTGCTGCCGGTGGGCGTGGACGCCGACGCGCTGCGCAAGCTGATCCTGCAGCGCTTCGACCTGTCGCTGGGCATGGGCCTGGGCAAGCTGAAGGGGCGCATGTTCCGCATCGGCCACCTGGGCGACAGCAACGACCTGACCCTGCTGGCCGCGCTGGCCGGTTGCGAGATGGGGATGAAGCTGGCGGGCGTGAAGCTGGTCGGCAGCGGCGTGCAGGCGGCCATGGACCATTACGCCGCTCATCCGGCCCGCGCGGCCTGAGCCCGCCCGAACACGACATCCGGAGACCAGACATGCAAAGACGCACCCTGATCCAAGGCGCCGCCGCCGCGTTGGCCGTGCCGCAGGCCTGGGCCCAAAGCACCTGGCCGACGGGCCCGGTGCGCATCATCGTGGGCTTCCCGCCCGGGGGCGGCACCGACGCGCTGGCCCGCGTCGTCGGCCAGAAGCTGAGCGTGATGTGGGGCCACCAGGTCATCGTCGAGAACAAGGGCGGCGCCGCCGGCCTGCTGGCCGCCGAATACGTGGCGCAACAGCCCAGCGACGGCAGCACCTTGCTGATGGCCCACATCAACAGCCACGCGCTGGGCCCGGCGCTGCAGCCGGGCAAGCTGCGCTACAGCGTCGAACGCGACTTCACGCCCATCGTGCTGGTCGGCGTCACGCCCAATCTGCTGATCGCCCACCCCAGCGCGCCCAACAAGAGCGTGAAAGACGTGGTGGCGCTGTGCAAGGCCGAACCCGGCAAGATCGCCTTCGGCTCGGCCGGCCCAGGTTCGGCCCAGCACCTGGCGCTGGAGATGTTCAAGACGCAGGCCAAGGTCGACGCCATCCACAT
>JANPHI010000411.1:0-12604 GCA_031424355.1 Betaproteobacteria bacterium
TCGCACCGCATCCGCGAAAGCCTGCGCCCGCAGGACATCGTGGCCCGCCTGGGCGGCGACGAATTCGCGGTGCTGGTGCGCCAGCTGGAACACGAGCGCTCGGCGGTCAACCTGGCCGACCGCCTGATGGAAGCATTGCGCAAGCCCTTCCTGGTGGCCGACACCGAACTGATGACCAGCGCCAGCATCGGCATCACCTTCAGCGCCCTGGGCTACACCAGCCCCGAAGACGTGCTGCGCGACGCCGACACCGCCATGTACAAGGCCAAGGGCGCCGGCAAGGCGCGCTACGCCTTGTTCGACGCCAGCCTGCACACCGAAGTGGCCGACCGCCTGCGCCTGGAAGGCGATTTGCGCCGCGCCATCGACGAAGGCCGCCTGACGGTGGCCTACCAGCCGGTGTGTGAACTGGCCAGCGGCCGCGTTTCGGGTTTCGAAGCGCTCGTGCGCTGGCAGCACCCCACCGACGGCGCGCTGAGCCCCGCTTCCTTCCTGCCCATCGCCGAAGAAGCCGGCCTGATGCTGCGCCTGACCGACTTCGTCATGCACTGCGCCTGCCGGCAGCTGAAGGAGTGGCATGAACTCGACGCGGCCTATGCCGGGCTGACGATGAACGTCAACGTGTCGGGCCACGACATCGCGCACGCCGCCTTCGTGGCGCGCGTCACCCGGGCCATCGTCGAAAGCGGCTTGCAGCCCCACCACCTGTGCCTGGAACTGACCGAAGACATCCTGATGTCGCGCCTGGAGGGCGCGCTGCCCGTTCTGGGCGAACTGCAGCGCCTGGGCGTTTCGCTGGCCATCGACGACTTCGGCACCGGCTATTCCAGCCTGTCGCACCTGTCCACGCTGCCCATTGACTGCCTGAAGATCGACCGCAGCTTCGTCAGCCGGCTGGAAGCCGGCACCAAGGAAGCGGCCGTGGTGCGCAGCATCGTGTTGCTGGGCAGTTCGCTGGGCAAGGCGGTGGTGGCCGAAGGCATCGAAACCGCCGCGCAGCTGGAACAACTGCGCGAAATGGGTTGCCGTTACGGGCAGGGCTTCCTGCTGGCCCGGCCCATGCCGGCTGCGGTGGCCGAACAGCAGCTGGGGCTGCGCCTGGGTCCGCCGGTTCCGGTACCGGTTGCGGTGCCTGACGTTGCGCCGCTGCCGACGGCGCCCCCCTTGCTTGATCTGGCAACATCCGCAAACTTGTCGCGAGCAGGCGACATACTTGTGAAATAGGGTTTCCGGACCGGCCCAGCCCCGTGAGCGATTTGCACTCCGTAGACAACGCCACAGGCAACCGATGGTCGCGGCTGAAAGCCGCGCTGATGCCCGACTACACCCCCCAGGCCTCGGTCTTCTGGTGGTGGATGGTGGGCCTGGGCGGCGGCGTGCTGGCGGGCTGCGCGGTGTGGCTGGTGCAGCAGCCCTGGACGGTGGCCTTGCAGATGGCCGGCGGCCTGGCGCTGGCGGTGGGCTCGGGCCTGTTCCCGGTGCGCGTGCCCGGCACCAAGCACTCCTTCGCCGTCGGCGAGGTCTTCATCTTCCTGGTGTTGTTGATGCTGGGCCCGGCAGCGGCGGCCATGGTGGCTGCCGGCGAAACGGGTCTGGGCGCCTTCCGCACGTCCAAGCGCTGGACCAGCCGCCTGGTCACCCCGGCCATCACCGGCCTGTCCATCTGGACCACCGGCACCCTGCTGCAAGCCGCCCTGGCGCGGCTGGAAGCCGCCGGGGCGGCCAGCGCGGCCGCCGTGGCCGCCGCGATGCTGCTCTTCGCCGGCTTGTATTTCGTCGTCAATGCGGTGCTGCTGACCGGCCTGCAGCGCCTGAAGCGCGGCGAGGCCCTGTTCCGGCCGGTGGTGGCCGTGGTGGCGCTGCGCTGGGTGGGCATGGCCTACGCCGGCAGCGCCGCGCTGGCCACGCTGCTCTACGTGACCTACCGCCAGCAGGGCAGCGGCGTGCTGTGGGTGATGGTGCCGCTGCTGGCCATGCTGCTGGTGACGCTGCACTTCTACTTCCGCCAGCAGGAAGTGCACGAAGCCCTGCGCGACGCCAGCAGCACGGCCGCTGCGCGCGAAGCCGTGCTGCTGCTGCGCGAAACCGAGTCCACCGAGCGCCACCTGAAGGAACTGCAGGCCAGCGAACACCGCTTCCACAGCGCCTTCACGCACGCCTCCATCGGCATGGCCCTGCTCGACCTGGACGGCCGCATCCTGCAGGCCAATGGCGCGCTGGCGCGCCTGCTGGGGCGGCCTGAAGCCGACCTGCAGCAAAGCCGCATGCAGGACTGCGTGCTGGCCGAAGACCGCGCAGCGCTGGACCTGCAGCTGTCCGGCACCCGCCACCCGGCTTTCGAAGGCTTCGCGCTGGAACTGCGCTGCCGTCACAGCGACGGCGGTACGGTCTGGATGGCGCTGCACTGCGGCTTCTTCACCGAGCCCGGCGCCGACACCACCAGCCTGATCCTGCAGGCGCAGGACGTCAGCGCCCGGCGCCGTGCCGAGGCCGGCCTGCAGCACATGGCCTTCCACGACAGCCTGACCGGCCTGCCCAACCGGCGGCGCTTCGTGGAATGCCTGGTGGGCGTGGTGGCCCGCCACCAGACCGACGCCTCGCGGCCGTGGGCGGTGATGTTCCTGGACTTCGACCGTTTCAAGATCGTCAACGACAGCCTGGGCCACAACGTGGGCGACGCGCTCCTGCAGCAGGTGGCGCGCCGCGTGCAGGAACGCCTGCGCCCGGGCGACACGGTGGCCCGCCTGGGCGGCGACGAATTCGCCATCCTGGTCGACCACATCGCCGACGAACGCGACGCGCTGGTGCTGGCCGACCGCCTGCTGGAAGCGCTGAAGCAGCCCTTCATGCTGGGCGATGTCGAGCTGATCGCCAGTGCCAGCATCGGCATCACCTTCAGCAACCAGGGCTACACCAGCGCCGAAGACGTGCTGCGCGACGCCGACATCGCCATGTACAAGGCCAAGGCGGCGGGCAAGGCGCGCTACGCCGTCTTCGACGCCAGCCTGCACGCCGCCGTGACCGAGCGACTGCGCCTGGAAGGCGATTTGCGGCGCGCCATCGACCGGGGCGAGTTGCGCGTGGAATACCAGCCGGTGTTCGCGCTGGGTGCCGCCGGCGCTGCCGAACCCGGCGCGCTCAGCGGCTTCGAAGCCCTGGTGCGTTGGCAACACCCTCAGGATGGCCGTTTGCTGCCGGCCGCGTTTCTGCATGTGGCCGAAGACAGCGGCCTGATGCTGGCGCTGAGCGACTTCGTGCTGCAGCAGGCCTGCCAGCAGGTGCGGCAATGGCAACTGGCCGACACCGCGCACGCGCAGCTGGGCCTGGCCGTCAACATCTCGGCCCACGACCTGGCCAGCCCGGCTTTGGTGGCCCGCGTCAGCCGTGCGCTGACCCTGTCGGGCCTGCGGCCGCAGCACCTGACGCTGGAGCTGACCGAGAACATCCTGATGTCGCACATCGAAGCCGCCCTGGGCGCCTTGACCGCGCTGCGCCAGCTGGGTGTGAAGCTGGCGGTGGATGATTTCGGTACCGGCTATTCCAGCCTGGCGCATTTGTCGCAACTGCCCATCGACAGCCTGAAGATCGACCGCAGCTTCGTCAGCCAGCTGCAGCCCGGCGCCACCGACACCGCCCCGGCTGCGGTGGTCAGCGCCATCATTCAGCTGGGCGGCACCTTGCACAAGGCGGTGGTGGCCGAGGGCATCGAAACCGCCGCGCAGATGGACCAGTTGCGCGAACTCGGCTGCGGCTTCGGCCAGGGCTTCCACCTGGCCACGCCGCTGTCGGCGGCGCAGGCCAGCGCCTGGCTGCACGACACCGGCGGCCTGCAGCACTAGGCGCACGGCAGGCGGTGGCCGCCCAGCCCCCGGGCTGGCCTAAGCTGCGGGCTTCGTCGGTATCACCCGCTGTTCGCCCTGGAGCCCCCGCATGTCCGCAGCCCGCTTGCCTTTCCCCTACCGCACCGAGGCCGGTGTGGTTGCCGAAGCCCTGGCCGCCCTGCAAGGCCGCCTCGACTGGCCGGCCGTGCTGGCCACCGCCCGGCCCTGGGTGCAGGCGGTGCGCGAACAGCCGGCGCCGTTCTGGGCGATGGAGTCGCTGCTGCGCGAATACCCGATCAGCAGCGCCGAAGGCCTGGCCCTGATGCGGCTGGCCGAAGCGCTGCTGCGCGTGCCCGACGCCGAAACCGCCATCGCGCTGACCGCCGACCAGCTGGGCCGCGGCGACTTCGATGGCGCCACTGAAGGCAGCCCGCACAAGATGCTGGCCAGCCTGTCGGCCAGCGCCATCTCGCTGTCCAAGCGCTTCCTGCCCGACAGCGACAACCCGCCCGGCCTGCTGCAGCGACTGGGTTCGCGCACCGTGGTGGCGGCCACGGTGCGCGCCATCCAGTTGCTGGGCCGGCAGTTCGTGCTGGGCCGGACCATCCAGGAAGCGATGGGCGAGGCCGACGCCGCGCGCAAGCAGCAAGCGCAGCTGCGCTACAGCTACGACATGCTGGGCGAAGGCGCGCGCACCGAGCGCGACGCTGCGGCCTACCTGGCCAGCTACCGCAACGCCATCACGGCCATCGCCGGGGGCAAGGCGGCCGCGTCGCCGATGGTGGCCGACGGCATTTCCATCAAGCTCAGCGCGCTGTTCAGCCGCTACGAAGACGCCCAGCGCGAGTGCGTCTTTGCCGAACTGCTGCCGCGCGTGCTGTCACTGGTCGACCAGGCGGCGCAGGCGAATCTGAACCTCACCGTCGATGCCGAGGAAAGCGACAGGCTGGAACTGTCCCTGGACCTCTTCGAAGCCATCGCCCGCCACATCGCCACACGCTGGCCGCAGTGGCAGGGCTTCGGCCTGGCCGTGCAGGCCTACCAGACCCGCGCGCTGGCGGTGGTGGACGAAGTGGCCCGCATCGCCCACGAGGCACCTTGCCAAGGCGGCCTGCGTTTCATGGTGCGGCTGGTGAAAGGCGCCTACTGGGACGGCGAGATCAAGCGCGCCCAGGAGGGCGGCCTGCCGGGCTACCCGGTCTACACCCACAAGCACCACACCGACATCGCCTACCTGGCCTGTGCCCAGCGGCTGATCCACCACCACGCCGTCATCTACCCGCAGTTCGCCACGCACAACGCCGGCACCATCGCGGCCATCCTGCAGATGGCGCAGCGCGAAGGCGCGGCCTTCGAGATGCAGCGCCTGCACGGCATGGGCGAAGGCGTCTACCGCGAGGTGCTGAAGGACGGCCGCGTGCCCTGCCGCGTCTACGCGCCCGTCGGCGAGCACCGCGACCTGCTGGCCTACCTGGTGCGCCGGCTGCTGGAAAACGGCGCCAATTCGTCCTTCGTGCACCAGCTGGCCGACGAGATGGTGAGTGCCGAGGTGCTGCTGGCTTCGCCGCTGGCGGCGGCCACGGCAGTGGCGCTGCCGCTGCCTGTGGATCTCTACGGCGGCGCACGCGCCAACTCCACAGGCGCCGACCTGGCCTGCCTGGCGATGCGGCTGCCGCTGGAAACCGCCGTCGCGGCCACGCGCCTGGAGGCCGTGGCCATGGCCGACACCGCCGAAGTGGCCGCTGCGATGGCCCGTCTGCAGGCCGGCTTCGAACCCTGGAACGCCCGCCCCGTGACCGAGCGCGCTGCGCTGCTGCGCCGCGCCGCCGACCTGCTGGACGCCCGCCTGCCCGAGTACTGCGGCCTGCTGGTGAAGGAAGCCCACAAGACCCTGGGCGACTGCGTGGCCGAGGTGCGCGAGGCGGTGGACTTCTGCCGCTATTACGCCGACCAGGCCGAAGCGCGGCTGGCCGACCAGGCGCTGCCCGGCCCGACTGGCGAGAGCAATGTGCTGCGCCTGCACGGCCGGGGCGTCTTCGTCTGCATCAGCCCGTGGAACTTCCCGCTGGCCATCTTCGCCGGTCAGGTGGCGGCCGCGCTGGTTGCCGGCAACACCGTGGCCGCCAAGCCGGCCGAACAGACGCCCGTGGTCGCCCGGCGCTTCGTCGCGCTGCTGCATGAAGTGGGTGTGCCGGTGGAGGCCGTGGCCTGCCTGCACGGCCCGGGCGAAACCGTGGGCGCCGCGCTGGTGGCCGACCCGCGCACAGCCGGCGTGTGCTTCACCGGCAGCACGCCGGTGGCGCGGCTGATCAACCGCACGCTGGCGGCCAAAGACGGCCCCATCGTCCCGCTGATCGCCGAAACCGGCGGCCTGAACGCGATGGTGGTGGACAGCACGGCCCTGCCCGAACAGGTCATCGACGCCGTCGTGCACAGCGCCTTCCGCAGCGCCGGCCAGCGCTGCAGCGCGCTGCGCCTGCTGTGCGTGCACGAAGGCATTGCCGACGGGGTGATCGAGATGCTGCGCGGCGCGCTGGCCGAGCTGAAGGTGGGCGACCCGACTGAGTTGGCCACCGATGTCGGCCCGGTCATCGACGACGAGGCCTACGCCAGCATCGGCGTCCACGTGCAGCGCTTGCGCGGCAGCGCGAAGCTGCTGGGCGAGACGGCGGTGACCTCCATTTTCCCGCGCCTGATCGCCCCGGTGGCTTTCGAGATCGACCGCATTCCCGACCTGAAGGCCGAGATCTTCGGCCCGGTGCTGCACGTGGTGCGCTGGGCCGGTGACGTGATGGACGTGGTGCGCCAGATCAATGCCCTGGGCTACGGCCTGACGCTGGGCGTGCAGACCCGCATCGACAGCCGCGCACAGCGCATCGCCGACGCGGCGCGGGTGGGCAATGTCTACGTCAACCGCAACATGATCGGCGCCGTGGTCGGCGTGCAGCCTTTCGGCGGCGAAGGCTTGAGCGGCACCGGACCGAAAGCCGGCGGCCCGCACTACCTGTACCGCTTCTGTGCCGAACAGACCGTGACCATCAACACCGCCGCCGCCGGCGGCAACGCCGAACTGCTCGCCGGCCTGGCCTAGTTCAAATACATGCCCAAGTAACGCCGGCCTTTGCTGACCACAGCCGGGTCGGGGCAGACCTCGAACCAGGCGATCAGCTGCAGCCGCGCCTTTTCGCGGTCGGGCTTGCCCTCGGCCTTGTCGCGCATCACCACGTCCAGCAGCTGTTCGAAGGCGGCGTTGAAGTCGCCGGCCCAGGCTTGCAGCGCGGCCAGCTGGAAGCGGGCCTCGAAGTCGCGCGGGTTGGCCTGGATGCGTGCGGCCAGCGCGGCCGCGTCGCCCGGCGGCTTGTTGGCGGCCAGTTCGATGCGCGCCAGCAGCGTGGCCTGGCGCGGGCCGGCGTTTGCGGGCAGGGTGTCGAGCAGGCCGCGCGCCTGGTCGTAAGCGCCCACCTTGATCAGCCGTTCGGCCATGTCCAGATTGGCTTCGGCGTGCTCGGGTTCCAGCGCCAGCGCCTGGCTCAGCAGCGTCAGGGCGGTGTCGTCGTCGGGGGCCAGCGCGGCCTGTTCGCGCAGCGCATCCACGGTCACCGTCCCTTCGGCTTCGTCGGGTGCCCCGGCAGGCAGGTGCTTGTCCAGGAAGGCGCGGATCTGGCCTTCGGGCAGCGCGCCGGTGAACTGGTCCACCGGCCGGCCGCCGATGAACAGCACCACCAGCGGGATGCTGCGGATGCGCAGCGCGGCGCTGATCTGCGGCGCTTCGTCGGTGTTCAGCTTGGCCAGCAGGAAGCGGCCGCCGTAGGCCTGCACCAGCTTTTCCAGCACCGGCCCCAGCGACTTGCAGGGCCCGCACCAGGGCGCCCAGCAGTCCAGCAGCACCGGCACCTGCATCGAAGGTTCCAGCACGGCGGCTTCGAAGTCGGCTTCGGTGACGTCGTAACTCAGGTCGGAAGGGTCGGGCTGCTGCATGGTGGTGGGTCGCTTGGAGAATGAAAAATGCCCCGCTGGGCGGGGCATTGTGGCTGGGCGCGAGCGCCCGGCAAGTGCTGGCGTTCAGCGTTCGCGGCGCGGGATGCCGGTGGGCGGGTTGCCCGCTGCGGTGCTGCCCGACAGCATGAACACCGTGTACACGCCCTGACCGACCAGGTTGAACGGCGTGGTGCTGGTGGTCTGGTACAGCGGGTCGGACGCGGTGGCCGACGTGACCTGCAGTTGCACCGACGAATTCGAGTTCGCCGTGGCGTAGGTCGAAGCCGTGCCGGCCAGCACGTTGGAAGCCAGCGCCAGGTAGTCCACCGACAACGTCAGCGGGTCAGACCCGTCGATGCCGTTGACCAGGCGCACCTTGACGCGGGTGGTGGTGCTGGGCAGGCGGTTGTCGTCGGTCAGCAGCAGCAGCTTGCCGGCGGCGGCCGAGCCGTAGGCCATCACGGTGTAGTCGGCACCCGCCGCAAAGGTTTGCGTGGTGGTGCTGTAGGCCGTGCCGTTGATGCGCATGGTCAGCGTGCCGGCGCCAGCGTCAACCAGGGCGTAAGGTCCGACCGACGGCGAGCGCAGGCTGCCCACCAGGGTGGTCGCGCCGAAGGTGGAAGCGACGTTGCCACCGGCGTCCACGCTGGCCACCACGCGCACGCGCGCCTTGGTGTTTTTCAGCGCCTTGACGGCGCCTTGCTGCTCGATCAGCGTGCCGTTGACCAGCACGCCGCCGGCGCCGCCGGTGAACACGATGGTGTTGAACTTCTTGGCGGCCAGCGTGATGGCCGCGATGTCCAGCCGCAGGTCGTTGGGGTCGCCAGCGCCGGTGACACGCAGGCGGTAGGTGCCTTGCGAGATTTCACGGAAGCCACTCAGGCCGCCAGCGGCCAGCTGGCTTTGCGTGGCGGCCGTTTCGCCCAGGTCGGCGGTGGCGGCGGTGATGTAGACGTCCAGCGTACCGGTGTCGGTGGTGGCGTTGAACATCCGCACGCGGGTGTTGTTGGCGTCGGTGATGTTGGCGCTGTCTTCGTCTTCCGGCAGCGTGGACAGGCGCAGCGCTGTCTGGCGGCCCCACACCACGGCGGTGTAGTGCGCGTCTTTCGACAGCGAATAGGAGCCGGTGAGCAGCGTGGCGCCGTCGCCGCTGTTCTTCACGTTCAGCGTGTAGGTGTTGGCGTCAACCGCGCTGGACGCGGTCAGGCCGTCGGTGGCCACGGCGCTGAACAGCTTGGTGTCGCCCGTGTACAAGTCCAGCGTGGGCAGGTCGCTGGTCAGGTTCAGCGCGCGCACATTGGCTTGGCCGCCGCTGCCGCCACCGCTGCCACCGCAGGCAGCCAGCACCAGAGAAGAAGCGATCGTGGCCAGCAGGGCCAGCCGGCGCGAATAAAAGGCAGATGTCATCGATGGTCCTTGGAGGGTGCCGGTTCAGGACGGGATTGCAGCGCCAGTGTCGTGATGCAGGGTTTCCGCCCAGCCCGGGATTATGACCGGGCGTGACGGATGCACGGCGGCGCAACGGTTACGCCGCAACACGCTGCCTGTCGCCGTCGTTTCGGTCACGCCGCGTCATGTGCCGACACAGAAGCCCGGCGACACGAGACGCGCCAGGTCGCTACCCTCGCGGCATGGAGAACACCAAGCCCTACCACCTCTTTGTCGTCGAAGACGACCCCGCCATGCGCGACATGCTCAGCGCCTACCTGGAAAAGCAGGGCATGGCGGTCACCAGCATGCCCAGCGCCGAGGACCTGATGCGCCGCATCCACCGCCTGCGCCCCGACCTGGTGGTGCTGGACGTGTCGCTGCCGGGCGAGTCGGGCCTGAGCGCCTGCCAGCGCCTGCGGGCCGACGGCGACCGCGTGCCCATCATCCTGCTCACCGCCCGCACCGAAGAGATCGACCGCGTGCTGGGCCTGGAAATGGGCGCCGACGATTACCTGGGCAAGCCGTTTTCGGCGCGCGAACTGCTGGCCCGCATCCGCGCCGTGTTGCGCCGCGTCAGCAGCACGCCGGGCGTGCCCATCGCCTTCGACCGCGACGTGCCCATCGGCCCCTACACCTTCGTGCCCGCCACGCGCAGCCTGCACAGCAGCGACGGCGTGACGCGCGTGCTCAGCACCGTGGAATACGCCATGCTGGCCGAGCTGGTGACCAGCCCCAACGTGCCTATTTCGCGCGAGCGGCTGCTGTCCGTCTCGCACGAACGCGGCGACGCCCTGCTGACGCGCACGGTGGACGTGGCGGTGATGCGCCTGCGCAAGATCGTCGAACCCGACCCGGCCATGCCGCGCTACATCCAGACCGTGCGCGGCCACGGCTACATGTTCGTGCCGCAGGTGCCGGCGCAGCTGCCAACGTCGGCATCGGCATCGGCATCTGCGCCGGCAAGAGCCGCCTGAAGTGATCGGTTTCGGGCCGCGTCGGCCCTGGTCGCTGGTGCGGCGGCTGACCGGCGGCGTGGCCTTGATCGCGGTGTTCGCCTTCGGCGCGCAGGCCATCGTGCTGGGCCTGTGGCTGTCACCGGTGGCCGAAGACATGGCCGGCCTGGCGGCCGAACAGGCCCTGGGCGCGCAGGCGGCGCTGGCCGCCGTGCCGCCCGAACAGCGCGTTCAACTGGCCGCGCAGCTTTCGTCAGGCCGGGTGCGGGTGAGTGCCGAACCCCCGCCGGGCGCTGAGTTGCTGATGCAGACGCAGCCGGCGCCCGGTGAAGCCGACGGCGCCCTGCAGGGCCGCACGGGCCCGGTCATCGAAGCGCGTTTCCAGGGCCGGGTCGGGGAAACCTTCGCGGCCGTCTTCCGCATGCCGGTGGACGGCCAGGTGTGGTGGCTGGTGCGCGAATACAGCGCCGCACAAGGCGCCGTGTCGGGCACGCTGGCGGTGTGGCTGCTGATGCTGGCGCTGGCCACCGTGGGCGCGTTGCTGGTGTCGGTGCGGCTGATTGCGCGGCCGATCAGCCGGCTGGCTGACGAAATCACCCAGCAGACCTCGCAGCACCACGCGCAGCTGGTGCCGCTGCCCGAGCGCCCCGATTCCAGTGCCGAACTGCAGTCGCTGGTGCGTGCCTTCAACGGCCTGGCGCACCAGGTCAGCACGGCAGCGCAGGCGCGCCAGCAGCTGCTGGCCGGTGTTTCGCACGACCTGCGCACGCCCCTGGCCCGGCTGCGCCTGCGCGCCGAAACCCAGTGTGAGCCCGCCGTGGCCGAAGCACTGACCGCCGACCTGCACGCCCTGGGCCGCATCGTGGACCAGTTTCTGGCCTACGTGCAGGGCGATAGCGGCGCCGCCTTGGGCGCCCCCGAGCCGCTGGACCGCACGGTGCGCGACGTGGTGCTGCGTTACGCGCCCAGTGGTCAGCCGGTCAGCGCGCACATCGAACCGGTGACCCTGGCCGTGCCCGACCTGGTGGTGCAGCGGCTGTTGGTCAACCTGATCGACAACGCGCTGGCCTACGGCCGGGCGCCGGTGGAAGTCAGCCTGCGGGCCACCGCCGAGGGCGCCGAACTGTGCGTGACCGACCACGGCGCGGGCATGTCGGAAGCCGACTTCGAGCGCGCCCAGCAACCCTTCGTGCGGCTGACCAACGCCCGCAGCGAACTGGGGCATTGCGGCCTGGGCCTGGCCATCGTGGCGCAGATGGCGCGGCAGTTGGGCGGGCGCCTGCGGGTGCAGCGCGATGCGGAAGGGCGCTTCTCGATCGCGCTGACGCTGCCCCGGCGCTGATGCACCGCTGATGCACCGCTGATGCCTTGCCGGCGCAGCGCGCTACCGCCTCACGGGTACAGCCCGCGCTCTTCGCGCGCCGTCAGGATGCGCTCGCAGGCCACCGCAAAGGTGGCGGTGCGCAGCGTGATCCGGTGCTTGTCGGCGGTGTCCCAGATGTGCTTCAACGCGCCGGCCATGATCTTGTCCAGGCGCAGATTGATCTCGTCCTCGCTCCAGAAGAAGCTGCTGAAGTCCTGCACCCATTCGAAGTAGCTGACCGTCACGCCGCCGGCGTTGCAGATCACGTCGGGCACGACGAGGATGCCGCGGTCGGCCAGGATGTCGTCGGCCGACGGCACCGTGGGGCCATTCGCGCCTTCCAGCACCAGCTTGGCCTTGATGCGCTGGGCGCGCGCGGCCGTGATCTGGCCTTCCAGCGCGGCCGGGATCAGGATGTCGCAGTTCACATCCCAGAAGGCTTCGCCGTCCATGGCCTCGGCGCCCTTGAAGCCGCCGACGCCGCCGGTGGCCTTCACGTGGGCCGTGATGTCGGCCATGTCGAAACCGTTGGCATTGAAGATGGTGCCGGTGTGGTCCTGCGCCGCCACGATCTTGCCGCCGGCCTGCGCAAACAGCTCGGCTGCTGAAGAGCCCACATTGCCGAAACCCTGCACCGCCACGCGGGCGCCTTCCAGGTTCAGGCCCAGGCGGCGCGCCGCTTCACGGCCGGTGACGAAGACACCACGCCCGGTGGCCTTCACACGCCCCAGGCTGCCGCCCAGGTGGATGGGCTTGCCGGTGACCACGCCGGTGGCGGTGGTGCCGGTGTTCATCGAATACGTGTCCATCATCCAGGCCATGATCTGGCCGTTGGTGTTCACGTCGGGCGCGGGGATGTCGCGCTGCGGGCCGATGATGATGCCGATCTCGCTGGTGTAGCGGCGCGTCATGCGCTCCAGTTCCTTGTGGCTGAGCAGCTTGGGGTCGACGCGGATGCCGCCCTTGGCGCCGCCGTAGGGCAGGTTCACCGCCGCGCACTTCACGGTCATCCAGGCACTCAGCGCCATCACCTCTTCCAGCGTCACGTCGGGGTGGAA
>JANPHI010000412.1:0-1950 GCA_031424355.1 Betaproteobacteria bacterium
GCCGCTGGCCTGCAGGCGGGCGGCGTGGTGCAGCGACACGGTCCACACGTCCAGCGGCGTGCGGCCCAGTTCGCCGGCCAGTGCGGCACCGTGTTCGTCGTCGGTGTTGATGACCGCCGACTTCAACCCCGGCCAGTCGAAGAGCGCGCGCTTGGCTTCCCAGTAGCGGGCCATGCTGCCGTGGTAGTCCAGGTGGTCGCGCGTGAAGTTGGTGAACAGCGCCACGGCAATGCGCGCAGCGGCCAGCCGGTGTTCGGCCAGGCCGATGGACGAAGCCTCCAGCGCGCAGGCCGAAAAGCCCATGTCGACGAAGCTGCGGAAGGCGCCGTGCAGAGTGACGGGGTCGGGCGTGGTCAGGCCGGTGTGGGTGACGGCGCCGGCGGTATCACTGCCCGCGCCGCCTTTTCCGCTGCTGGGCGGTTCGCCCACGCCCAGCGTGCCGATGACGCCGCAGCGCCGGCCCAGCCGCGTCAGTGCCTGCGCGGTCCACCAGGCGGTGCTGGTCTTGCCGTTGGTGCCGGTGGTGGCCACCACGTCCAGCACGGCGCTGGGTTGGGCGAAATAGTGGTCGGCGATGTCACCGGTGGCGGCTTTCAGGCCGACCACCTTGGCGACGCGCTCGGGGTCAAAGCTGAAGGCGGCTGCGCCCTCGCCTTCGACCAGGCAGGCCGCCGCACCGGCGTCCAGGGCCGCCTGCACGTAACGCCGGCCATCGGTGGACGCGCCCGGCCACGCGATGAAGCCGTCACCCGGCTGCACCGCCCGGCTGTCCATGCGCAAACGGCCGCGCACGCGCGCGGCCAGCCACTGGGCGGCTTCGGGGGCACCGGTCAGCAGGGTCGGCATGTCAGCGCCGCCCGGCCGCCCGAAGGCGCTGACGATCCCCCTGGGGGGCGCGAATGAAGTGAGCTTGGGGCCGCATGACTAGAAGCTTTCCGGCTCGGTGACCACCGGCAGAACCACGCCGGGCTTGGCGCTGATCTGCGCCTTGACGTCCAGGTCGGGCGCCACGTTCATCATGCGCAGGGTCTGCTGCACCACTTCGCTGAACACCGGCGCGGCCACGTCGCCACCGAAGTGCAGGCCGTTGCTGGGCTCGTCCACCATCACCGCCACGATGATGCGCGGCGCGCTGATCGGCGCCATGCCGACGAACCACGAGCGGTATTTGTTCGCCGCGTAGCCCTTGCCTTCCTGCTTGTGCGCGGTGCCGCTCTTGCCGCCCACCGAGTAGCCCATGGTCTGCGCCTTGGGGCCGGTGCCGCCGGGGCCGGTGGCCATCTGCAGCATCTTGCGGATCTCGGCCGTGGTGGCCGCCGACAGCACGCGCGGGCCGCTGGCCGCGTGCTCTTGCTTCAGCATGGTGACGGGGATGACATCGCCGTCGCGCGCCAGCGGCGTGTAGGCGCGCGCCATCTGCAGCAGCGAGGCCGACAGGCCGTAGCCGTAGGCCATCGTGGCCTGCTCCACCGGGCGCCAGTTCTTGTAGGGCTTCAAGCGGCCGGTGACCGCACCGGGGAAGGCGATCTGCGGCTTCTGGCCGTAGCCCACCGCGCTGAACAGTTCCCACAGCTCGCGCGCCGGGATGCCCATCGCGATGCGCGCCGCGCCGATGTTGCTGGATTTCTGGATCACTTCCTGCACCGTCAAGGCGGGGTGCGGGTGAGCGTCGCGGACCACCAGCGGGCCGACCACCAGGCTGCCGGGCGCGGTGTTGATCACCTGGTCCACCCGCACCCGCTTGGTTTCCAGCGCCAAGGCCACCACCAGCGGCTTCATCGTCGAGCCCGGCTCGAAGACGTCGGTCAGCGCGCGGTTGCGCAGCGAAGCGCCGCTCAGGCTGCTGCGGTTCGAAGGGTCGTAGCTGGGGTAGTTGGCCAGGGCCAGCACTTCGCCGGTCTGGCTGTCCAGCACCACCACGCTGCCGGCCTTGGCCTTGTGTTCCTTCAC
>JANPHI010000413.1:0-18147 GCA_031424355.1 Betaproteobacteria bacterium
TTCAACAAGGAACAGCTGCTGGCCGCGCTGCGCGAAGCGAAGAACGAACCCAAGATCATCCGCATCGTCGGCCACATCGACTTCCGCTGGCGCGACAACAACAGCGTCTTCGAGGAATACACCAGCTACCTCGACCAGAAGAACGGCGGCTCGTTCTCGGTGCCGTCGAACACCACGCTGGTGGGCATCAACGACGCCCAGGGCCGGCCGGCGCGCATCACCGGCACCACGCTGCTGATCGGCATCGAAGCGGCCACCACGGCCGCCGGTGCCGAGGCCGACTTCAAGGCCTGGGTGGCCGCCGGCAAGGACCCCGAGCTGTTCCCGACCTGGACGCGCAACATCATTCTGCGCAACCTGATGATCGACACGCCCTGGGACGTCAACCCCGAGGACAGCGGCAACGCCTACGCCGACGGCATGACGGTCACGCGCGGCGAATACATCTGGATCGACCACATCCAGATCAGCGACGGCGACACGCCCGATTCACTGGCCAGCGACACCCGCCACGACGGTGCGCTGGACATCGTGCGCGGCTCGGACTACGTCACGCTGTCGAACAACGTCTTCACCAAGCACCACAAGACCACGCTGGTCGGCAATGGCGATTCGGGCCGCGCCTGGAGCGACGCCGGCCGCCTGCACGTCACCATGAACGGCAACTGGTGGAACAGCACCGGCACGCGCCTGCCGCTGGTGCGCTTCGGCCAACTGCACCTCTACAACAACCTGATCACGGGCAGCACCACCACCAGCAACCCCGACATGAAGTTCGAGTCCGGGCTCGACGTGCGGTACCAGTCCGACGTCATCTCGGAAAGCAATTTCTACGACTTCACCGGCCTGAAGCCGCGCGAAGTCTGCGGCAAGCTGGCCGGCGGCAAGGACGCCATTTCCTTCCGCAGTTCGGGCCACCGCTTCATCAGCGACAAGGACGACGCCGGCAAGCCGATGACGGCACCCATCGACGCCCTGCTGCAAGGTTGCGAGCTGCTGCCGGTGGCCAACAACTGGGTGCCGCCCTACGCCTACACCCTGCGCGCGGCCGACAAGTTGCGTGAGGCCGTGAAGGTGCTGGCCGGCGCCGGCCGCCTGGGCGCCTACGCGCTGCCGGGCCCGACGCCCGCACCGCCACCGGGCACGCCGGCGCCCACGCCCGCACCCGTGCCGCCACCGCCGCCACCGGCCCCCGCGCCCCCGCCCGACCCCGGCACCGGCCCGGGCTGCACCGTGGTGCTGCCTTGCGGCGGCGGCAGCGGTGAGCTGACGATCAGCAGCGACATCACGGTGCCCGTGCCCGTTGCCGTGTACGACGGTGCCACCGGCGTCTACACGCTCAGCGGCGCCGGCAACATGAGCAACACCGCCAGCTACAACTTCAACCTGAAGTACACGCCGCTGGTGGGCGACTTCACCTTCACCGCGCGGCTGCTCAGCCAGGGCGGCACGGTGGCGTCGGCACGCGCCGGGGTCATCGCGCTGACGGCGCTGGACACGGCCGCCGTCTACGCCTGGACGGCGCGCTACGCCTCCACCGGCGAGATCCGCGCGGCGGTGAACGCCAACGGCAAGGCGGCGCTGCCCGGCTATTCGACATCGACACCGCCGGTCTGGGTGCGCATGCAGCGGCGCGGTTCGGCGCTGTATTCGGCGGCCTCCACCGACGGCGTCACCTGGTCGGAGAAGACCAACGTCAGCGTCACCGCCAGCACCCTGCTGGTCGGCCTGGCGCTGTCTTCGGGCAACAACGCCGTGGTCGAACAGGCGCAGTTCGACAACGTCAGCATCGTCGGCGGTGGCCGGTGAAAGCGCCCTCACGTCAACCCGGGGCCCCGCTGCGCAGCAAGCCCGCAACCAGGAGCATCCGCATGAAGAGACCGCATCACCGGGCCAGGGCCTTTGCACTGGCTGCCGCCACCACATTCGCCGCCGGCATGGCCAGCGCCAGCACACCCGCCATCGTCAGCGTCGGCTACGCCGCGTTGACCGGGCCGGTGGTGAACTTCGAAGAGCTGGTGCTGGGCGCCAACCCCGACGGCACGCTGGTCGACGGCGTGCTCAGCAGCGGCGGCGTGCAGTTCGGTGAACGCTTCGCCGGCCAGGAACTGGCGCTGGTGAAAGCGCCACGGCCGGGCGCGGTGGCGCAGGACTGGTTCGACGACTTGAGCCTGGGTAGCCCGACCGCCGGCCTGACGGTGGTGGCCGGCGACAGCGGCGCCAACCTGGGGGCCTACGCCTACGCCGACAGCGCCGGCAAGGCCCTGGCCGGCATCGGCCCGCAGAACAGCGACGGCAGCGACCCCTTCGGCTTCGGTTCGATATCGGCGCGCTTCGCCACCAGCGTGTCGGCCCTGGGCCTGCAACTGCGCGAAACCAACAGTGGCGACGGTTGGCTGAACCTGTACCGCGCTGACGGCAGCCTGATCCAGAGCGTGGCGCTGGGCCCGCTGCAGGACGGCCTGTACGGCTGGGCGCGCAGCGACGGCACGGCCGACATCGCCGGCTTCTCGCTCTACCACCGCGACAGCTACTACGGCGTGGCCATCGACAACCTGCTGCTGGCCAGCGCCGTGCCCGAACCCGGCAGCGCCGCCTTGTTCATCGCCGGCCTGATGGCCACCGCCGCCCTGGCCCGCCGTCGCACCGCCACCTGATTTCAACCTTCAACGGAGACTTCCATGACCCCCTTCAAGCACATCACCGCCGCCGCCCTCATCAGCCTGGGCGCTTTCCTTCCCGCCCACGCCACCACGCTCGCGCCCGGCGATCTGTCGTTCACCGGCATGGCCCGTGAATCGGCCTACGGCGGCTGGTCCTTCGTGTCCTTCGTCGCGCTGGACGCCGGCACCACCCTCACCTTCACCGACCTGGGCCTGACCAGCGGCGGCGCCTTCAAGACCAGCGTGCAGAAAGAGAACACCTGGACGTGGACGGCCACTGCAGCCGTGGCCGCCGGCACCCAGGTGGTGGTCTACGGCGGCAGCTACAGCACCGCGGCCGGCACGCTGACCGGCGGCACCTCGGGCAACGGCGGCAGCAACGTGTCCACCGGCACCCTGGCGGCCAGCCCCACGGCCGACGCATTGGCCTATGCCTTCGACTTCTCCAGCAGCGGTGAAGCGCTGCTGGCCTTGCAAGGCGGCACCTTCATCGGTGCGATGACCAGCTACCTCACCCCGGCCGCCGCCGCAGCTTCCGACAACCCGCTGGCCAGCGGCCTGGCCGCTATCCAGAACCTGAACTACGCGGCGGTCAACGGCGGCACCGGCGACGGCATCATCCAGCGCACCGAGTGGTACCGCGGCCCCACCACCGGCAAGACGGCCAGCGAATACAAGGCCCTGATCGCCGACATGGCCAACTGGTCGTCCGACACCGCCACCTCGGCCTTCAAGGGCCTGCCCTTGCTGGAAGGCGCCGGGCAGACCGCCGTGACGACGGGCGCGGCGGTGGGTGTGGGCGCGGGCGACTTCAACATCACCTCGGCCGTGCCGGAACTGCGCAGCGGCGCGATGCTGCTGGCCGGCCTGGGCTTCGTGGCCGGCCTGGTGCGGCGGCGGGGTGGCCCCCGGCGCTGAGCCGCTGCGGGCGATCAGCGCACGACGCCCGGGCTCAGCCACTGCCCCCACACCGCCACGCTGACCCCGGCCGCGCCAGCGCCGGGGTAGGTCGCGAAAGCGGCTTGCAGCGCGGGCGTGTCCTTGCTGCGGGCGAACAGCACTTCGGCCACCGGGCCGTGGTGCAGCGTGTACCAGGCGCCCACGGTGCCGCTGTCCACCAGGCCTTGCAAGAACGCCCGCCGTGCCTGCGCCGTGGCGGCGTCCACTGCCTCGGTGCCGCGCGCGATCTGCACGATGCGCACCTCTTCGACCTGGGTGTCGTCGATGCCCTCGGTGTTCAGCGCCTGGTGCGGCGTCGCGGGCACCGCGTTGACGTTCATATAGCCCTCGCGCACGTAGTCGTCGGGCTGGAAATAGCCCTGCACGTCGTCGCGCGTGGCGGCGCGCACGGTGACGATGCCGCGCTGGCGGCCGCTGGGGTCGCGCAGCGGGCCGGCCGACATCAATTCGCCCCGCGCGAACAGGCGCTTGAAGTTGTCGATGTGGCCGCGCTGCATGGCCGCCACCGCGGACTTGTCGTCGGGCGTCTTGCGGCCGGTTTCCAGGAAAATGAACCAGGTGGGCAGCACCGCGTCGGCCGCCCGCGCGGGCACCCAGGCGACGGGCAGGCCGGCGAGGCCCAGCCCCAATGACAGACCCATTTCGCGACGGCGCATGGCGCAGCTCCGGTTGGCCCGGGCACGACAGTGGCCCGGCGCACGGAAGTGTGGTGTTCGCAGGCGCACACTGCAAGACCATCGCGCCCGCCATCTGCCATCCGCGATTCGCCATCCGTTCGCACCGCAAGGAAAGCCATGCCCCGCCGCACCGCACCCGCCGCCGTCCCTGCCAGCCACCAGCACCCCTACCCGCAGACGCTACAGACCTTCACCACCGCCGCCGGCAAGGTCGGCCATCTCCATTCGCTGCCCGCACTGGCGCTGCAGTTCCCGGCAGTCAGTCGCCTGCCCTACAGCCTGCGCGTGGTGCTGGAAAGCGTGCTGCGGCATGCCGCCGAACCCAAGGTCGGCGCCGCCGCCGTGGCGCAGCTGGCGCAGTGGCAGCCACAAGGCGAACGCAGCGCTGAAATCCCCTTCGTCGTGGCCCGCGTGGTGCTGCAGGACTTCACCGGCGTGCCGCTGCTGGCCGACCTGGCCGCGATGCGCAACGTGGCCGCCGAGCTGGGGCTGGACCCCAAGCGCATCGAGCCGCTGGTGCCGGTGGACCTGGTGGTGGACCACAGCGTGGTCATCGACCACTACGGCACGGCGAAGTCGCTGGACCTGAACATGAAGCTGGAATTCCAGCGCAACCGCGAGCGCTACCAGTTCATGAAGTGGGGCATGGGCGCCTTCAGCACCTTCGGCGTCGTGCCGCCGGGCTTCGGCATCGTGCACCAGGTGAACCTGGAATACCTGGCGCGCGGGGTGCACAAGACCTCGGCGGTGGCATCCGGCGTTGCAGCCGGTGCCGGCAAGGCACCCAAGCTGTACTACCCCGACACGCTGGTCGGCACCGACAGCCACACCACCATGATCAACGGCATCGGCGTGGTCGGCTGGGGTGTGGGCGGCATCGAGGCCGAAGCCGCCATGCTGGGCCAGCCGGTCTACCTGCTGACGCCCGACGTGGTGGGCGTGGAACTGAGCGGCCGGCTGCGCGAAGGCGTCACCGCCACCGACCTGGTGCTGACCGTGACCGAGATGCTGCGCGCCGAGAAAGTGGTCGGCCAGTTCGTCGAATTCTGCGGCGCCGGCACGCGCACGCTGAGCCTGCCCGACCGCGCCACCATCGCCAACATGGCACCCGAATACGGCGCCACGATGGGCTACTTTCCCGTTGACGAAAAAACGATCAGCTACTTCAAGGGCACAGGGCGCAAGCGCTCGGAGATCGAAGCCTTCGAGGCCTACTTCAAGGCGCAGCAGATGTTCGGCGTGCCGCTGGCGGCCGACATCGACTACACGCGCCTGCTGAAGCTAGACCTGGGCCAGGTGACACCCAGCTTGAGCGGCCCCAAGCGCCCGCAGGACCGCATCGAACTGGGCGCGGTGGCCGAGCAGTTCGCGGCGCTGTACAGCGCGCCGGCCGCCGCCAACGGCTACAACCAGCCGGCCGACAAACTGGGCCGTTTGGCCAGCACGCCGGGCGGGCTGGACATCGGCAATGGCGACGTGCTGATCGCGGCCATCACCAGTTGCACCAACACCAGCAACCCCAGCGTGATGCTGGCCGCCGGGCTGCTGGCCAAGAAGGCGGTGAAGGCCGGGCTGAAAGTGAAGCCGCACATCAAGACCTCGCTGGCACCCGGCTCGCGCGTGGTGACCGAATACCTGGAAAAAGCCGGCCTGCTGCCCTACCTGGACGCCCTGGGTTTCGACGTCGCGGCCTACGGCTGCACCACCTGCATCGGCAACGCCGGCGACCTGACGGCCGAGATCAACCAGGCCATCACTGACAGCGACCTGGTGTGCGCCGCCGTGCTGTCGGGCAACCGCAATTTCGAAGCCCGCATCCACCCCAACCTGAAGGCCAACTTTCTGGCCAGCCCGCCGCTGGTGGTGGCCTATGCCATCGCGGGCAACGTGATGATCGACCTGATGACCGAACCCGTCGGTCAGGGCAAAGCGGGCAAGGACATCTACCTCGGCGACATCTGGCCCACCAGCGACGAAATCGCTGCGCTGATGCCCTTTGCGATGAACGGCAAGGCCTTCCGCAAGAACTACGAGAAGGTCACGAAACAGCCGGGCAAGCTGTGGGAAAAGATCGAAGGCGCGAGCGGGAAAGACGGCGGCGACACCTACACCTGGCCAGCCAGCAGCTACATCGCGCGGCCGCCCTTCTTCGACGGCTTCACGATGGTGCCGCCGCCGCTGGTGCCGGGCGTGACGGGCGCGCGCGTCATCGGCCTGTTCGGCGACAGCATCACCACCGACCACATCAGCCCGGCCGGCAGTTTCAAGGCCGACACGCCGGCCGGCCGCTACCTGCAAAGCCTGGGCGTGCAGCCGGTCGACTTCAACAGCTACGGTTCACGGCGCGGCAACCACGAGGTGATGCTGCGCGGCACCTTCGCCAATGTGCGCATCAAGAATTTGATGCTGCCGGCGCTGCCCGATGGCAGCCGCGTGGAAGGCGGCACCACGCTGATGCAGCCCGGCGGCGCCACCTTGCCGATTTACGACGCCGCGATGGCCTACCGCACCGCCGGCACGCCCACCGTGGTTTTCGCGGGCGAGGAATACGGCACCGGCAGCAGCCGCGACTGGGCGGCCAAAGGCACGGCGCTGCTGGGTATCCAGGCCGTCGTGGCGCGCAGCTTCGAGCGCATCCACCGCGCCAACCTCATCGGCATGGGCGTGCTGCCCTTGCAGTTCAAGCCCGGCGTTTCGTGGGAAAGCCTGGGGCTGACCGGCAACGAGATCGTTGACGTGGTGCTGGCCACCGACCTGCAGCCGCTGGGCGAGGCTGAATTGCGCATCACCAGCGCCGACGGCCGCACGCGCAGCGTGGCGGTGCTGCTGCGCATCGACACGCCCATCGAGGTGGACTACTACCGCCACGGCGGCATCCTGCCCTTCGTGCTGCGGCAATTGCTGGCCGCCTGAACGGTCGCCCGCTGCGTTTGGGCCGGTTTGGCCGCCGGGTTATTCCTTACGTAGTCTCGCGAAGCAAAAGGGCCTTTCCGGTGGGGCATCGTTCAGGGTCGCGCGCCGTTGTGGCGGGCACCGCAGTTTCTTGACCCAGTTACCCCGACTTCCATTCCTCGAACGGAGACATCCATGAACATCCAACGCAGAGCGCTGACCTCCCTGGCACTGGCCGCGTCCATCGCGGCCGCCTTCCCGGCCTTTGCGGCCGACCCGATCAAGATCGGCGTGGCCGGCCCCTTCACCGGCGGCAGCTCGTCGATGGGCGTCAGCATGCGCGACGGCGTGCGCCTGGCCACCGAAGAGATCAACAAGGCCGGCGGCGTGCTGGGCCGGCAGATCGTGCTGGTCGAGCGCGACGACGAAGCCAAGAACGAACGCGGCGTGCAGATCGCGCAAGAGCTGATCAACAAGGAAAAAGTCGCGGCCACCGTGGGCTACATCAACACCGGCGTGGCCCTGGCTTCGCAGCGCTTCTTCCAGGAAGCCAAGATCCCGGTGATGAACAACGTGGCCACCGGTTCGCTGGTCACGCACCAGTTCGACGACCAGCCCGAGAACTACATCTTCCGCAACGCCGCGCACGACAGCATCCAGGCGCCGATGATCGTGGAAGAGGCCATCACCCGGCGCAAGTTCAAGAAGGTCGCGATCCTGGCCGACAGCACCAACTACGGCCAGCTGGGCCGCGCCGACCTGGAAAAGGCGCTGGAGCTGAAGGGCATCAAGGCCGTGGCGGTGGAGAAGTTCAACATCAAGGACGTCGACATGACGCCGCAGCTGCTGAAGGCCAAGGAAGCCGGCGCCGAAGCCGTGCTGACCTACGGCATCGGCCCCGAACTGGCGCAGATCGCCAACGGCATGACCAAGCTGGGCTGGAAGGTGCCGATGGTCGGCAGCTGGACGCTGAGCATGGCCAACTACATCGACAACGCCGGCCCGGGCGGAGAAGGCGCGCGCATGCCGCAGACCTTCATCCAGGAGCCGACGACGCCCAAGCGCCAGTCCTTCATCGTCAGCTACCTGAAGACCTTCAACCCGAAGAACAGCCGCATCGATTCACCGGTGTCGGCGGCCCAGGGTTATGACTCCATCTACCAGCTGGCCGCGGCCATCAAGCAGGCCGGCAGCACCGAAGGGCCGAAGATCAAGGCCGCGCTGGAAGACCTGAAGACGCCCATCGAAGGCGTGGTCACCACCTACAACAAGCCCTTCAGCGCCAAGGACCACGAGGCCATCACCGCCAACATCCCGGTGTTCGGTGAAGTCAAGGGCCAGCGCGTGGTTTACGCCTACAGCGAAGACCAAAAAGTGGCTTCGCAAGTGCGCGTGAAAGACGCCAACGCCAAGGGCGCGCTGGCCGTCAAGAAGTAGTCAGCCCGGGGGCGATACTGTCGCCCCCGACTGCCCCGCATTTCGCCGCCGGCCCCGAGCCGGCGGCTTCACATGGACCAGCAAGCGCTGGGTCCATTCGACGTTCAGCCACCGCGAGCACCGCCATGCAAATCTTCACCCAACTCGTTTTCAGCGGCATTGCGCTGGGGATGATCTACGCGGTCATCGCCTTCGGCTACCAGCTGACCTTCGCCACCAGCGACACGCTGAACTTCGGCCAGGGCGACGCGCTGATGCTGGGCGCGCTGGTCGGCCTGACGCTGGTCGGCCTGGGCGTCAACTACTGGCTGATGATCCCCATCGTCTGCATCTTCGGCGCGGTGCAGGGCGCATTCGTCGAACGCATCGGCGTGCGCCCGGCGATCAAGATCAAGAGCGAATTCGGCTGGATCATGTCCACCATCGCGCTGGGCATCATCTTCAAGAACGTGGCCGAAAACGTCTGGGGCCGTGACGACCTGAAGTTCCCGTCGCCGCTGCCGGAAAGCCCGCTGCACTTCCTGGGCGCCAACGTGCTGCCGATGGAAATTCTGGTCGTCGTCGGCGCGGTCGGCATGATGCTGGCGGTCGAACTCTTCAACCGCAAGTCGATCTACGGCAAGGCCGTCGTCGCCACCTTCAACGACCGTGATGCGGCCAAGCTGATGGGCATCAACACCGGCCTGGTGATCACCTTCAGCTACGCCCTCAGTTCGATGAGCGCGGCCTTTGCCGGCGTGCTGATCGCCCCGCTGACGCTGACCGGCGCGACCATGGGCGCGGTGCTCGGCCTGAAGGCTTTCGCGGTGGCCATCATCGGTGGCTTGACCAGCGGCATGGGCATCATCCTGGGCGGCATCATCCTGGGCATCGCCGAAACCACCACCGGCTTCTACCTGTCCACCGGCTACAAAGATGTACCCGGCCTGGTGCTGCTGCTGATCGTGCTGGCCGTCAAACCGGCGGGCCTGTTCGGCAAGATGGCGATCAAGAAAGTCTGACCGTGAAAAACAAAGCCCTCTGGATCGGCGTCTTCGCCGTCCTGCTCGTCGGCGGCCTGCCGCTGGCCGTGCACAACCCTTACTACATCCACCTGGTCGAGACGATCATGATCTACGCGATCGTGCTCTTCGGCCTGGACATCGTCGTCGGCTACACCGGGCAGGTGTCGCTGGGCCACGCCGGCCTGTTCGGCATCGGCAGCTACACGGCCGGTGTGATGGTGATGAAGCTGTCCGCGCCGCTGTGGCTGACACTGCCCGCCGCCGTGCTGATCACCGCCGGTTTCGGTGCGCTGCTGGCCCTGCCGGCACTGCGCGTGATGGGGCCCTACCTGGCGATGGTGACGCTGGCCTTCGGCACCATCATCCAGATCCTGATCAACGAGATGACCTTCCTCACCGAAGGCCCGCTGGGCATCAAGGTCGCCAAGCCCGAACTCTTCGGCATGAAGCTGGGTGAGCGCGAGTTCTACTGGGTGGTGCTGGCGATGTTGGTGCTGAGCCTGATCGTCGTGCACCGCATCCTGCGCAGCCACCTGGGCCGCGCTTTCGAAGCGCTGCGCGGCAGCCCGGTGGCGTCGGACTGCATGGGCGTTTCGGTCTACCGCTACAAGGTCTACGCCTTCGTCATCAGCGCCGGCCTGGCCGGCCTGGCCGGTTCGCTGTATGCCTACAGCGAGCAGTACATCAGCCCCAACACCTACAACTTCGAACTGACGGTGATGTTCCTGCTGGCCATCATCATGGGTGGCCGAAAGACGCGGGTCGGCGCGCTGCTGGGGGCCACCATCATCGTGCTTCTGCCCAAGGCGCTGGACGACCTGGAACTCTTCCGCATGCTGGCCGTGGGCGTGGCCGTCATCGTGGCGGTGGGCGCGGCGGTATCGGTGCAGCGCGGCAAGACCGAATGGCGTTCGGCCGCCGTGCCGGTGGTCGGCAGCATCGCCCTGGCGGGCGTCAGCTTCGTGCTGCAAAGCATGACCGACTGGCGCTTGTCCATCTTCGGCCTGATCACGCTCTTCGTCGTCTACTACCTGCAAGACGGCATCGTCGGCTTCGTGCGGGCCGCGCTGAACGTCAAGCCCGAGGGCGACCACATCGACGCCGAACACCTGGCCCCGCTGCGCGGTGATGCGCTGTCGCAGGCCGCTGCCGCCGCCAAGGGCCACGAAGGCGAAGACCTGTTGACGGCCACCCACGTGCTGATGCAGTTCGGCGGCCTGAAGGCCCTGAACGACGTGGAACTGAAGGTCAAGCGCGGCACCGTGCACGGGCTGATCGGCCCCAACGGTTCGGGCAAGAGCACGATGATGAATGTGCTGACCGGCATCTACGTGCCAACGGCCGGCGACATCAGCTTCGCCGGGCGTTCGGTGGTCGGCCGCACCTCGTCGGACATCGCGTTGTCGGGCATCGCCCGCACCTTCCAGAACGTGCAGCTCTTTGGCGAAATGACGGCGCTGCAGAACGTGATGGTCGGCCTGCACCACACCTTCGACAGCAACCTGCTGGACGTGGCCGTGCACACGCCGCGCTACCACCGCGAAGACACGCAGGCCACCGCGCGGGCGATGGGTTTGCTCAGCTTCGTCGGCCTGGCCAGCCTGGCGCACGAGGAAGCGCGCAACCTGCCCTACGGCAAGCAGCGCCTGCTGGAAATTGCCCGCGCGCTGGCGCTGGACCCGCAGCTGCTGCTGCTGGACGAGCCGGCGGCCGGCCTGACCGCGCCGGACATCAAGGAACTGGTGGCCATCATCGGCAAGATCCGCGAACACGGCATCACGCTGATCCTGATCGAACACCACATGGACGTGGTGATGTCGGTCTGCGACACGGTCAGCGTGCTCGACTTCGGGCAGAAGATCGCCGAAGGCAAACCGGCTGCGGTGCAGGCCGATCCGAAGGTGATCGAAGCGTATCTCGGTGGCGAAGCCGCTGCGGCGCACTGAAGGGGCTGCGGACATGCTCACCATCAAGAATCTGCACGCCGGCTACGGCAAGGTTGAAGTGCTGCAAGGCATCAACATCGAGGTGCCGCGCGGCAAGGTCGTGACGCTGATCGGCAGCAACGGCGCCGGCAAGACCACCACCATGCGCGCGGTCAGCGGCATGATCGCGCCGACCGCCGGCGAGATCACGCTGAACGGCAAACGCATCGACGGCAAGGAGTCCTTCCACATCGCGCGCCTGGGCCTGGCCCATTCGCCCGAAGGCCGCCGCGTCTTCGCCACGATGACGGTCACCGACAACCTGCGCCTGGGCGCCTTCCCGCGCTACACCGGCGCGCGGCCCAAGGGCGACATCGCAGCCGACCTGGAACGCGCGATGGACTTGTTCCCGCGCCTGAAGGAACGCCGGCTGCAGCTGGCCGGCACGCTGAGCGGCGGTGAACAGCAGATGCTCGCCATGGCCCGCGCCACCATGCTGAACCCGGAAGTGGTGCTGCTGGACGAGCCTTCGATGGGCCTGGCGCCCATCCTGGTCGACGAGGTCTACAAGATCATCGCCCGCCTGAAAAGCGAGGGCGTGACCATGCTGCTGGTCGAACAATTCGCCGCCGCCGCGCTGGCCGTGGCCGACTACGGCTACGTGCTGGAAAACGGCCGCATCAGTTTGCATGGGCCAGCCGCGCAGTTGCGCGATGACCCGGCGGTGAAGGCGGCGTATCTGGGCGGCGGGCACTGAGTGTGGACATGCGGGTCCGGAAGGACCTGCGCGCCTCACGAAGGGCCTGGGGCAATTTCACGCCCCGGGCCATGAGTGTGGGCGTGAGGGCCCGGAAGGATCAGTCCGGCGTCAACAGCAGACGTCGCAACGGGTCGAGCAAGGGCCCGTAGGCCGCTGCGGGCGTCGAGGTGCGGGTCATGGGCTGGCGCACCTGCAAGGCGCTGGGTGTGCGTATGGCGCGCTGCGCCTTGTGCGGTTCCAGGCAGGCCGGCTCGAAGGGCAGGCCGCAGAAGTCGAGCAGGCTGCGGATCTGCGCCGGCGCGTCGGCCACCAGGGCTTCGTAGGACTGCACACGCAGGCGCTGCGGATGGCATTCGGCCCAGTGCCGGGTCAAGCCGTCGTAGGCGTGCCAGTAGGCGGCCAACCCCTCGAAGCTGTAGGTGAAGTGCGCCATGCCCGGCCCGAAGAGCTGCTTGTAGCAAGACCAGCAGGTCTCCAGCGCGTCGCGCCGGCAGTCGATGACGCGGGCAGCGGGCAGCATCTGCAGCACAGCGCCAGCGAGCAACCAGTTCTCGGGCAGCTTGTCGGTGGCGATGGGGCGGCGCAAGCGCCAATGCGCGCTGAGCGCCAGGTATTGCGCGCCCAGGCGGGCCCAGTCGTCGGCCGTGGCCAGCGCGGCCCAGTCGGCCAGCGGCCGCCCGCGGCGCCGTGACTCTTGCTCGACCACCTGCGTCAGGTAAGGCAGTTCGCTGGCCCCTTCCACCTGCGAGTGGCTGGCCAGCACCTGCTCGACCAGCGTGGTGCCCGAACGCGGCAGCCCGACGAGGAAGATGACCTCACGGCCCAGGCCGCTGGCGGCGGGCTCGCCGGTGCGGTCGAAAGCCTGGCGCAGGGCATCCACCTGACGGGCAAACGCGGTGCTGTCCCAGGGCTTCACGGCTGCGGCCAGCTGGTTGGCCTGCTGCAGCGCTTTCAGCGCAGGTTCCGGCCGGCCCGCATCTTCCAGCGCCTTGCCCAGTGCGAAGAACAGCATCGTGCGCTCTTCGGCCGTGGTCGCTGGCGGCGGCATCTGGGCCAGCTGCTCCAGGCTGGCCAGCTCGGCGCTGTCCAGCCGCACGGTCTTCAGATCGCACAACATGAACCAGGCGCGCGGCAGCAGCTCGCGCCGCGCGATCAGGTGCCGGCAATCGGCAGCGGCCTCATCGGCCTGACCCAGGGCAACGCCACAGCGCGCCCGCTGCAAGCGGGCCACGGCCGAAGCGGGGTCCAGCCGCAGCACCTGCTGCACGGCGCGCAGCGCGCTCTCGAATTGGGCCTGGCGGTCGTACTCCAGGCTCAGCGCCAGCCCCTGCTGGGCGCTGGTCGCCAAGCCTTCGGCCGCCAACAGGCTGCGCGCCGCCGCGCCATGGTCGCCCGACTTGCTTTGCGCGTGGCCCATTTGCAGCAGCAAGGTGAAGTCACCGGGCCGCAGGGCGTTGGACCGCGCCAGGGCTTCGGCAGCCCGCGCCCAGTCGCCTTGCGCGGCATGCCACTGGCCCAGGCCGCGCAGCACCTCGGGGTGTTCAGGGGCGCTGCGGGCCAGGTTCAAGAGCCATTGCCCGGCCATCAGCAGGTCGCCGGCCGCCAGCAGCGCCATGGCACGCCGCAGCTGCCCGGCCTGCGCAGGGCTCAGGCCGCGCAGGCGGTTGCCGCTGGCAGCAGCGGCCTTCTTCGGCGGTGGCGGCACCGTCATGCCGCCATGGCGCGGCGCCGCTTCAAGCGGCGGGATGCGCCCGGCGCCGCACGGCGCCAGCACCCATCGCGGTCAGGGCCAGCATGGCCAGGGCCAGCGACGTGGGCTCGGGCACGCCGTTGACCACCACCGCGCCGGTGTCGCCAGCCCGGATGCCCGCGGCCGAGTCGTCGTAGGCGTAGCCGAGGATGGCACGGTCGCTGCTGGTGAGCGTGTCACCCAGGTGGATGCGGGCCCAGCCAAACTGAACCTGGTTGCCTGCCGCTTCGTTCTGGAAGCGGAAGCCCAGGTAGTTGTCGTCGCTGTTGAGCAGGAAGGCCGTGGCACCGGTGACCTCGCCGGCCCCGCTGCCGTAGCCCTGGCTGGCGTCGATCAGCGTCCCGAAGGCCAGGTTGTCAGGCCGCGCTGCGCTGCTGCCCAGGCCCACCACGTACACGCCGCCCGTCGGGGCAGTCGGGTTGAAGAACGAGAGCTGGGAGGTGCTGAACGGGTTGATGTCCCAGCCCGGCGCCGAGGCCGGCGCGGCACTGGAAACGCCCGTGACCACGTTCAGGTACAGGCCGGCGGTGGTGACCGGAATCAGCAGGTTGACGGCACCGCTGTAGACGATGGCCGCCTGCGCCGAGGACGTCGGGGCCAGGGTGCCCAGGGCGGCCACCAGAACCAGTGCAGAAGCTTGCGCCAGCACGCGTTGGCTGCGGGCGGCGAAGAAGGATTGAAGGGTGTTGGTGGTGGTCATGATTCGCGTCTTCTTGATCGTTGATCGGCTTGGCGACCTTAGGTTGGCAGCCCCACCGCAACAATCCCCCAGCCCAATGGCGGGGCGTGCAAAAGCCACGATCCTGGCACGCGGCCTGACGCCCGCGCGGCGAATTCAGCGGCCACGCAGGAACAGCGCATCCAGCTCTTTCACCGTCACCTGGCGCCAGGTCGGGCGGCCGTGGTTGCAGGTGTCGGCGCGGTCCGTGGCTTCCATCTCGCGCAGCAGGGCGTTCATCTCGTCCAGGTTCAACCGGCGGTTGGCCCGCACGGCGCCGTGGCAGGCCATCGTGGCCAGGATCTCGTCGCGCGCGCGCTGCACCACGCGGCTGGCGCCGGCTTCCTGCAGTTCGGCCAGCACCGAGCGGGTCAGCTCGGCCAGGTCGGCATCGGGCAAGGCCGCCGGGCGGCTGCGCACCACCAGCGTGGTGGCCGACAGCACGCCCACGTCCAACCCCAGCGCCTGCAGCGCGGGGCCTTCCGCTTCGACGGTGGCGATCTCGGTGGCGGTGGCGGCAAAGCTGTGCGGGATCAACAGCGGTTGCGCAGGCAGTGCGTCGCTGTGGGCGGCGTCGCGCTTGAGCTTCTCGTAGACGATGCGCTCGTGCGCCGCATGCATGTCCACCACGATCAAACCGTGGGCGTTTTCGGCCAGCACGTAAACGCCGGCGATCTGCGCGATGGCGCGGCCCAGCGGCCAGGCGGCCGGGTCGGCAGCCGCAGCCGCAGTCACCGAAGTCGCAGGCGCTGAAGCGCCCGACTCACTGCGCAGCCCCGCCCAGGCCGCCAGCCCGCCCGTGCCCTGTGGCGTGCGCCACGGCCCTTGCGGCGCAGCCCAGGGCGCCGGGCGCTCGTGCACCGCCGGGGCATCGGCAAGGGCCAGGGAAGGCTGCCAGGACGGCGGCAAGGCCGGCACCCAGGCCAGCGGTGCCGCCGCCGTGCCCGACAGCCCTGACGGAGCCGCAGCGCCATCGGCAGCCACCGCTACAGCCGCTGCCCCCTCGGCCGCCGCCCGGCTGGGCGCCAAGGCTTGTTCAACCGCACTGCGCAGCGCGCCGTGCAGGGCCCGGCCATCGCGAAACCGCACTTCGATCTTGGTCGGGTGCACGTTCACGTCCACCAGCTCGGGGGCGATGGTGATGAACAGCGCGTAGGCGGGCTGGCGGCTGCCGTGCAACTGGTCTTCGTAGGCCGAGCGCACGGCGTGGGCCAGCAGGCGGTCGCGCACATAGCGCCCATTGACGAAGAGGTACTGGCAGTCGGCCCGCGCCCGCGCCGCCTCGGGCTGGCCGACGCGGCCCCAGATCGACATCGGCCCGCGTTCGGCGCGCAGTTCGCGGCTGGCGGCAAAAAAGTCGGCGCCCAGCACGTCGGCCCAGCGCTGGGCGGCGGTGTCCAGGCCCGGCAGCGCGGCCACGGCACGCCACTGCGCCACCAGGCGGCCGTCGTGCCACACCGCGAAACCCACGTCGGGCCGCGCCAGCGCGTGGCGGCGCACGGTTTCCAGGGCGTGGCTCAACTCGGTGGCTTCGGTCTTCAGGAACTTGCGGCGGGCGGGCGTGCTGAAGAACAGTTCCTGCACCTCCACCGTGGTGCCCAGCGCGCGCGCGGCGGGTGCGATCTCGCCGCTGCGGGCCTGCAGGCGCCAGGCGTGCGGCTCGGCGGCGGTGCGCGTGCTGAGCGACATCTCGGACACCGACGCAATTGCCGCCAGCGCTTCACCGCGAAACCCCATCGTGACGACGGATTCCAGCTCGGCCAGGTTGGCGATCTTGCTGGTGGCATGGCGCTTCAAGGCCAGCGCCAGATCGGCCCGCGCGATGCCGGCGCCGTCGTCTTCCACCACGATGGCGCGCACACCGCCGGCGGTCAGGCGCACGGTGATCGCCTTGGCACCGGCGTCCAGCGCGTTGTCCACCAGTTCGCGCACCACCGAGGCCGGTCGTTCGACGACTTCGCCAGCAGCAATCTGGCTGACCAATTCGTCGGGCAATTCCTGGATGCGGCGCATTTTTCAGATTGTAGAAGTCGCCCTGTCAGCTCTGGCAGGGTGGCCGGCCGACCCATACTTGAGAATGGCGAATCGGGTGGATCCTTCAGCCCACACTTGACGCTGACCGCTACCGTCCAGCCCTGATATTTCCGAGGAACCGCATGCTGCCGATGTTTGTTGAACTGGTCACCCGCACCGACGAAGACCGCCGCGCCTTCGAGACGCACCCCGTCGTCGTCGATGCCGTGGCCCAGGGCATGAGCGTGGAACGCTACCGCGCACTGCTGCTGGAGCTGTACCACGTGGTCTGGCAGTTCAACCCGGTGTGCGCCGCCGCGGCCAGCCGCATGGGCAGCCCGGCCGACGAAACGCTGCAGCCCATCCGCCATTTCCTGTACGGCCACATGCACGAGGAAATGGGCCATGAGAACTGGGTGCTCAACGACCTGGTTGCCGTGGGCGTGCCGGTCGAAGCGGCCCGGGCGCACCCGCCCCATGTGCACACGCTCTCGCTCAACGGCTACAACTACTGGGCGGCCGACCGCCGCCACCCGGCTTCGGTGCTGGGCATGCTGTACGCGCTGGAGGTCATCGCCTCGGTCTACGGCGGGCCCTTTGCATCGGCGATCCGCGAATCGCTGCTGCTGGACGGCGACAACGGCGTGTCCTTCATCGCGTCGCACGCCACGATGGACGCCCAGCACATGGCCGAGTTGCGGGTCATCCTGAACCAGCTGCAGGGCGAGGCGGCGCTGGAAGCCGTGGTCGAATCGGTGCGGGTGAACTTCCACCATTTCACGCGCATCATCGAAGGCATCTGATCTGAAACTTCCTTCCCATTCGTGAGCGCCGCCGCAGACGCCATCGGCCTGGCTGGCCTGCTGGGCCGACCCTACAAGACCTTGCGCCTGGAATGGACCGGCGAGACGCAGCTGCTGCGCGTGCGCACCTGCGTGCGGCCCATCCAGTGCTACAGCCTGGCCGCGATGGGCGAACTGCAGCGCGTGCTGTCCGACATCAGCGCCAACCCCGGCCTCGTGCGCTACTTCGTGCTGTCGTCCGATGTGCCCAAGGTCTTCAACTTCGGTGGCGACCTGGCGCTCTTCGTGCTGCTGGTGCGCGCCGCCGATGTCGAGTCGCTGAAGCTCTACGGCCAGCGCTGCGTGGACCTGGTCTGGTGGATGGAAAACGCCGCGCAGCGCGGCGTTTACACCATCGTGCTGAGCCAGGGCGACACCCTGGGCGGCGGGCTGGAATCGGTGCTGCCCTTTCACAAGATCATCTTCGAACGCAGCGCGCAGGCCGGCTTTCCCGAAGTGCTGTTCAACCTGTTCCCCGGCATGGGCGCCTGGGACTTCACGATGCG
>JANPHI010000414.1:0-22513 GCA_031424355.1 Betaproteobacteria bacterium
TGCCCAGCGGCCGAAGAAGTCGAATTCGTAGGACGCACCGGCACCCAGCGTCAGCAGCGTGCCGCTGGCCCCGGCCGCGTTGACCAGCGGCCCGCCCTGTCGGTTGGCGCCGGCGCTCAGGCTGGCTTGCGGGGCGTGTGCGGCGTCGCCGCCCCGCAGCACAGCGCGGGCCTGCGCCAGGCGCGCGGCGGCGGCTTCGATGTCGGGGTTGGCCTGCATCGCGCGCTCGACCAGCGCGTCCAGCACGGGGTCGGCGAAGACGCGCCACCAGGCGGCGTCGAAGGTGCGGGCCGGTGACACCACGTCAGCTGCTTCAGCCGCAGCGGCGCGCGTGGCGTAGGCAGCGGGCACCGCCGGCAGCGCCACAGCCGATGGCGGCGGCGCAGACGCACAGCCCCCCAGCGCAGCGATGGCCGCAGCCAGCGCAGAGACAGACTTCATCACAGCAGCATCCTCCAGCTTGGCTTCAAAACAGCCGACGCCCCCAACGGCAAAAAGGACACGAGGCCTCGTGTCCGTTCTGCTCGACCGGTTGAGGGTCTTCGTTCAGTAACCGGCGCAGCGGCTGACCGGCGGCACGTAGGGGGGCGGGGTGTAGACGGGCGGCACGTAGGGCGGCACGACCGGGGTCGGGTCGATGGAGTTGTGGCCGCCACCGCTGGCGCCGCCACCGCCGGTGCCACCGCTGCCAGCACGCAGATTGGATTTGATCTTCATGGTTCTCTCCTACTTGGGGTGCACGCGGTTTGCGTGCGTTACACCCGGCACCATGCCGGGGGTATCGGGGTGATGGCTGGCGGCTGCCAGCGCATCGGATTCGGTTTTGGCGCCGTCGAGGGTGACGCGGATCGCGTCGGCATCGACCCGCAGGCGCAGGTCCAGCCAGGCTTCGATCTCGTGGACCAGGTAAGGCATGCGCGGCGGCTCGGCGCCCTGCAAGGCGTTGTGCAGGTTCAGGTCGTCGGCGGTGAAGGCGTGCAGCGGCGCGGCGCGGCCCAGGTGGCGGTTCAAGCGCGCCTGCGCCTCGCCAGCCACCCGCAGCGTGGCCTGCAGTTGCAGCAGGAAATCCATCAGCGCGTTACGCAGCGCACGCACCTCGGCGCGGTCGCGGCGGTCGGGCTGGCCGTAGCGCTGTTGCAGGCGCTGTTCCAGCGCGCGGTCAGCAGCGGCGTGCGTGCACGACAGCACCGGCAGCAGTTGCCCGGGCAGGTCGTCGTCGTCACCGGCCAGACCTCGGGCCGACAGGCCTGCCGCGCACCGGGCGTACATGTCGGCGTAGACGGCGTCGCGTTCGCTGCGCCGGGCTTCGGTGCCCAGGTAGGTGGTGCTCTGCAGGCCGGCCACCATGGCGACCAGGCGCTGGGCCAGGTCGCGCACCGCAGGGCTGCCGTGCACCGCCCAGGCCGCGCTGATGTCGGCCAGCACGCCGTAGCTGCGCGCCATCGCCGGCCACAGCGTGAAGACGGCGGCGTGCACCTGCAGGCCCAGCAGCGCGTAGTCCAGCGCCGGTTCGATATCGGCCTGCGCGGCCTGCAGGCCCGCGCCCTGCAGCGCTTCGTCAGCGCCTCGCACGGCTGCGCCGTCCACCAGCACGGCCAGGAACTCGGCGACCATCGCCTGCGGGCCGGCGCACACGCCGTGCTCGGAATGGAAGCTGTGGTTGCGCTCGGCGTAGGCGAGGATTTCGGCGGTGGTGATGGGTGTGTCGGGCCTCAGCGTGGGTTCTGCGATGGGCACGAACAGCATCTGGTGCATGACCATGCGCAGGCCGTCGGTGACGCGGAACAGCGACGACAGCGCGGGGTGCAGGTCACCGTTGGCCACCGGGTGGGCGGCGCGCATCAGCGGGTAGGTGGGCAGGGCCAGCACGCTGGTCGCCAGCCGTTCGACATGGCCCACCGTCCAGCCGGCACGGGCCTGCGGGTAGCGCTGCAGGTAGGCCGCACGCACCTGGGCCAGCAGCGCCATCATCGGCAGCCAGTGCAGGCGCATGGCCTTCAGCGCGGTGACGTTCATCGGCCGTTCGACCTGGAAGCGTGTGCCGGGGTAGATGCAGGCGCGCCAGGCGGTGGGCACGTCCAGGCGCAGGGCCTTGGGGAAGACATTCGCTTCGCCGACCTGGCGGCCGTCGGCGTCCAGCGCGATGTGGGCGACGCGGAAGATGGGCAGCACCATTTCCAACCAGCCCAGCTCCAGCGGGCGGCCGGTCAGGCTGTGCATCAGCGTGGCGCCTTCGGTCCACGAACGCGCTGCGGTGCAGGGGCCGGCCGGCAGCGGTGCCGGGCGCGGGCCGGTGATGAGCACCGCCTCGGGCGCATCGGCGGCAGCGCGTTGCAGCACGCCCGCCTGCAGCAGTTCGCTCAGCAGCGGCTGCACCTGCGGCCAGGCGTAGCCGGTACCCCAGGTGGTGGCACTACCAGCGGTGAAGCGCGACTGCCGGGCCAGCGTTTCGCCGAAGGCGAAGAACGCGGGTTCGTCGAAGCTGACTTCCTGCGCGCCGCAGTACAGGTGCAGTGCGGTGGCGCCGACCTCAGACGGGGCGTACTGGGTGACGACCCGACGGTGCAGCGGCAGCAGCAGTTCGTCTTGCGGGGTCAGCGGGATGGTGTGGGCGGTTGGCATGTTGCGGCTCTGTTGTGCCTACAGAGCACGCAGCGCCAACCCGAATACACCGCCGCCTGAAAAAAGTTCGCATCACGGGCAACTGGGCGCCGGTGCCACCGTGTCGGTCACGGCCGCCAAGGCGTCCACGCGCCGGGCGTTGCTGCCGCACAGCGCGGCGCTGGACCGTTCGATGCGCCGGGCCAGGTCTTTGGGCGTCAGCGTGAAGTCCAGCGACTGCACCAGCGCGGCTGTGCCGGCAGCCAGCGGCGCGGCCATCGAGGTGCCGTTCCAGGTGGCGTAGCCGCCGCCCGGCATCGCGCTGGTGATGCCCTCGCCGGGCGCCGCCAGGTTGATCCACGAGCCGCTGTTGCTGAAGCTGGCCAGGCGGTTGAAGCGGGTGCTGGCACCGATGGGCACCAGGCCGTAGGCGCTTTCGGCCGCCGGGTACTGCTTGACGCTGCCGCTGCCGTCGTTACCCGCCGCGGCGATGACCAGCGCGCCCTTGCGCCGCGCGCAGCGGATGGCGTCGTCGTTGTAGCCGGGGTCGCTGTGGTCGGCGATGGGGTCGCCTTCGATCGAATCACCGCAGGCCGCCAGGTGGGCCAGCGCGGCGATCAGTCGGGTGCGCGTCAGGCTGCCCAGGCTGAGGTTGATGATGTGGGCACCGTCGTCGGTGGCCGGGTTGCCGTCCGGGTCCAGCGCGTACAGCAGCGCTTCACCCAGCACCCAGGCGTTGCCCACGCCGGCGGTGTCCAGGATGCGCAGCGGCATGATGCGCGCGCCCGGCGCCACCATCGCCACCAGGCCCGCCACGTGGGTACCGTGGCCATAGCCGGTCTGCGCGGGCGTGGCCACTTCGCCGGGGTTGGTGTCGAAATCGACGAAGTCGAAGCCCGGCAGCCAGCGGCCGGCCAGCAGCGGGTGGGTCAGGTCGAAGCCGGTGTCGAGCACGGCCACGCGCACGCCCGCGCCGGTGGCCAGCGCTTGCGCCTGGGGCAGGCGCAGGGCCTGCGGCGCCCACTGCGCCACGTAGTCGCCGGGGTTGCCGATGACCCAGGGCATGTTGCCGCGCGCTTCAGGGCTGCTGTGGGTGGTGTTGGGTTCGGCCAGCAGCACATCGGGCTCGAAGGCACTGAGCGCGCCCAGCACATCGGCGTAGACGCGCGGGTTGTTGCTGGTCAGCTTCAAGCGGTAGATGGGCCGCGCGCCGAAGCGGTCCAGCAGCGTCAGCGGGTAGCGGCGCAGCAGGTCGGGCAGGGCCGCCGTGCTGCGCAGCTTGACGAGGATTTCGCCGGGCAGTTGGGTGTCGCCGCCACTGCCGCCACCACCACCGCCGCTGTTGGGGTTGATGCCGCTGATACCGCTGGTGGGCCCCGCCAGCCGGGCGGCGGACACCGCCACCGCCGGCTTGCTGCCGCCTGCGGCCAGCACGGCCGACGGCGCCGCCCCGCACAGACCAAGGCTCAACGCCGCGGCGGCCCAGGTGGCGCGCAGGGGGCTGGGGTGGCGGGGGCAGGAGCGGGTCATGGGCAGCTTTCAGGCATCCGGGGTCGTTCGACAGAGCGCGCAGGCCGGCGATTGATACGCGGTCTGCAGGCTTACGCCGCACACAGCCCGAACCTTGCAACGGCAAGCCCGGAGTTTCCCCCGCTTACCAGGCGCCGTAGAGGGCGAAGGCACCCCAGAAGCAGGGGTGGGGGTGGGCCTGGCGCGTGACCGATTGCGCGCAAGCCAGCGCGGCGGCCGGTGCCTGCCCGGCGCGCAGGGCGCCGTAGAAGACGGCCATGAAGCCGGCGGTGACGGCGTCGTCCACCGGCCACAGGCTGGCCACCACGCGTGACGCGCCGGCCACCAGAAAGGCCCGCACCAGGCCGACGTGTTCGTCGCCCTGGCCGCTTTCGGCCAGCGCGGTCTCGCAGGCGCTGAGCACCACGGTGCAGGGCTGCAGGGCCAGCGTCTCGGCGTCGTCCACGGTCAGCGGGCCGTCGGCCAGGTGCAGGGCCGAGAAGCGCGGGTTGTCGCTGCGGAACTGCGCGTGGCAGGCCAGGTGCAGCACGTCGGCTTCGGCGGCGTGGGCGCGCAGGGCGGCCAGCGTGGCACCGGCGCCGACGTAGCAGCGCGCCACCTCGAACAGCGCGGCCACCGCCGTGGCCTCGCGCGCGGCGTGCGGCAGGCGGCTGGATTCGCCCAGCGCCAGCACGCGCCGCGCCGCCACCGGCGGGCGCAGCAGGCCGCGCAAGGCCAGGCGCGCGCTGGGCGCCAGCGCCAGCTGCAGCTGTTCGCCCAGCGGCTGGGCAGCGGCGGAACCGGCAACCGCCGTGGCGTCGGACAAGGCCGCAAAAGGCAGCGACCCCAGCTGCGCGTGCGGCACCACGATGACGCGGCGGCAGCCCGCCAGCGCGCCGCCCAGCGGGGCCCACAGCAGCGCATGCAGTTGCTGCAGCCGCGTCTGCGCGCGGGCCGTCAGCATCGGCAGGTGGCGTTCCAGCGCGGCCGCGCCGCTGCGCAGCGCTTCGATCTGGAAACGCGCGGCGGCGATGGCAGCGTGGGCCTGGGGCAGCGTGGCCAGCGCGCGGTGCAAGGTGACGCCGTGGCGGGTGACCACGCAGGCGAACAGTTCGGCACCGTGGCCGCCGTCGCGGCCGCCCGTACCGTCCAGCGCGCCGTACTCGACCAGCGCGTCACCGTCGCCCAGCGCCGCCTGCAGCGCGGCCAGGCTGAAGTCGCTGAAGTCGCTGGCGGCCGGCGCCGCGCCCGCCAGCGGCACCGCCAGGCGCTGGCGGCGGGCGCGTTCCATCAGTTCACGTTCGGTGCGCAGCAATTCGCTGCTCAGCGCCACCGAAGACTCACCCTCGTCCTGCAGGCGCTGCACGCGGCGCACCAGCCAGTTCAGGCGGTCGCGCAACGCGGCGTCTTCGGGCGCGGCAGCGGGGCGCTGGCCCGGGCTGTCGTCGTCCACCCGCTCGGACAGCGAACGCGCACGGAAGCGGTCCAGCGCCAGCAGGCTTTGCGCGGCATCACCGCCCTGCAGCGCCAGCCGCAGCAATTCCTGGTAGGGCCGCAGGTGATCGGTGATGAAGGCGCGGCGCAGTTCATCGCCCGGCAGTGCACGGCGCTGGTCTTCAAAGCCTTCGATGGCGGCTTCGAAGGCGGCGCGTGCCGCCGCCGTGTCGCCCAGGGCCAGCGCGGCCAGCCCCTGCCCGGTCAGGCAGCGAACCTGCACCTGCAGTTGCTGGCGTTCGCGTGCGGTGGCCAGCGTGGCGGTGAACAGGGCCTGCGCGGCCGGCACCGCGCCGCCTTGCAGCAGGGCTTCGGCCCGCAGCACGGCGGCGCGGGCCTGGCCGTCGGCCTGCGCCGCCTGGCCGTAGCCTTGCGCGGCGGCGTCGGCGCTGGCCAGCGCGGCCACCGTGTCGCCCCGGGCCAATGCCAGTTCGGCCCGCGCCAGCGCCACGCTGGCGCTGCCCACACCATTGGCTTGCGCGGCGAAGACCTGGGCGGCCTCGGCAAACGCCACTTCAGCCGCTTCAGCCGCCCCAGCCGCACCCGCGCCCCCGACCGTACCCGCCGAGGGGCTGCGCTGCAGCAAGGCCAGCACTCGCCCGCGCTGCGCCAGTGCCGCGGCCTGTTCGTCAGGCAAGCCCAGGGCGCGGAACTGCGCCACGGCGGTGTCGAACAGGGCCAGCGCTTCGGGCAGCAGGCGCAGTTCCAGGTAGACCGAGGCCAGGTGCTTTTCAGCGATGGCCAGGTAGTGCGGCACGCCCAGGCTGTCGTAGATGCGGCGCGCCGACTCGAAGGCAGCCAGCGCCGGCTGGTAGCGGCCACGCGCCAATTCCACCTCGGCGCCGGCTTCGTCGGCCAATGCCAGCTGCAGCTTCAGGCCCTGCTTGCCGGCACGCATGCGGGCCCGGGCGACCACGCGCAAGGCTTCGTCGAAGTCACCCAGCGCGGCCCAGGCACGGGCCAGGCCGATGTCGGCCGACACCGAATGCGCGTGCTCGCCGAGCCGGGCGAACAACACCGCCGCTTCGCGGAAGTGGCGGGCTGCGGCGGCGTAGTCGTCGCGCCGGCCCAGCAGGTTGCCCAGGTTCTGGCTGACCCGCGCGGCGGCCCGCACATTGCCCAGCGCCAGCAGTTCGCGCTGGGCCGCTTCAGCGCAGGCGGCGGCTTCGTCGTGCAGGCCGCGCATCGACAAGGCCATGATCTTGGGCACCTGGGTCTGCGCGGCCGGGTCGGGGCGGCCGGCCCGGCGCAGGGCCGCAGCGGCCGTATCGAAGGCCAGCACGGCTTCGGCCATGCGGCCCCGGTTCAGCTCGGTGATGCCGGCCGTCCAGTGCGCCAGCCCGGCGATCTCGTCGGCCTCATCGCCTGGCACCACGCACCCACGGGCGGCGTGCAGGGCCTGCAGCACCTCGGCGGCCCGCGCGGCACGGGGCGGGTCGCTGCCCCAGGCCTGGTAGCACAGGTCCTTCAGCGCCCAGGCCAGGGCCAGCGCGGAGGGCGCTGCCCGGGTGTCAGCCGTTGGCGTCACCGGCGGGCTCACCCACCTGCAGCACGGGCAGCACGATCTGGTCGGCGCCCAGCTTCAGCGTCAGCAGGTAGCCGCCGGCCGGCAGGCCGTCGATGCGGAATTCACCCATCGCGTCGATGGCCACGACGCGGGCGGTGCCGGCCGCTGCGTCTTGCGCCGCCAGTTCAACCGCGCCGCCTTCGTCGGGGCCCAGGATCTGCCCGGTCAGCGCATAGCCCTCGGCGGCCGGCGCGATGCGCAGATCGACATCGCGGCCTTCGGCACTGAACAGCAGGTGGCGGGTGGCCGCCGGGGTGGGTGCGCGCAGCGACCGCAGGCCCAGGGCCGTGGCGGTCTGCCCGGCGCCCCAGCTGTCGAAGCGCAGCACCGCGCTGACCAGGCGCAGCGCGGCCTGGGCTACATCGGCCACATCGGCCAGACGCGGCGGCGGCGCCACCCACAAATCGACGGCGGCGCGCTGCAGGGCGGCCGGGGCGTCGGGCAGTTCGTGCAGCGCGCGCTGCAGGGCCGCACCGAGTTCGTCGTCAGCCAGGGTGTGGAGGGGTGTCATGGTCTGCGGCTCAGGGGTGTGGGAACACAGAGCAAGGGGCCAGCCCAAAAATACAAAGGGTCACGAAGGGCGTCATGCCGCACTTTCAACCAGCCCGCGCAACTTGCCCAGGCAGCGCGCGCGCGTGGGCCCGATGCTGCCGGCCGGCATGGCCATGCGGCGCGCCACTTCGTCGTAGGCCGGACGGTCTTCGTCGTCGGCAAACAGCATCGTCAGCAGGTCGCGGCAGCGCGTGTCCAGGCGGTCCAGGCCCAGGCGCAGGCGGTGCAGCTGCTGCAGGTCCGACAGGGTCTCTTCGGCCAGCGGCGCGTCATCAGCCAGCGTGTCTTCGATGCCCGGGCCGCCGTGGTCGCCGTCGCCGTCGCCCTCGTCGTCCCGCGTCAGCGACACCGTGCGCTGGGCCACCTGGCGCACGCGCAGCGCCTCGCGCTTGGCGGTGGTGACGATCCAGGCCTGCAGACGGTCGGGCTGTTCCAGCTGGGGCAGGTGCTGCAGCAGCCGCGTGAAAACGGTCTGGAAGACGTCGGCCGCGCCGTGTTCGTCGAAGCCCACGCGCATCACCACGGCATAGACCAGGCGCTGGTATTTGCGCACCAGCGCGGCCCAGGCCGCCGCTTCGCCCTGGCGGCAGCGCGCCACCAGGCTGGCGTCGTCGTCGGTGGCGGTAGGGGGCGGCAGGCTGTCGGGCTTCACCGCCGGGATGGTAGACGCAAGGCGGCGGGGCCCGACCTTGCACCGCACCGGCCCGCGCCGAACCCCAGCCCGTGCCTCAGCCCGCCGGCTCCATCAGCAGCACGCCCGAAGCGGTGTTCGAAATCGGGATGTGGTAGTTGCGTTGCAGCGTGTTCACGCGTTCGCCCAGGGCGCCGCGCGTGGCCAGCCACATCAGCAATTCAACGCCTTGCGTGCCGGCCTGTTCAACCAGCTGGTGGGTGTCGAACTGGCAGGCCCAGCGCGGGTCACCGCCGGTCAAGCTGTCCATGAACTTCAGGTCGAAGTCCTTGTTGATGAAGCCGGCGCGTTCGCCGTCCAGCTGGTGCGACAGCCCGCCGGTGCCCAGCACCACCACGCGCTCATCGCCGGGCATGGCCGCCACGGCGCAGCCTATCGCCTCACCCAGCTTGTAGCAACGCGCGGCGCTGGGCAGCGGAGCCTGCACGGTGTTGATGCAGACCGGGATGGTGCGCACCGGGCAGGTCTGGTCTGGCCACAGCAGCGCCAGCGGCAGCGTGAAGGCGTGGTCCACCTTCATCTCCTGGCAGGTGGTCAGGTCGAATTCGTCGGCCACCAGCGCTTCGATCAACTGCCACGACAGCGCCGGGTCGCCGGGTATCGGCGGCAGCGTCGGGATGCCCCAGCCTTCGTCGGCGTTGCGGTACTCGGGCGCGGCGCCCACCGAAAAGGTCGGCATCTGGTCGAGGAAGAAGTTCAGCCCGTGGTCGTTGTAGACCACGATGACCACGTCGGGCTGCACTTCCGCCAGCCATTTCCGGATCGGCACGAAGCCGTCGAAGAAGGGCTTCCAGTAGGCGTCCTGCTGCAGGTTTTTCGCGATGGCGCGGCCGATGGCCGGCACGTGCGAGGTGGTGATGCCACCGATGATCTTTGCCATGTCGTGTGCCCCCGTTCAGCCGGCCGCAGCCCGCAATTTGGCCTGGAACTGTTCCTTGGTCAGCCCGGTCTGCTGGGCGCCGATGTCCTGCATGTCCAACCCGAAGATGCCGGCGAACTTGGCCAGGTAGTAGGCGTTGCCGCCGGCCGCGATCAGCTGCAGCACGTTGCGCGCGGCGATGGCGGCGCGCTGTTCGGCGTTCAGGCCGTAGCGGGTGCAGTAGCCGTCTTCGTCGGCCAGGAAAGCCTGGCGGTTGACCAGCTCGTTGAACGAGAAGCACATCTTGTTCAGCGCGTAGCCCTTGATGGCCTGGGTGCCGTCGAAGAGGGTGGTGCCCGGGATGGGCGGGCGGGCCGAGCGGGGCGGGTGGGTGGTCATCGAGGCGTCTCCGGGTGCTTGGATTTGTCGCAAATCAAAGGCCGGGCATATCGATGCAAATGCCGCCGCCTGCTGCGTGCCATCGATTCTTCGCGGCTTCATCATGCGAAGAAATGCCGCAGCACTCATTCCATCCATGAGCCGTTTCGATCATTCCGACCTCGACGGCCATTTGCTGGAACTGCTGCTGGCCGTCTACGAGGAACAGTCCATCACGCGCGCCGCGCAGCGCTTGGGCGTGACGCAATCGGCCGTCAGCCACCTGCTGGACAAGCTGCGCGACATCGTCGGCGACCCGCTGTTCATCCGCGCCGGGCGCGGCATCGTGGCCACCGCGCGGGCCGAGGTGCTGGCCCAGCGCGCACGGCTGCTGCTGGACGGCATGCGCGGCTTCGTCACGGCCGGTGGCTTCGACCCTGCAACGCTGCAGACCACGCTGACCATCGCCGCCAACGACCTGCAGCGCGACCTGCTGCTGCCGCCGCTGCTGCAGCGCCTGCGCGCCCAGGCGCCGGGCGCGCGGCTGCACGTCATCGCTTCCGGCGTGCCGCGCGCCGAACTGCTGCGTGACGGCCACTGCCAGCTGGTCATTTCACCGCGCCCGCCCGACGCGCCCGACATCGTGCAGAAGCGCCTGTTCGAAGACCGCTACGCCGTGTTCTTCGATGCCAGCCAGCGCGCCGCGCCGCAAGGCCTGGCCGACTACCTGGCCGCCGACCATGTCACCGTGGTCTACGAACCGCGTCGCCAGCTCGACCTGGACCAGCTGCTGGCCGAGCGCGGCGTGCAGCGCCGCTTCGTCGCCACCGTGCCCAACTTCGCTGGCGTGGCCACGCTGCTGCACGGCAGCGATTGCCTGGCCACGCTGCCCAGCCTGCTGCACGGGCATCTGCTGCGCGGGCTGGCGCAGGTCGAGGTGCCGCTGCCCTGCCCGGCCATGCCGATGTACGCGATGTGGCATGTGCGCCACCAGGCCGAACCGCTGCACGTCTGGCTGCGGCTGCAGCTGGACGCGGTGGTGGCCGCGCTGCGTCAGTCGGGCGCGCTGCCGGCGGGTTGACGGTCGGGTTGACGGTCGGGTTGACGGCCCGGCTGATCGTCCAGCTGCCCGCCGCGCTGTCGGTAGGCCCGCGGGCTGCAGCCCAGCCGGCGCTTGAAGAAGCGGCAGAAGTAGGCCGGGTCGGGAAAGCCCAGTTCATCGGCCAGTTTCGAGATCGGCATGGCGACGTAGACCAGGCGCCGGCAGGCTTCGCGCGCCAGCCGCTCGTGGATCAGGTCGAGCGCGCTGCGGCTGGCCTCGGCGCGCACCAGCCGGTTCAGGCGTTCGGGCGTCAGGCCCAGGCGGCTGGCGTAGCGCGCCACCGGCCAGTGCGCCGCGTGGTGCGTTTCCACCAGCACGACGAAGCGCGTGAAAAGTGCCTGGTGTTCACGCTGCGCGGGCCGTGCGGGCTGCGCCGCTTTGTCAACGCGATGCACCAGTTCAGCCAGCCGCCAGACCAGCGCGCGGGCCAGCCACAGCGGCACTGGCGAGGCGGCCGAACCGGGCTGGCGGCATTCATCGGCCAGCAGCGCGAACAGTTCGGCCACATGCGGTGGCGCGGCGCTGTCCGCCAGCGGCAGCACGCGCGGGGTGGCGAAGAGCGTGCGCAGCGCCTCGCCCGCCGCTTGCGCGTCGCCTTCCACCACCGAGCGGGCGCTCAGCGTCAGCACGCAGCCTTCGGTGTGTGGCGCGAAACGGAAGGCGTGCACAACGCCCGGCGGGATGACGATGACCGCCGGGCCCACGCAGCGCTGGCGTTCGCTGTCCAGCGCCACCTGCGCGCTGCCGCGTTCCAGCCACAGCAGCTGGTGCAGACCGCGGTGCACGTGGGCGTCGATTTCCCAGCGGTAGCGCTGGCTGCGCGAGGCGATGGTCTCCAGGTGCAGCATGTCGGCCCCCGGCGCGCCGGGCTCGCCGTACAGCGCGAAGGCGGGCACGGCCGCCGCGCGACGGCGGCCTGCCGGTGGCTGGGCAGTGTCACTGGCGGCAGCGGCGGCAGGGGTGGTGGGCATGTCCAGCAAGCCTACGCCAAAAGTGCAAGTTCGCAAGGCGCTTCGTGCACGGTGGACAGTGGGTTGGCGGCCTACAGTGGGGGCACAGCGCGGCGCAGACCGTGACCCCAGAAACCGAACCGGAGACGCCCCATGTTCAGCTTCGACCCCTATTCGCCGGCTGTGGACGCCGACCCCTTCCCGCTATACCGGCGGCTGCGCGACGAACATCCCTGCTTCTGGAGCCCAGAGGCGCAGATGTGGGTGCTGTCGCGCTACGCCGACATCGTCAGCGCCGGGCAGGACTGGCAGACCTACTCGTCGGCCAGCGGCAACCTGATGACGGAATTGCCCAACCGCGCCGGCGCCACGCTGGGCACCACCGACCCCCCGCGCCACGACCGCCTGCGCGGGCTGGTGCAGAGCGCCTTCATGAAGCGCAACCTGGAAAGCCTGGGCGAGCCGATACGCGCCATCGCCCGCGCGGCGGCCGAAGATTTGCGCGGCCAGCGCGACTTCGACTTCAAGGACTTTTCGTCCACCTTCACGGTGCGCGTGCTGATGGCGGCGCTGGGCCTGCCGACCGGCGACGAGGCGCTGGTCGATGAAGCCACGGTGCGCGACAAGGCCGTGCTGATGGTGCAGAGCGACCCGCGCACCCGCGCCAAGGGCCCCGAACACCTGGAAGCCTTCAACTGGATGCAGGACTACGCCGCCCAGGTGATTGCGCTGCGCCGCGCGAACCCGCGCAACGACCTGATCAGTAACTTCGCCATGGCGGAAATCGACGGCGACCGCCTCGACGAGCGCGAGGTGCTGCTGACCACCACCACGCTGATCATGGCCGGCGTGGAAAGCCTGGGCGGCTTCATGATGATGTTCGCCTACAACCTGGCCAGCCAGCCCGAGGCGCAGGCGCAGTGCGTGGCCAACCCGGCGCTGCTGCCCGACGCGGTGGAGGAATCCTTGCGCTTCAACACCTCGGCCCAGCGCTTCCGCCGCCGCCTGATGAAGGACGTGACGCTGCACGGGCAGACGATGAAGGCCGGCGACTTCGTCTGCCTGGCCTACGGTTCGGGCAACCGCGACGAACGCCAGTACGCCAACCCCGACCGCTACGACATCGCGCGCAAGCCGCGCGGCCACCTGGGTTTCGGTGGCGGCGTGCACGCCTGCCTGGGCACCGCCATCGCCCGGCTGTCGGTGAAGATCGCCTTCGAGGAATTCCACCGTGTCGTGCCGGCCTACCATCGCGTGGCCGATCAACTGGCCTGGATGCCTTCATCCACCTTCCGCAGCCCGCTGCGGCTGGACCTGGCCCCGGGCTTGCAACCTCACTGAAAACGCGATGACGAAGATCACCTACATCGAAGCCAACGGGCAGGCCACCACCGTGGACGTGGCCGACGGCTGGAGCCTGATGCAGGCCGCCACGGCCAGCGGCGTGGACGGCATCGTCGGCGAATGCGGCGGTTCCTGCGCCTGCGCCACCTGCCACTGCTACGTGGACGAAGCCCGGCTGGCCGACCTGCCGCCGCCGAGCGCGGGTGAGCTGGGCATGCTGGACAGCGTGGCCGCCGAACGCCGACCGAACAGCCGGCTGTCGTGCCAGATCAAGGCCAGCTCTTTGCTGGAAGGCCTGCGGGTCACGCTGCCCGAGACGCAGGAATGAGCATCACCGCCGAAGGCACCGTCCTCATCGTCGGCGCCGGCCAGGCCGCCGTCGCCACCGCCGAAGCGCTGCGCACCGCCGGCCACACCGGCCCCATCACGCTGCTGGGCGACGAGCCCTACGGCCCCTACCACCGGCCGCCGCTGAGCAAGGCCTGGCTGGCCGGTGCCATCACGGCCGAACAGCTGGTGATGCGCGCACCCGATTTGCTGGCGCGCAAGCAGATCACCCTGCGCACCGGCGTGCGCGTGCAGGCCATCAACCGCGCGGCGCAAACACTGGCGCTGGACGACGGCAGCACCCTGCCCTACGACGGCCTGGTGCTGGCCACCGGCGCCCGGGCGCGCGCACTGGCGCTGCCGGGCGCTGATGTCGGTCAAGGCGCCCCCAACGTGCAGGTGCTGCGCACGCGCGACGAGGCCAGCGCCATCGCTGACGGCCTGGCGCACTGCGCCGCCACGAATCAGCCCGTGGTGGTGATCGGCGGCGGCTTCATCGGCCTGGAAGTGGCGGCCACCGCGCGCAAAAAGGGCCTGGCGGTGACGGTGCTGGAAGCCGCACCGCGCCTGCTGGGCCGCGTGCTGGCGCCGCTGCTCAGCGACTGGTACGCCGCGCTGCACCGCAGCCAGGGCGTGCAGTTGCTGCTGGACGCGCGCATCACGGCCATCGAATGCGATGGCGATGGCCGCGATGGCCGGGCAACGGGCGTGTGCCTGGCCGATGGCACGCGGGTGCCGGCGGGGTTGATCGTGGTCGGCATCGGCGTCCACGCCAACGACGAACTGGCGCGTGAGGCCGGTCTGGCCTGCGACCGCGGCATCGTCGTCGATGCCTGCAGCCGCACCGCCGACCCGCGCATCGTGGCGGCCGGCGACTGCACCGCGCGCCAGCTGGCCGACGGCAGCCTGCTGCGGCTGGAATCGGTGAACAACGGCAACGAGCAAGGCAAGGCGGCCGCAGCAGCCTTGCTGGGCACCGAACGCCCGTTCACGTCCACGCCCTGGTTCTGGTCCGACCAGTTCGACAAGAAGCTGCAGATGGCTGGTTTGTCGGGCAGCGCAGACGGCTGGGTGCTGCGCGGCAGCCTGCAGGACGGGCCTTTCTCGGTCTACCACTACCGCGGCGACAGCCTGATTGCAGTCGATTCGGTGAACGCCCCGAAAGACCATCTGCAGGCCCGCAAGCTGCTGGACGCCGGTGTGTCGCCCACGCGCGAACAGGCGGCCGATCTGACCTTCGACTTGAACGGCTTGCTGCTGCCGCGCTGAAGCGCCAGCGCGCCAGCAGCGGATCAGCAGCGGGTCAGGCGGCCAGCTGCTTTTCCAACTGGCCCATCACCTCGTAGCAGGCCAGCACCTGGGTCACGCTGGAATTCGGCTCGCGGCCTTCGGCGATGGCACTGAAGAATTCGCGGTCCTGCAGTTCGATGCCGTTCATAGCCACCGCCACTTTCGAAACGTCGATCTTTTCCATCTTCCCGTTGTAAAGGTCGTCGTAACTGGCGATGTAGGTGCCGGTGTCGCCGATGTAGCGGAAGAAGGTGCCCAGCGGGCCGTCGTTGTTGAAGCTCAGGCTCAGCGTGCAGATGGCGCCGCTGGCAGCCTGCAGCTGGATGCTCATGTCCATCGCGATGCCCAGCGCCGGGTGGATGGGGCCCTGGATGGCGTTGGCCTTCACGATGGGGCTGCGCGCCTGGTGGGCGAAGAGGTCGATGGTGTGGGCGGCGTGGTGCCACAGCAGGTGGTCGGTCCAGCTGCGCGCCTGGCCCAGCGCGTTCATGTTGGTGCGGCGGAAAAAGTAGGTCTGCACATCCATCTGCTGGATGTTGAATTCACCGGCCGTGATGCGCTGGCGCACCCACTGGTGGCTGGGGTTGAAGCGCCGCGTGTGGCCGGCCATGGCCACCTTGCCGCTGGTCTTGGCCAGGGCCACGATGGCCTGCGCGTCCTTCCAGCTGTCAGCCATCGGGATCTCGACCTGCACGTGCTTGCCGGCCTGCAGGCAGGCCAGGGTCTGTTCGGCGTGCATCTGCGTCGGCGTGGCCAGGATGACGGCGTCAACGTCCTGGATCGCCAGCGCCTCCGACAAGTCGGTGCCGACGTGGGCGATGCCGTATTTGGCCGCCACTTCGCGCGTCTTTTCGAGTTCGCGGCCGATGACCGAGATGACCTCGACGCCCGGGATGTTCTGGATGCCGTCGAGGTGCTTGGTGCCGAAAGCGCCGGCACCGGCCAGTGCAACTTTGATCGTCATGGGTTCTCCAGGATGAGGTGGCCAACGGCCGTGTTCGATGCGGGCACGTGATAGAAGCGGTGCGCCACTTTCGGTGCGGGGCCGCCCGCCGCACCGGGTGCGGCGTCGGGGTTCACATCGGCCATCGCCCCGCGTGCGATCAGCCACATCACCAGTTCGATGCCCTCGCTGCCGGCCTCACGCACGTAGTCGATGTGCGGCACTTGCGACAGGCCTTCCGGGTCGGCAATCAGCCGGTCGAGAAAAGCGTTGTCCCACTCGCGGTTGATCAAGCCGGCGCGCGGGCCTTGCAGTTGGTGGCTCATGCCGCCGGTGCCCCAGATCTGCACCTTCAGCGGCTGGTCGTAACTTTCGACGGCCTTGCGGATGGCCTTGCCGAGGTTGTAGCAACGCCGGCCCGAGGGCGCCGGGTACTGCACGACATTGACTGCGAAGGGAATGACGGGGCACGGCCATGCGACCGGCTGGCCGCACATCAGTGACAGCGGCACGGTCAGCCCGTGGTCCACGTCCATCTTGTTCACGATTGTCAGGTCGAAGTCGTCCTGGATCACGCTTTGCGCGATGTGGCCGGCCAGGTCGGGGTGGCCGATGACCGTGGGCACCGGGCGCGGGCCCCAGCCTTCGTCGGCCGGCGCGTAGGACGCGGCGGTGCCGATGGCGAAGGTCGGGATCATTTCGAGACTGAACGCGGTCGCGTGGTCGTTGAAGATCAGAAAGATGACGTCGGGCGTGTTGTCCTTCAGCCATTGCTGGCTGAATTCGTAGCCCTGGAACAGCGGCTGCCAATACGGTTCCTGGTCCTTGCCCAGGTCCAGCGCCGCGCCGATGGCGGGCACGTGGCTGGTGTAGACCGATGCGGTGATCTTGGCCATCTCAGAGCCCTGCCTTGGTGCTGCTGCCTTGCGGCTGGCGGTGGGCCTGCGCCGTGCCGTCTTCGCCCACCACGCGGTTGCCTTCAACCGAACGCCCGCCGCTGATCATCATGTTGCGGTATTCCTCTTCGGTCATGCCCGTCATGCTGCCGGCCATCTGCTGAAAGCTCTTGCCGTGGGTGGCGCCCAGCTTGGCCAGGAAATAGATGTTGCCGCCCTCGCCGATGCAGCGGTTCAAGTCGCGGGCCAGCACCGCCTGCTTCTGCGCTTCGGTCATCGGCCATTCGTCCAGATACGCCCGTTCATCGGCCTTGAAGCGCTCGCGATTCGGCGCCGTCATCAGGCTCATGCAGAACTGGTTCAGGTGGTAGCCCTTGCGGCTTTGCTCGGCGTCGAAGATGGTCGTGCCGGGCACGTCCAGGTAGGGCTTGTTCAGCGACATCTCAAACCTCGTCCGGCCAATACAGGCGCATGGGGTTGGTGACGAGCAACTTCTGCTGCGCCTCGACTGTGGTGGCGATGTGCGGGATGAAGTCCACCAGCAGGCCGTCGTCGGGCATGTGGTCCTTCAGGTTCGGGTGCGGCCAGTCGGTGCCCCACAGCACGCGGTCGGGGAATTGTTCGACGATGCGGCGGGCGAAAGGAATGACGTCGCGATAAGGCGCAAGTTCGGCGGCCTGTTCGCCATTCAGCGCCCTCGGGCCGGTGACGCTCAAGCGTTCGGGGCAGCTGACCTTGCTCCACACATTCGGGTACTCGCGCATGAAGCGCTCGAACAGCGCGAACTGCGGGCCGTCCACCGGCAGGCTCACATCGGGGCGGCCCATGTGGTCCACCACCACCGTGGTGGGCAGCGCGGTGAAGAAGTCCCACAGCTCGGGCAGGTCCACGGCTTCGAAATAGATGACGACGTGCCAGCCCAGCGGCGCGATGCGGCTGGCGATTTCCAGCAGTTCGTCCTTGGGCGTGAAGTCGACCAGGCGCTTGACGAAGTTGAAGCGCACGCCACGCACGCCGGCCGCGTGCAGGTCTTGCAGTTCGGCGTCTGAAATGCTGCGCTTGACGGTGGCCACGCCGCGCGCCTTGCCGCCGCTGCTGCGGCAGGCATCGACCATGGCGCTGTTGTCGGCGCCGTGGCAGGTGGCCTGCACGACGACGTTACGCGCAAAGCCCAGGTGGTCGCGCAGGGCGTACAGCTGCGCCTTGCTGGCGTCGCAGGGCGTGTACTTGCGCTCGGGTGCGTAGGGAAATTCAGCGCCCGGCCCGAAGACGTGGCAGTGGGCGTCCACGCTGCCGGCCGGCAGCTTGAAACGCGGCTGGCTGGGGCCGGCGTACCAGTCCAGCCAACCGGCGGTCTTGTCGAAACCGCCCGTCGTGGGCTTGCTCGGTTGGGTGTCTGGATGCATGGCGTGCTCCTCAGTCCAGCGAGGCCTTGGCCTGCTTGATGACGGCCGCGTACTTGGTCGATTCGGCGGCGATGAAGGCATTGAAGCCCTCGCGCGTGATCGGGAACTGGTCGTAGCCGAAGGTGGCGAAGCGGTCCTTCATGTCGGGCTCGGCCAGCGCAGCTTCGATGTCGCGGTAGATCTTGTCCACCACCGCCTTGGGCAGGCCCTTGGGCGCAGCGATGGTGGTCCAGCCCGTCACTTCGTAGCCGGCCGGACCACCCGATTCGGCCACCGTGGGCACGTCCGGGAAGGCCGCCTGCCGCTTGGGCGCGGTGATGGCGATGAACTTCACCTTGCCGGCGCGCTGCATGGGGCCGGCGCTGGCCATCGAGCCCAGCGACCAGTTCAGTTCGCCATTCGCCACGCCGGTGTAGAGCATCGACACCTCTTTGTAGATCACATGCTGCATCTGGGTGCCGGTCAGGCTTTCCAGCAGCGCCGAACCCAGGTGCACCGGGTTGCCCACGCTCCACGAGCCGTAGTTCAGCTGGGTCGGGTGGGCCTTGGCGTCGGCAATGATGTCGCCCACGGTCTTGTACTTGCTGGTGCTGGGCACGGCCACGAAGAAGTAGGTGCGGAACAGCGGCTGCAGGACGTCGAAGTCCTTGATCGGGTCGTAGGGCAGCTTCTTGAACAGGTGCGGGTAGGCGGCCAGGTGGGCGTTGTCCAACTGGATCAGGTCGTAGCCTTCGGTGTTGCCGCGCTTGAAGGCGTCAATCGCGAGGAAGCCATTCGCGCCCGGCTTGTTCTCGACGATGACCGGCTTGCCCCACTTCTTCTGCAGCTTCTCGGCCAGCACGCGCAGCACGCCTTCAGGGCCGGCACCGGCCGGGAAGGGCGTGAGGATGCGCACGGCCTTGGTCGGCCATTCCGGGGCCTGGGCCTGTGCCGGCAGCGTGGCCAGCAGGGAAACCGCGCTCAGGGCTGCGGCGGTAAAGGTACGACGATTGAACATGGTCTTGGCGGGTTGCATGAAAAGGGGTCAGTCGATGTAGCGCAGACCGGCTTTTTCCAGCGGTTCGCGCATCTTGTACATGTCCAGGCCCAGCACGCCAGCGGCCAGCTTGGCGCGCTTTTCGCCTTCCAGTGCCTCGCGCGCGGCGGCGGCGGCCAGCACCTTGGTGGCCGTCGCGGCCGGCACGCAGACGATGCCGTCGTCGTCGGCCACGATCACGTCGCCGGGCGTCACCAGCGCGCCGGCGCAGACCACGGGGATGTTCACCGAGCCGATGGTGGCCTTGATGGTGCCCTTGCTGCTGATGGCGCGGCTCCACACCGGGAAGCCCATTTCCTGCAGGTCACGCACGTCGCGGCAGCCGCCGTCGATGATCAGGCCGCGCGCGCCACGGGCCTGGAAGGACGTGGCCAGCAGGTCGCCGAAAAAGCCGTCGGTGTTGGGTGACGTGAGCGCGGCCACGACGATGTCGCCGGGCTGGATCTGTTCGGCCACCACGTGCAGCATCCAGTTGTCGCCGGGGTGCAGCAGCACGGTGACGGCGGTGCCGGAAGTGCGCTGGCCCGCGTAGATCGGGCGCATGTAGGTGTTCAGCAGGCCGACGCGGCCTTGCGCCTCGTGCACGGTGCTGGCACCGAAACGCCCCAGGCCGTCGGCGGCCACGCGGTCGGCGCGGATGATGTTGCGCTTGACGACGCCCAGTTCGGTCATGGTCAGAGCCCCTTCAACTTGAGCGCAGCGTCCAGGCGCGGGAACACGCGCCGCGCGTTGCCTTCGTAGATGGCATGCCGGTCGTCACCGACGACGATAGTGCTGGCTTCGATGTAGCGCTTGGTGTCGTCGTAGTAGTGGCCGGTCTCGGGGTCGATGCCGCGCACCGCGCCGATCATTTCGCTGGCGAAGAGGATGTTCTTCACCGGGATCACCTTGGTCAGCAGGTCGATGCCCGGCTGGTGGTAGACGCAGGTGTCGAAGTAGATGTTCTTCATCAGGTGTTCGCTGAGCAGCGGCTTCTTCAGCTCTTGCGCCAGGCCCCGGTAACGCCCCCAGTGGTAGGGCACCGCGCCGCCGCCGTGCGGGATGACGAAGCGCAGCGTCGGGAAGTCCTTGAACAGATCGCCCTGTATGCACTGCATGAAGGCCGTGGTGTCGGCGTTGATGTAGTGGGCGCCGGTGGCGTGGAAGCAGGCGTTGCAGCTGCTGCTGACGTGGATCATCGCGGGGATGTCGTACTCGACCATCTTCTCGTAGATGGGGTACCAATAGCGGTCGGTCAGCGGCGGGCTGGTCCAGTGGCCGCCGCTCGGGTCGGGGTTCAGGTTGATGCCGACGTTGCCGTACTGCTCCACGCACTTCACCAGTTCGGGGATGCAGGTGGCGATGTCCACGCCCGGGCTTTGCGGCAGCATGGCGGCGGGGATGAAGTGGTCGGGGAAGAGTTCGCTGACGCGGAAGCACAGCTCGTTGCAGATGGCGCTCCACGCGGCCGAGACATTGAAGTCGCCGATGTGGTGGGCCATGTAGCTGGCGCGCGGGCTGAAGATGGTCAGGTCGCTGCCGCGCTCTTTCATCAGGCGCAACTGGTTCAGTTCGATGCTCTCGCGCAGTTCGTCGTCGCTGATCTTCAGGTCCGACACCTTGGGCATGGAGGCCGGATCCTTGATGCCGGCGATCTGGGCGTTGCGCCAGGTTTCCATCGCCTTGGGTGCGGTGGTGTAGTGGCCGTGGCAGTCGATGATCATGCGGTGGTCTCCTCGCGGGCTGTCGTTGGGTCGCTGGCTGTTCGCTCGTTCGTGCAGCCCGCAGGCTGGAACGCTGGGCGGGATTCTGGTTGAAGGTGGTTCATCCATCAACGCTATTTCCGCACTAGCTGCTATGCTGATCCGGCATGGACCTGAAGCAGCTGGATACCTTTGTGCACGTGGCCGACCTGGGCAGTTTCACGCGCGCCGCCAGCGTGCTGCAAATCGCCCAGCCGGCACTCAGCCGCCAGGTGCGCGCGCTGGAAATTGAACTGCACCAGCCGCTGTTCGACCGCAATGGCCGCGGCGCCACGCTGACCGAAGCCGGCCACCGCCTGCTGGCCCACGCGCGCGGCATCCTGCAGCAGGTGGAACGCGCCAGGCTGGACCTGGAAGACCAGCGCGGCGCGGCCACCGGGCTGTTGTCGGTCGGCCTGCCGCCCAGCGTCAGCCGCACGCTGACGGCGCCGCTGGTGGAAGCCTTCAGGCTGCGCTTTCCGCGCGCCACGCTGAGCATGGTGGAAGGCCTGTCCACCTACACGCTGGAATGGCTGCAGCAGGGCCGCGTGGACTGCGCGGTGGTCTACAACGCCACACCGGCAGCGGCCATCGCGCTGCAGCCGGTGCTGGATGAAAAGCTCTACCTGGTATCGGCACGCGGCACGGCGCGCACGCTGCTGGGCAAGGCGGTGCAGCTTGCCGACGTGGCGGCGCAGGAACTGGTCATTCCCAGCCGCCCGCACGCCATCCGCATGCGGCTGGAAACGGCCCTGGCCGCCGCCAATCTGAAGCCCAGGGTGGGCCTGGAAATCGAAAGCGTACCGGCCATGCTGGACCTGGTGCAGCGCCTGCCGCTGCACGCCGTGCTGTCGCTGAACGCGCTGCGCGGCAGCGAACACGAAGGCGGCCTGCAGGCCCGGCCCATCCACATCACGCCCGGCGGCGCGGCGCTGGCCACGAGCCTGTGGATCGCCACATCCGCACTGCGGCCGCGCGGGCCCTTGCTGGAACAGGCCACGGCTTTGCTGATGCAACTGCTGCAGGACCGCTTGGGCTTGATTGGCTCGCAAACCAGCTCGAAAAACAGGCCGCGTTGACGCACAGAAACGGGCTAAACCCGGGGGCGCGCAGGGGCGTGGTCGCGGCATCATCATCGGTTGCAACATCGCTGTAACCGGAGACCCGCATGGCCCGCTTGAACGTCAACGGCAAGGTGCGCGAGCACAACGCCGAACCCGACACACCCCTGCTGTGGGTGCTGCGCGAACAGCTCGGCATGACGGGCACCAAATACGGCTGCGGCATTGCGCAGTGCGGTTCGTGCACCGTGCACCTGGACGGCAACCCCGTGCGCAGTTGCGTGCTGCCGGTGTCGGCGGTGCAGGCCACGCAGAAGATCACCACCATCGAGGGCCTCAGCGCCAAAGGCGATCACCCGCTGCAGAAAGCCTGGGTTCACCTCGACGTGCCGCAATGCGGCTACTGCCAGAGCGGCATGCTGATGGCCGCCGCGGCGCTGCTGAAGAAGACGCCCAACCCCACCGACGCCGACATCGACCGCGAGATCACCAACATCTGCCGCTGCGGCACCTTCAACCGCGTGCGCGCAGCGATCAAGGAAGCGGCCGGCAGCAAGACGGCCGGCCTGGACATCATCCACGTCGTCAGGAGCGTGGCATGAGCGCCGCGCGTACCGTGCCCGCCGGCCTGTCGCGCCGCGAATTCATCGGCTCGGCGGCCGCTGCCGGCTCACTGGTGTTCGGCTTCCCGCTGACCGCCGCCGCCCAGGGCCAGCCGCCCGAGGTCAACGCCTGGGTGGTGGTGCAGCCCGACGAAACCGTGGTCATCCGCATCGCGCGCAGCGA